>DASXBS010000126.1:0-29494 GCA_036491555.1 Casimicrobiaceae bacterium
TTCGAGACCAACGAATATTCCTGGCACGCGTTTCGGCGAATCAAGCTGCCTGCCAACAAGCAGAATTTAACCCGCAAGTCCTTTTCGATATACCTTTACACGAAGGACCGCCCAGCGGAAGAGGTCGTTGCGCCACATACGACCTTCTACGTTCCGCAGCCATTGCCCCCTGCGCTTCGAGCCGGTCACACATTGACCGATGAAGACATGTTGCAACTTCATATCTGTACACAGGGGCGCGATGGACTTTTGGCCATGTATCAGAAGCTGTTGATTGAAAAAGAACAGCGTTTCCGCAACTTCCTCACCATTCACCAAGGCCGCGCGTCCGACATTCAAGCATTGGTGAATTCGAAGACCTGGCGGATTCTCGTTGCCCTGCATCGTTTGAAATACCGGCTGCTTC
Source organism: Casimicrobiaceae bacterium (assembly GCA_036491555.1). Lineage (GTDB taxonomy): Bacteria > Pseudomonadota > Gammaproteobacteria > Burkholderiales > Casimicrobiaceae > PALSA-1003. Next base: position 407 of record DASXBS010000126.1, read on the forward strand.
AGCGGCGCTGACTCTGAAGGATATGCAACTCTTCCCGTCGAGATCGAACGCGGGTGCTCTCGTCCGGGAGTGCCCGGTATGCGCCGGTTCCGAGCCACGAGGCGTCGGCAAGCTCAAGACGAATTTCGCGTTGAAGCTCAGTCAGCCGGAGTGGGATTTTGTTCAATGCCGGAGTTGCGCCCTCTTGTACATATCACCAGCGCCGTCGCCTGACGACCTCCGCACCATTTATGTCGAGTCGGGCCAATTTGATGATCCCGCATACACGGTCCCGGCACGCGTGGCGCTTATGGTCGACTACATGAATGGCTGCTTTCGGCGCGTCGTCAATAGAGCGGGTCACACCACCTGCGACAACGTTGTCGTCTTGGAGGTCGGCGCCGGCTTAGCGTGGATGTGCAGGGCAGCAAAGTCGGTCAATCCGAATAATGTGACGGTGGCACAGGACATTTCCCCGGAGGCAGTACAAGCGTGCCCTTGGGTTGATTTCTACATTCACAGTGAGATAAACAGTCAAGCAGTCGACCAACATGCGCCCTATGACGTCATATCGCTCACTCATGTGATCGAACATCTTGTCGATCCTGTCGGGGTGATTCGGCGTTGCAAATCCCTCCTTGGTCGCAGAGGGGTGATCTTTGTGACGGCGCCGCATCGGCCCATCGGCTGGAAAGACCGGAAGGGCGACCTCGCGCTATGGGAACGCTATTCGTACAACCACGTGCCTGCGCATATCCAGTACTTCTCATCGAAGAGCATGCGCAAGTTGTCTGAAGCCGCCGGATGTACTCTAGATTATTGGAGCCATGATCATGAGGAGGGACAGGCGTTTGAGGCGTGGCTCAGGTGACATCGCTTCGCATCGCTTGCCCGTGACGGCGGGCGCGCCGCGCAACTGACGAATTGGGGTTGGAAAGTGGGATCCGCCCACGTTCATGCGTGCGCGACCATCGGGATTTCCCACGGTTTCTGGGAGCCAATGCCGTAAGCTGGAGATCCTTCGTCGGCAAATCGCAGCCGCGAAAATCCGGCACCTGCGAATTCACGCTCCAGCGCGAGGCGCGAAAAAAGTCGCATTTCGAGGGTCACGCCACTGCCGTCATGAAAAATCGGATCGGCAAAGACCTGTATCTCGCCGTCCAAGGTGCGGTTTTCCAGCTGGAAACCAGCGTCGGTCTTTACGATCCTGTAGTCGTTGAGCTGCGGAAAGTGTTCGATGGTGTCTGTCTCAAGAGTGTATGGAACGGTGAATACCATGAATCCTTGGGGTTTAAGCAACCGGCGAGCATTGTTGAAGGCACGTGAGACCGGTGGTGCGATGTGCTCGAACACGTCGCTGGCGATGATGAAATCGTAGATCCCACTGAGATTTTCATCCACATTTGCGATGTCCAGGCGAGGTTCGATATCGAAGAAGGTGTTCGTATAGGAGAGGTTCTGAGCCAGCGCGGCGGCATAGCAGACAGCATCGGACAGCCCGATTCCCACGATGTCCTTGCGCAGGGGCAGTTCAGGCAGCGGAATGCTCCGTCCGAAGAGCTCTGTGGTGAGCAGATGAATGATGCTCCGCAGGCGCACGGTGGACCCGCAATCAACGCAGGAACGGCTTTCTCTTGAAATTGCGCTCGCGGGGACGTTGCAATGGGCGCCGCAGAGGTTGCAGCGAAACTCGACGCGGATCTGCGCTGGTTTGTCTCTGGATGTGCAGTTATCGATCCCGATAGTGTGCCAGCGCATCCAGCGGAGTCCAAGCGCGCGGGTTATTTGAGAAGGTCGCACTGCAATATTCTAACGGGGATGCAGTCTAGCCGCGTGGATGGTGGCGCGCGTGCAGCTGCTTCAGTCGCTCGCGCGCGACGTGGGTGTAGATCGTGGTGGTGGTGATGTCGGAGTGCCCGAGCAGGAGCTGGACCACGCGTAGGTCGGCGCCGTGGTTGAGCAGGTGCGTCGCGAACGCGTGTCGCACTACATGCGGCGAGAGCGAAGCCCGGGGAATGCCGGCAATCGTGCCGTAGCGCTTGATGAGCTGCCAGAACGCCTGGCGCGTGATCGGCGCGCGGCGGGCGCTCAGAAAGAGCGCATCGGTCCTGGCCTTGCCCGCCAAAGTCGTCCGCGCGGTCGATGTGTAGCGCGCGACCCAGTCGATCGCTTCTTCCCCCAGTGGCACCATGCGCTCCTTGCGTCCCTTGCCGATCACCCGGACCACGCCCATGTCGAGGCTCACCTGAGCGAGCGTCAACCCGACCAGCTCGGACACGCGCAACCCGCAGGCGTAGAGCGTTTCGAGCATGGCGCGATCGCGAAGCCCGAGCACACTCTCGGTGTTGGGCGCCGCGAGCAACGCTTCCACCTGCGCTTCGGACAGATTCTTGGGAAGCCGTCGTGGCAGCTTCGGCGCGCGCACGCGCAAGGTTGGATCGGCCTTGACCGTCGCCTGCTGCAGGTGCAGCCGATAGAAGCGTCGCAGCGACGAAAGTCGCCGCCCGATCGAAGTGGCGCGGGCCTTGGCGCGAAACTGCGCCGCGAGAAAGCCTTCGACATCGACGCGCTCGGCCGCGAGCAGTGTCTTGCCGCTGTGGCGCGCCAGCCACACCGACCATGCGGCGAGGTCGCGGCGATAGCTCGCCAAGCTCGACGCCGCCAGTCCGTCCTGCAGCCACACCTGGTCGCAGAACGCGTCGATCAGCTTGACGGCGTCGGGGGCGGGAACGGGATTGGCGATCGCCATGGCAAGCGTTGCGCAACCGGTCGACGCTAGCGACCGAAGCGATAGCCCTCGTGCATGAGCAGCCAGCGCTTGATCGCGATGGGATCACCGTCGATCGCACCCATGAATCCGCCTAGCGAGCCTTGGCTCCCGACCACGCGATGGCAGGGAATCACCAGCGCGATGGGATTGGCGCCGCAGGCGCCGCCAATTGCACGCGGCGCCGTCGCGAGCCTGCGCGCCATCTCGCCGTAGGTACGCGACTCGCCGACCGGAATGCTCGCCAGCGCGTCCCAGACGCGGCGGCGAAATGCGGTGCCGTGCGGCGCGAGCGGGAGCGTGAAGCGGAACTGGGGGTCGCCGAGATAGCGCTCGAGCTGGCGGCACGCACGTTCGGCCACTGCGTCGGCGGGCGCCTGTGCGTGCTCGCTGCGCGGGAGGTACTCGATGCCGGTGAGACTTGAACCGGACGTGCGAATCCCGAGCACAGCGAACGGCGTCTTCAGCTTGGCCGCGTAGGCACGCTCGCTGCGAGCAGCACCTGCATCGGCGATCGAGGTCGCTATCATGAGAATTTCATCTGCGTCGGCAGATAGGTCACCAGCTGCGGGAAAAAATAGATCAGCAGCGTCGCTGCGATCATGAGCAGGAACATCGGCAGCGCATGCCAGGCGATCCAGGTGATCTGCTTATTGGTCATACCTTGGAGCACGAACAGGTTGAATCCCACCGGCGGCGTGATCTGCGCCATCTCGACGACCATGACGATGAAGATGCCGAACCACACCAGATCAATGCCCGCTTTCTCAACGGTGGGAAGGATCACGCCCATCGTCAGCACGACCATCGAGATGCCGTCGAGAAAGCATCCAAGGATCGCGTAGAAGATCAGAAGTGCGACGATCAACGCGAACCGCGAGAGCCCTATTCCGCCGATCCATTCCGCGAGATGCCTCGGCAGCCCGATGTAGCCCATCGCCAGTGTCAGGAACGCAGCGCCGGCGAGGATCAGCGCGATCATGCAATACAGCCGGGTGGCGCCGAGCAGGCTGTCGCGGAACGTAGTCCATGTCAGCGACCCCTGTACGAGCGAGATCGCGAGGGCTCCCACCACGCCGAACGCCGCGGCCTCGGTCGCGGTGGCGACGCCAGCGTAGATCGAGCCCAGCACCAGCGCGATCAGCAGCACGACCGGGATCAGGTGGCGCGCCGCATGCAGTTTCTGCCGCAGCGTGGTGTGCTCGGTGATCGCCGGAATCTTGTGCGGGTGGCGTAGCGCCCATATCACGATGTAACCCGAGAACAGAGACGCGAGGAGCAGCCCTGGAATGACGCCTGCAATGAACAGGTGCGCGATCGACACGTTGGCCGAGACGCCGTAGACGATCATGATGATCGACGGCGGAATAAGCAGTCCCAGCGTTCCCGCGCCGGCAAGCGTGCCGATCGTAATGTCCTCGGGATAGCCGCGCGCGGCCAGTTCCGGCAGCGTCATCTTCCCGATGGTCGCGCAGGTCGCCGCCGACGAGCCCGAAACGGCGGCGAAAATCGTGCAGCCGATGATGTTGGTGTGCAGGAGCCGACCCGGCACCCGCTCAAGCCAAGGCGCGAGACCCTTGAACATGTCCTCGGACAGGCGCGTGCGGAACAGGATCTCGCCCATCCAAACGAACAGGGGCAAAGCGGTCAGCGTCCACGACGACGCCGAGCCCCAGATCGTGACCGCCATCGCGTCGCCCGCCGGTCGCGACGAGAAGAGCTCCATCCCGATCCAGGCGACGCCGGCGAGCGCGATCCCGATCCAGACCCCGCTGCCGAGCAGCGCGAACAGCGCGATGATGAGCAACGTCGTGATCAGCAGGTCCATGCTCGCTGCTCGTTGCTACTCGACGTGCGCGGGTTCGCTGGTCGGACGCGTCATGCGGCGTGTGCCGCGCAACTCGGCGACGAACAAGTCGAGGAGGGCGATCGCTAAAATCACATTGCCGATCGCCATCGACAACTGCGGAATCCACAGCGGGGTCGCATCGTTGCCGGTGGAGATGTCGTGGAAGGCATGCGACTGCCACGCCAACCGCGAGCTGTAGTACGCGAAGGCGATGCTGAGCAGCAACGCGGCGGCGATCGACCATCGCTCCAGCCAGCGCCGCGCCGTCGCGCCGGTGTGCTCGAGCACGAGTGTCACGCGAATGTGCTCGCCGCGCATCAGCGTGTGCGCGAGCGCGAGAAAGCCGGCCCCGGCCATGAAATAGCCGGCATAAGCGTCGGTACCGCGGATCTGGAACGAGAGCAGGCGACCGAAAATGCCCAGCAGAACCATTGCCAGCGTGCAAATCAAAAACAACGCCGCCACGTAGGCGGCGGCGTCGTAGAGCGCGTCGAGGAATCGGCGGGCAGTCGACACCGGAGCGCTACATTTTCCTGTAGGCGTCGACGGCGGCCTGTCCCTCGGGCCCGGCCTTCTTCTGCCAGTCCTGCAGCATCGTGTCGCCGACCTTCTTGAGATCGCTGGTGAGCTGCGGCGCCGGCTTGACGATGGTCATGCCCTTCTGCTTGAGCTGGTCGAGATACCAGCCATTCTTTTCCTCGGAGGCCTTCCATCCACGCACCTCGGCGTCCGCCGCGGCCTTGAGCAGCGCATCCTGCGTCGCCTTGTCGAGCGCGTCGAAGGCCTGCTGGTTGACGATGACCGCGTTCTTGGGAAGCCACGCCTGCGTATCGTAGAAGTTCTTGATGCTCTCGTAGGTCTTGGTGTCGAAACCGGTGGATCCCGACGACATGTACGAATCGACCACGCCGGTGGCAAGCGCCTGCGTGAGCTCGGAGGCCTGGACCGTGACCGGCTGCGCGCCGACGAGCTCGGCGATGCGCGACGTCGCGGGACTGTACGCCCGCCACTTGAGCCCCTTCATGTCGGCGGCGCTGTTAAGGGTGCGGTTGGCGTAGATCCCCTGCGGCGGCCACGCCACGGTGTAGAGCAGCTTGATTCCCTGCTTCGAGAGCTTGTCCTCGAGCATCTTCTTTTCCGCCTTATAGAGCTTCATCGCGTCGGCGTAGCTGGTCGCGAGGAACGGGACGCCGTCCAGCCCGAAGAATGCATCCTCGTTCTCGAAGTTCACCAGCAGGATCTCGCCCGCCTGCGCCTGGTTGCCCTGCACCGCGCGCTTGATCTCGTTGGCCTTGAACAGCGATGCGTTGGGATGGACCGTGATCTTGAGCTTGCCGCCGGTGGCCTTGTCGACGTCGGCGACGAACTGGTTGATGTTCTCGGTGTGGAAGTTGGTGGCGGGATACGCCGTCGGCATGTCCCACTTGGTCTGCGCGGCGGCGCCGAATGCTGCGCCGATCGCGCAGGCGGCCACGAGTGCCTGGATTCGCGTCATTGGTAGATTCCCCGGGGAATGCGATCAAACCCCGAACCTAAGGCAGACCCTGTCGGCTGTCAATTCGCGCAAGACGCGAAAACGGCGTTGGGGCACAATGCTCCCGGCAACGCGCGCGAATCGTCCGAGCGCGATTGATCCGCGTCACGGATGCGCTGAGCATGCCTTTGGCGCCGCGCGAACCCGACATCCTCCTTTCTCCCGCGAGTTTTTCACGTGCACTCAGGCCGGAAACAAGCAGGCTGGCAATTCTGGATTGATCGCGGCGGAACCTTTACCGACCTGGTCGCGCGTCGGCCTGACGGCAGCCTCGCCACGCTCAAGCTGCTCTCCGACAATCCCGAGCGCTACACCGACGCGGCGGTGCACGGCATTCGGACGCTGCTCGGCCTTGCCGATGGCGCGCCCATTCCTGCGGGACAGATCGATGCCGTGAAAATGGGCACGACCGTCGCCACTAATGCGCTGCTGGAGCGCCGTGGCGAGCGCACCGTGCTCGCCATCACGCGCGGCTTCGGCGATGCATTGCGTATCGGCTACCAGAATCGACCCAAGCTGTTCGTGCGCAACATCGTGCTGCCCACCCTCGTTTATGAGCGCGTCATCGAGATCGACGAGCGCATCGGCGCGCACGGCGAAATTGTCCGGCCTCTCGATGTGGCGGCCGCCGAAACGGCGTTGCGTGCGGCGTACTCCGGCGGGATCCGCGCCTGCGCGATCGTGCTCATGCACGGCTACCGGCACACCGCGCACGAGCGGCGCCTTGCTGAATGCGCGCGCGCGATCGGCTTCACGCAGGTTTCGGTGAGCCACGAGGTCAGCCCGCTCATGAAGCTCGTGTCGCGCGGCGACACCACCGTGGTCGATGCGTACCTCTCGCCGGTCCTGCGTCGCTACGTCGCGCAGGTGGAATCGCAACTGCCCGGCGTGCGCCTGCAGTTCATGCAGTCGTCGGGCGGGCTTACCGACGCGCATCGCTTCCAGGGCAAGGACGCGATCCTGTCAGGGCCAGCCGGTGGCATCGTCGGTGCTGTGCAGGTCTCGCGGCTCGCCGGATTCGACCGCATCATCGGCTTCGACATGGGCGGGACTTCCACCGATGTCACCCACTACGCGGGCGAGTACGAGCGAGCCTTCGTCACCGAGGTGGCGGGCGTTCGCCTGCGTGCGCCGATGATGCGCATCCACACCGTCGCGGCGGGTGGAGGCTCGGTGTGCTCGTACGACGGCGCGCGCTTTCGCGTCGGCCCGGATTCTGCGGGCGCCAACCCGGGACCGGCATCGTACCGCCGCGGTGGTCCGCTCACCGTCACCGACTGCAACGTGATGGTGGGCAAGATCGACCCCGAGCTGTTCCCGCACGTGTTCGGCGAGCACGCCGATCTTCCGCTCGACTCCGCGGTCGTGCGCGAGCGTTTCGACGAGGTGGCGCGTGCGTTGCAACGCTCGGGCAGTGCGCCGCGGTCTCCGGAGGCGATCGCCGACGGCTTCCTGCGCGTCGCCGTCGACAACATGGCGCACGCGATCAAGCACATCTCGGTCGAGCGCGGCTACGACGTCACCGGCTACACGCTGTGCTGCTTCGGTGGCGCCGGCGGACAGCATGCGTGCGCGGTCGCCGATGCGCTGGGCATGACGCGCATATTCATCCATCCCCTGGCAGGCGTGCTCTCGGCGTACGGCATGGGTCTGGCCGACGTGCGCGCGCTTCGCCAGCACGCGGTCGAGGCCGAGCTCGATGCGCCGTCACTGGTCGCGGCGGAAGCGGTCTTCGCGAAGCTCGAGGCTGTCGCGCAGTCGGAAATCGAAGCGCAGGGGATCGCGCCAGCATCGATCGTCATCGCACGCAACCTGCATCTGAAATACGCAGGCACCGACACGACGCTGGAAATCCCGTACGCGCGACCCGCGGCCGCCGCCAACGACCGGCACATCGCCGCCATCGTCGCCGACTTCGAGCAACGCTACCGCGCGCAGTACGGTTTCCTGATGCAGGACAAGCCGCTCATCGTCGAGGCGATCGCAGTCGAGGCGTCCGGCGTGGTCGCCACACCCGACGAGGCGCTGCCCACGTTCGCGCCGCGCGCGGGCCGCGCGCAGCCGGCGAAGCGCCAGCGCGTGTATACCGGGGGAACGTGGCACGACGCGCCGGTTTACGCTCGCGAAGAGCTGCGCCCCGGTGACCGGCTCGCCGGACCGGCGATCATCGCCGAGACCAACGCGACGACGGTGGTCGAGCCGGGATGGGAGGCGACGCTCACGCCGCGCGATCACATGGTTCTGGAGCGCGTCGCGCCGCTGCAGCGCGTGCACGCCATCGGCACCAATGCCGACCCGGTGCTGCTCGAGGTGTTCAACAACCTGTTCATGGCGATTGCCGAACAGATGGGCGTGACGCTCGCCAACACCGCATACTCGGTCAACATCAAGGAGCGCCTGGACTTTTCGTGCGCGGTGTTCGACGGAGAAGGCAGCCTGATCGCCAACGCGCCGCACATGCCCGTGCACCTTGGTTCGATGGGCGAAAGCGTGCGCACCATCATCGATGCGCGCGCCGGTACACTCAAGTCCGGTGACGTCTATGTGCTCAATGCGCCGTACAACGGCGGCACGCACCTGCCCGATGTCACCGTTATCGCTCCAGTGTTTCTCGACGACCGACCCGGTGCAATGCCGCAGTTCTACGTCGCCTCGCGCGGCCATCACGCCGACATCGGCGGCATCACCCCGGGATCGATGCCGCCCGATTCGACTCACGTCGACGAGGAGGGTGTGCTGCTCGACAACGTCAAGCTGGTCGCCGAAGGCCGCTTTCTCGACGCCGAGGTGCGTGCGATCCTGGCCTCCGGCCGCTATCCGTCGCGCAACATCGACCAGAACGTCGCCGATTTGCGCGCGCAGGTCGCATCGTGTGCGCGCGGCATCGAGGAGTTGCGCAAGATGGTCGGTCATTTCGGCCTGGATGTCGTGCGTGCGTACATGCGCCACGTGCAGGACAACGCGGAGGAGTCGGTGCGCCGCGTGCTCGACGTGCTTCGCGACGGTGCGTTCGAATACGAGATGGACAACGGCGCCCGCATCGCCGTGCGCATACGCATCGACAAGGCGCAGCGCGAAGCCAGCATCGACTTCACCGGGACGAGCGCGCAGCAGTCCAACAACTTCAATGCGCCGTCGGCGGTCTGCAAGGCTGCCGTGCTCTATGTCTTCCGAACGCTGGTCGACGACGAGATCCCGATGAACGCGGGCTGCCTCAAACCGCTGTCGATCGTCATTCCGGAAGGGTCCATGCTGGCGCCGCGCTATCCCGCCGCAGTGGTGGCGGGCAACGTCGAGACCTCGCAAGCGATCACCGACGCGCTCTACGGAGCGCTGGGCGTGCTCGCAGCCTCGCAGGGCACGATGAACAACTTCACCTTCGGCAACGATCGCCACCAGTACTACGAGACCATCGCCGGCGGCGCCGGCGCGGGGCCCGACTTCGACGGCGCCAGTGTCGTGCAGACGCACATGACCAACTCCCGCCTCACCGACCCCGAGGTGCTCGAGTGGCGATTCCCGGTGCGCCTGGAGTCCTTTGCCATACGACGCAGCAGCGGCGGTGATGGCGCGCATCGCGGCGGCGACGGTGGCGAGCGCCGGGTGCGCTTTCTCGAGGCGATGACCGCCGTGATGCTCGCCAACCATCGGCGCATCGCACCGTTCGGCATCGCCGGCGGCATGCCCGGTGCACGCGGCCGCAACTGGATCGAGCGCGTCGATGGCTCGCGCGAGGAATTCGGTGCGACGTTCCAGGCGCCGATGCAGCCCGGTGACGTATTCGTCGTGCAGACGCCGGGCGGCGGCGGCTACGGTTCGACCGGATCCTGAATCGGCACTGTCACATCGAGCGGAGATGGGCTGGCCTCCGGCGCGCCGGCACGCGCCCCGACGCTCAGCAGCGCGGCGCCCGCCAGCACGACCACCATCACCGCGCCGCCCGGGAAGTGCAGCTTGGCCTTCCGGCACAGGACGTCGAACGCGTACGCGGCGATGACCACCGCGGAGAAAGCGAGGACGATGAGGTTGGGATCCATTTTGAGCGCGGTCGGGTTGCCCGCGCTCAGCATGCCACAGGCCGTGTCGGGCGGCGACCTTCTCGGCTCGCGCCTCGAGCAGGGAAGGGGCATAATTCTGCCCTCTCGCTTTCACGGAAAAGAACATGGCATCGGTCTACGATTTCACGGTCAAGGACATCCACGGCAAGGCGCAGAAGCTCGACCAGTACAAGGACAAGGTCCTGCTGATCGTCAATACCGCCAGCAAGTGCGGCTTCACGCCGCAATACAAAGGCCTCGAGGAACTCTACAAGAAGCTGCACGGCAAGGGGCTCGAGGTGCTCGGATTCCCGTGCAACCAGTTCGGCGCGCAGGAACCCGGCGACGAGAAGCAGATCGAGTCGTTCTGCGAGATCAACTACGGCGTAAGCTTTCCGCTGTTCGCCAAGGTCGAAGTGAACGGCGCCGACGCGGCGCCGCTGTACCAGTACCTGAAAAAGGAAAAGCCCGGCCTGCTCGGCTCCGAGGCGATCAAATGGAACTTCACCAAGTTTCTGGTCGATCGCAGCGGCCGCGTGGTGGAGCGCTACGCGCCAAACGTCGAGCCCGACGCCATGCGCGGCGAGATCGAAAAGCTGCTGTGAAATCGAGCGTGGTGCGAAAGAGAAGCCCCGCAACATCGATCGCATGCATCGTCGCGGCGGCGCTGATCGCCGCGCTGCCGGCACGCGCCGCCGACATGAACAAGACGCTGCGCGTCGCGGTTCAGGCCGCCGAAACCGGGTTCGATCCTCAGGCGGTCAGCGATCTCTATTCGGTCTTCGTGACCCGGGTTATTTTCGATCCGCTGTACGGGTACGACTATCTTGCGCGCCCGTTCAAGGTCATTCCCAACACGGCAGCCGCGTTGCCGCAGATCACGGATGACGGCAAGACCTGGATCATCAAAGTCAAGCCGGGCATTTACTTCTCTGACGACGCCGTATTCAAGGGCAAGAAGCGCGAGCTCACGGCGTACGATTACATCTATTCCTGGAAGCGCTTGATCGATCCCAAGGTGCGCGCGCCGAACATCGAGGTGGTGACCGACCGCTTCGTCGGCGACCTGGAGTTCGGCAAGGCTGCCGCCAGCGGCGCCAATCTCTACGACATCGAGTTCGAGGGAATGAAGGCGCTCGACCGCTACACAATCCAACTCAAGCTCAAGGCCCCCGATTACGACCTGCTCGACGACCTCGCGTCGAATACCACCGCCGCGGTCGCGCGCGAGGTGATCGAGGCCTATGGCGATGCGTCGCACCGCGCGATGGCCAACCCGGTGTGGACCGGTCCTTACGTGCTCAAGGGCTGGGTGCGTTCGCAGAAAGTCACGCTCGAGGCGAGCCCGACCTTTCGCGAGCAGTATTTTCCGGAGAGCGACGATCCCGCCGACGCAGAGATCATGAAGGTGATGAAGGGCAAGCGCATTCCCATGATCGGCCGTATCGAGATGATCATCATCGAGGAAGCCAACCCGCGTCTGCTGGCGTTCATCAAGGGCGAGCTCGATGTCTCCAATCCCGTCCCGCCGGATCTGATCTATAACGTGCTCGACGGTAACGGCAAGCTCAAGCCGGAGCTGGCCAAGCGCGGCATTCGTCACATCCAGCAGTTCATGCCGTCGATCACCTTCGAATACTTCAACATGGATGATCCGATCGTCGGCGGCTACTCGCGCGAACAGATCGCGCTGCGACGCGCGATCGCGATGTCCTATAACGTGCAGGATGAGGTCAATGTCCTCCGCCAGGGGCAGGGCGCGCCGGCGACGCAGTTTCTGCCGCCCCCGGTCATCGGGTACGACCCGAATTTCGTTGATCGCACCAACTTCGATCCCGTGACTGCCAATGCGCTGCTCGACATCATGGGCTACAAGCGTGACAGCGAGGGGTGGCGCAATCTTCCCGATGGCCGGCCGTTCACGATCACGATCGCATCGCCTCCCGACAACTTCGAGCGCCAGCGCGCGGAGTTGTGGAAAAAAAGCATGAACTCGATTGGTGTACGGACCGTGTTCACGTTCCAGAAATTCCCCGACCTTCTGAAGCAGTCACGTGCCGGCCAGCTGCAGATGTGGGGACTGGCGAATACCGCAGGCTCGCCGGAAGGCTTCGGCTTTCTGGGTCTGCTCTACGGACCCAATGCCGGGCTCTCGAACCTTCCGCGCTTCAACCTGCCGCAGTTCAACGAGCTCTACGACAAGGGCAAGCACATGAAGAACGGCCCCGAGCGCGACGCGGTGATACGCAAGCTCTCGAAGCTGGTCAGCATCTACTCGCCGATGAAGATGACGGCGTACCGATTCGACAACGTGTTGCTGCAGCCATGGATGATCGGATTCAAGTACACGCCGTTCAACTGGAATCCGTGGCGCTACTGGGACCTCGACCCGGCACTTCGCGAAGCGACGCTTAAGCGATAGCGCCGCCGTGCGCGGCGTGGCGCGCATGCAACATCGAAGCGATGCTGCGCCGCAAAGTAGCGACGCAAATTGCAATCGGCGTCCCTCCCTGAGTACAATCGAGGCAAATCCTTCCAACCCTTCGAGGAATCTCTCCACCATGACCAGAACGCCGACGATCATCGTCACCGCGACCAGCATCGCGGCGCGCGCGTTCGCATGGGGACATTCCATCGGCGCGCACGGCTCCGGCATTGCACTCATGCCGCAGTCCCCGCCGCCAACGCTGTACTAGACGCCTGAGCGTGTTCCCGCCCAGGTGTGGCGGGAACCGATTCCGGGCGCAGTCCGTTCCCGAAATTGGCTTTCCGCCGGTGCTGCAGGTGACCGTGCACGGCGGCCGCGCGCCTTGGCGACGCGGCCGGAGGAAAAGCCTATGAAAAAGACCAACGCGCTCAGATCCTCGCTCCAACGCCGCTTCCGCGGCCTCTGGCTTTCGCGCGATTTCCGGAAGCTGTGGATCTCGCTCACCATCACGTCGTTCGGCGCGCAGATCACCAATCTCGCGCTGCCGCTGACCGCAGCGCTGCTGCTCAACGCCACGCCGATGCAGATGGGAATTCTGGTCGCGCTCGAAACGCTGCCCTTCGCACTGGTGAGCCTGCACGCCGGCGTGCTGCTCGATCGCGTGCGCAAGCTGCCGGTCGTGATCTTGTCCGACATCGGACGCGGCGTGGTGCTGCTTGCCATTCCGCTCACCGCGTGGATGGGCGCGCTATCGATCGAGATCCTGTTCGCAGTTGGATTCCTGTGCGGCGTGCAGAACGTCGTCGGCGGCGCGGCGTACCAGGTCCTGCTCGCGCAGATGGCGGGCCGCAAACGGCTGGTCGAAGCCAACGCCAAGACCGCGCTCGGCGAGACGTCGGCGGCGCTGATCGCGCCCGGCATCGCTGGCGCGCTGGTGCAGTTGCTGACCGCCCCGTTTGCGATCGTGGTCGACGCGGTCGCCTTTTTCGTTTCGGCGGCGCTCTTGCGTCGCGTCGAGGGGCGCAACGACGTTCCGCATCCGGGCGTGCGCTCGGGCGTGTGGAAGGAGATCGGCGAAGGGATTCGACTGGTGTGGGGCAACCGCACGCTGTGGGGGCTCGCGTGGCTGGCGGGCACATGGCAGTTTCTCCACCACATGCAGATCGCGGTGCTGATCCTGTTCGCCACGCGCGAGCTGCTGCTCTCGCCGGGGGCGATCGGCTTTGCCTTCGCCGCGGGTGGGGTGGGCTGCGTACTGGCATCGATGCTCGCGCAGCGTCTCTCGTCGCGCTACGGCGTCGGGCCGATGCTGGTCAACGGCCTCATCATGACCGCGCTGGCGTGGCAGGCCTATGGGCTCATCGGCGGGCCAGTGTGGTTCGCGACGATTGCGCTCGGGCTCACCATGCTCGTCTTCGACTTCGGCGCGATCATGTGGGGCATCAACTATCTCGCGCTGCGCCAGGCGATCACACCTGACCGTCTGCTGGGAAGGATGACGGCCACCATGCGCTTTTTTGGGGTTGCGGCCGCGCCGCTGGGGTCGCTGGTCGGAGGCGCGCTCGCCACCGTCGTCGGCCTGCGACCGACGCTGCTCACGGTGGGCGTCCTAGGTCTCGTGCTTTCTCTGGTGGCCGTGCTGTGGTCGCCGGTGCGCGAGCATAGGCGCCTGCCGGTGCACGCGCCGGAGTAGCGGCGCTTCAGTTGGACGTCGAAGCGCTCGCTGGAATCAGTGCGCACGCCGACGTCAGTTGCAGGCGCAGCGGATGCGATTGCGTCGGCGCCCGCTCGTCCGATCCCTGCTCGACAACCACCAGCGGTGCGCCGTCGCGCGTGTAGCGCTCGCGCGCGCCGGCCACCCGCGCCGCCGCGCGCGCGCCGGGTCCCTGCTCGGCGATGATGCGAAGCGGCCGCCGTTCGGCGGTGTCCTCGGCCGCCAGCGCAGAATCGACGTCGGCGAGAAACCGGGTCTGGCAGCGGGCGGTTTCGAACATGCTCGCCTGAATGAGCCATGCGTGCGCGAATAGAACGCTCACGCCAACGGCGACCAGCAGCGTCGCAGGGGTGCTTCGCGTCTGCACTGACCGCACCAGCACCGCCGCCATCGCGAGCGCCATCGCGAGTGCGCTGCCATACAGGCAGTGCGCGCCTGGTGACGGAATGAACAGCACCGGGATCAGGAAAACGAAGTACCCGGCCAGATACAGGATCGCCCAGCGCGCGCCGAACATCCGCGCGACCATAAAGACCAGCACCGCATGCGCAAGCACCGCCAGCGACGGCTGCCACACCGACGCGAACACCGCATCGGACATTTCCAGCAGGTTCGGACGGAACGGGAACGCGAACAGACGCCAGATGTTCCATGGAACGTTGGCGATCGACGGCGTGTAGAAGTCGATGCCGTCTCCCAGGAGCGAATTCCCGATCGCGCTCCCGCGATAACCGAGATAGAGCGAGACCGGCAGCGCGGCCAGGAACAGCGCCTGCGCGTGGAAGCTCCATGAGAAGCGCGCGCGGTCGCGCAACCACGCCGCGTAGGCGATGAGCGCCATTACGGCCGGAGCGACAACCGCTGTTTCCTTGGAAAGCAGCGCGGCCACCGTCGCCAGCAGTATGCAAGCCGCTCGCACCAAGCCCATGCGATCGGCGGCGGGGCGGACTACCAACGCTGCGAGGAGCAGCAGGAAGAAGACGTACAGCTGGTCGAAGTTCGCGGCGACCCACCCCGTCGCGATCGAGGTCAGCGGCGAAATCACGAACAATGCGCCGGCAATCCAAGCGGTGCGGCGCGCAATGGCCGCGCGGCGCAGCACCCAGACGAACGTCAGCGCGACCAGCGCGTGATTCATCACACTCATAAGGTGCGCTGCCCATGGTGCGCTGCGCATCCACAGCGCCGCGACGCCCTGCTGCAGAAAGCCGATGGGGCGAACGGGATAGCCGAATTCGGGTCCGGGGCGAAGCGTCAGATACGCGCGCACGAAATCGGCGAAGCCGCGCGCCTCGATGTAGTCGACCTTCTGCCACTCGTCCGCGGAATAGAAGCCGGGCGCCGCGAGCACCATCGCGTGCGCGGCGAGCGTCAGCGCGACGAGTGCGCAAGCCGCGAGGAGCCAGTGCCTGTCGAGAACCTCGTCGATCGGCGACGTGCGTGCCTGCCGCAGTGGCACTCCGTACATCCGGCAGCCGTCAGCGGGTCAAACGTGCGTCAGACCAGCGCCTTGCCCAGCGCGGTTTCGAGGCGACCGAGGCCCTCGAGGATCTCGTCGAGGCTGATCACCAGAGAGGGGGCGATGCGCACCACGTCGGGCCCCGCCATGAGCACGATCAGGCCCGCATCGCTGCATGCCTTCATCACGTCGGCAGCCTTGCCTTGCCACGGTGCTTTCAGCTCGCACCCGAGCCAGACGCCTTCGCCGCGGATGTCGGCGAAGACTTCACGGCGCGCATTGATCGTGCGCAGGCCTTCCATGAATAGCGCGTGACGCGCGCGCACGCCATCGAGAACTTCGGTGGTGTTGACGACGTCGAAGACGGCGCCCGCGACGGCGCAGGCGAGGGGATTGCCGCCGAAGGTGGTGCCGTGCACTCCGACGGAGAACGCGCTCGCGATTTCCGCGGTGGTCAGCATCGCCCCGATCGGGAAGCCGCCGCCCAGTCCTTTAGCCGAGGTGAGAATGTCGGGCACAACGCCTTTTTGCATATAGGAGAACAGCGCGCCGGTGCGGCCCATGCCGCTCTGGATCTCGTCGAAGATGAGCAGCGCGTCGTGCTCGTCGCACAGGCGCCGCGCGGCCGCGAGGAATTCCGGAGTGCCCGGAATCATCCCGCCTTCACCTTGCATGGGCTCGAGGATGACCGCGCAGATGTCGTCGCCGCCTTCTTCCGCAAACGCGGCTTCCAGGCCCGCGACGTCGTTGTAGCGGATGTGCGTGAAGCCGGTGGGTTGCGGCCCGAAGCCGGTCGCGTACTTGGCCTGGCCCCCGGCGGTCACCGTGAACAGCGTGCGTCCGTGGAACGCGTTGAGCGTCGATACCACGCGCATTTTTTCGAAGCCGAAGTGGTCGTGCGCATAGCGGCGCGCGAGCTTGAGCGCGGCCTCGTTGGCCTCGGCGCCGGAATTGCAGAAGAACACGCGCTCCGCAAAGGTCGCATCGACCAGCTTCCTGGCCAGGCGCAGCGCCGGCTCGTTGGTCATCCAGTTCGACACGTGCCAGATCGTGCGTGCCTGCTCGGTGAGCGCGCGCACCAGCGCGGGATGGCAGTGGCCGAGCGCGGTCACCGCGACGCCGCTCGCGAAATCGATGTACATGCGACCCTGCTGGTCCCAGACGCGCGAGCCTTCGCCGCGCACCGGGATGAACTGCGCCGGCGCGAAGCACGGCACCATGTATTCGTCGAACATCGCGCGCGTCACCGGCATCGCATCCGGGCCGGCGATGGTGGGCGTGCGCGACGCCAGCGCGATCGCGGCGCTGGCCATTTCTGCGGGTGACGGCGTGGAAGCGGGCACAGGGACTCCTCAGCGGGCGGCGATCGCCTGGATCTCGATGCGGTAGTCGGGCCGGGCGAGCCGCGCCTGCACGGTCGCGCGCGCGGGCAGGTTGTCCTTGGGCACCCACGCATCCCAGATTTCGTTCATCGCGGCGAAGTCGGCCATGTCGACCAGGTAGATCGTCGTCGACAACAGGCGCGCCTTGCTGCTGCCGAGCTCAGCGAGCAGACGGTCGATTTGTCCCAGGATGTCCTTCGTTTGTGCGCCTACGTCGGCGGCAGGATCGCTTGCAACCTGCCCCGCCAGGTAGATCGTCGAGCCGTGCACGACCGCGTCCGACAGGCGTTTGCCCGGATGACATCGTTGGATGGTGTCGGCGGCCATGGTCGTCGGAGTGCTATCCTTGAGTCGAAGATCCATTGTAGACGAAATGAAGCGCTTACGATGAATGCTCCGCGCTGCATCACCGTCGCAGCCACAGCGCTCGTCCTCGCAGTACTGTTTGGGGCGTTCGGTGCGCATGCGCTGCGCGGTCGGCTATCGCCCGACTCGCTGGCCGTGTACCGCACCGCCGTGGACTATCACTTCTGGCACGGCTTGGGACTGCTCGGCGTGGGAACACTAATGGTCGCATGGCCGCAGAGCAAGCGCCTTTCCTGGGTTGCGGGCTTCCTGATCGCGGGGCTGGTCCTATTTTGCGGCGGGCTCTATCTGCTTGCGCTTGGCGGCCCGCCGTGGCTGGGAGCGCTCGCCCCGGTGGGTGGCGTTGCTTTCGCCGCGGGCTGGGCGCTGCTGGCGGTATGCGCATGGGAACGCCGCTGATGTCGACGGCGGCGCGGCTCGATCGTGCGCGTGCAGCGCTGTTGATCGCCATTGCTGTCGTCGCGTGCGCGATCGCGAACGCGGCACGGGCACAGCCGGCGTATTCAGCGGCTTTCGTCGCGCAGACGGTCCCCGCCGCGGTCGCGGTCGGCGTCGATGCGAACGTGTCGATCACCATGCGCAATACCGGCACCGCGACCTGGGTGCAGGCGCAAGGCGATGTCTTCCTGGCCACGCAGGAGCCGCAGGACAATTTCTACTGGTGCATCCAGGGCAACTCCTACGGCGGGATTTCCGGCAACCGCGTGCTGTTGCCCGGCGATGTCGCGCCCGGCGCCGAGGTCACCTTCAACTTCGTCGTGCGACCGCTCGGCTGCAAGTTCTCGGCTGCGGCGCCGCTGCGTTTTCGGATGCTCTCGCAGACGTTCGGCACCTTCGGCGAGGAGACGCCCGATCCGGGGACCGGCGTGGCGTCCGGCGCCGACTTCGTTTCGCAGCAGGTTCCCGCTATCGTTCCCGCGAATGCGACGATCCAGGTGACGGAGACGTTCAAGAACACGTCGACCGTGCCGTGGGACCCAGTCAATGGCTTCGCGCTGATTTCCGCGGTACCCACCGGCAACACGACTTGGGGCACCAGCAGCGTGGCCCTGACGTCCACCGTCGCGCCCGGAGACTCGGTCACGTTCAGCTTTTTCGTCGTGACACCGGCGACGCCGGGCAACTACAACTTCCAGTGGCAGATGAGCTCGGCGAGCGGCGTTCCTTTCGGGAGCCTCTCGCCGCCGACCAGCGTGCAGGTCGTGGCCGCGGGGCCGACGAACTACGGTGGGCTGTGGTGGAACAGCCCCGCTGGATCCGAGTCGGGCTGGGGAATCAATCTCGCGCACGAGAGCAGCACGATTTTCATGACCTGGTTCACCTATGACCTGAACGGGAACGCGCTGTGGATGTCGATGACGGCGCAGGCTGCGACGACGGGGCAGGTGACCGACAACAGCGTGTTCACGGGCAACGTTGTCCAGTCGACCGGGCCGCCGTTCAGCGCAATGCCATTCACTCCGGCGCGGGTGCGAAGCGTGGTGGTCGGAACGGGAACACTCACTTTCAGGGATCCCAACAACGGGACGTTCGCATACACCGTCAAGGGCATCACCCAGAGCAAGACGATCACGCGCCAGCTGTTCGGTGCTCAGTTTCCGACGTGCACGTTCAACCTGACGTCCGACCTCAGCACCGCATACAACTATCAGGACCTCTGGTGGGCGGCGCCTGCGGGATCGGAGTCCGGCTGGGGTGTCTATCTGACCCAGCAGGGCGACGTGATCTTCCTGACCTGGTTTACCTACGCGGCGGATGGCACGCCGATGTGGGTGTTCGCCGCTGCGCCGAAGACCGCGCCGGGAGTGTATGCGGGCAAGCTCAACCGCACCACGGGGCCGGCGTTCAACGCAATCCCATTTCTGCCTTCACAGGTGGTCGCCACCGAGGTCGGCGACGTCACGCTCACGTTCGCCGACGGCAACCACGCGACCTTCGCCTATACGCTCGACGGCGTATCGCAGAGCAAGGCGATCACACGCCAGATCCTGGTCGCTCCGGGCACCGTCTGTCAGTAAGCGCAAGGCATCGAAGACGCTGGCGATTGTCGGTGCAGCGTCGCCGCTTGCGATCTTAATCGACTTTGGCGCCCGAGGCCTTCACGACCTTCGCCCACTTCTCCGTTTCGGCGCGTATGTGCGCGGCGAACTGATCGGCGCTGCCACCCGCGCCGTCGGCGCCCTGCAGCGCGAGCTGTTGCTTGCCTTCGGGACTTTGCAGCCACTTGTTCACTTCGGCGTTGATCTTCGCGATCACGGCAGGCGGGGTCCCCGCGGGCGCGAGCACGCCGAACCACGAGCTGGCCTCGAACCCCGGCAGGCCGGACTCGGCGATGGTAGGAACGTCGGGTAACGCGGGCGCACGCACCCGCGATGTCACCGCAATCGCACGCAGCTTGCCCGCCTTGATCTGCGGCAGCGACGAGGGCAGGTTGTCGAACATGACCTGCACCTGGCCGCCGATCAAATCGGTGAGTGCGGGGGAACTGCCTTTGTACGGCACGTGGGTCATGTCGACGCCGGCCATGGTCTTGAACAGCTCGCCGGACAGGTGGATCGACGTGCCGCTGCCGCTCGATGCGAAATTGATCGTTCCCGGCTTGGCCTTGGCGAGCTTGATCAGGTCGGCGACCGAATTGACCGGCAGCGACGGGTTGACCACCAGCACATTCGGCACGCCCGCGACCAGGACCACCGGCGCGAAGTCCTTGAGATGATCGTAGGGCATCTTTGTGTACAGGCTGGGGTTGATCGCGTGCGTGCCGACCGTTCCCATGAGCAACGTATAGCCGTCGGGAGCGCTCTTCGCGACGAGATCGGCGCCGATGTTGCCGCCGGCGCCCGGGCGGTTGTCGACGACCACCGACTGCCCTAGCGTCTCGGTCAGCTGCTTGGCGACATCGCGCGCGAGGATGTCAGTGGTGCCTCCCGGGGGAAAGGGAACGACCAGCCGGATGGCGCGGTTGGGGTAGGGCTGTGCCAGCGCGGCCGGCGTCAGCGCGAGCGCGCTGAGCATGCAGCCGGCGACGACGATCGCGACACGACGCCATGAACGCTTCATTCCTGTCTCCTCCTTGGAGTTATCGCGGATCGGTTATCCACAATCGTGGCCGTCAATCGACCTTGGCGCCCGAATCCTTGACGATTTTCGCGTATTTCGGGATTTCGCTTCTGATCAGCGCTTCGAACTGCTCGGGACTGGTCGGCGAAGGTTCGGCGCCCTGCTGCGCGAAAAACGCCTTCATCTCGGGCGTGGATAGGATGCGCGTCACTTCGGCGTTCCATTTCGCGATGATTTCCCTTGGCGTCCCCGCCGGCGCCATGAACCCCCACCAGGTGTAGATGTCGAAGCCGGGCAGGCCGGTCTCCGACAGGGTCGGCAGCTCGGGAACCAGTGACGAGCGCTTGGCGGTCGTGACCGCGACGGCCTTGAGCTTTCCCGCCTTGACCTGCTGCATCGAATTGGCAAGGTTGTCGAACATGAGCTGGGTGTCGCCGGCAAGCAGCGCCTGCAGCGCCGGTGCGCCGCCTTTGTACGGAACATGCACCATATCGATGTGGGCGTCGGTCTTGAATAGCTCGCCCGCGAGATGACCCGCACTGCCGTTGCTGCCGGAGCCGAACGAGAGCTTGCCCGGGTGCGCCTTCGCATAGGCGATGAGCTCGGGAACGGTGTTGAACGGCGTGGATGCATTGAGCACGAGCACGTTGGGCGTGACCGCGACCAGCGTGATCGGCGCGAAGTCCTTGATCGGATCGTAGGGCAGCTTGCCGTAAAGCGTGACGTTGACGGCATGCGTCGACAGCGCGCCCTCGAGAATGGTGTAGCCGTCGGGCGAGCTCTTGGCGACGAGGTCGGCGCCGATGTTTCCGCCGGCACCCGGACGATTGTCGATCACGACCGGCTGTCCCCAGGCCTCGGTGAGCTTTTGTCCGATGGCGCGGGCAACGACGTCGAGCGACCCGCCCGCGGGAAAGGGGACCACGAGGCGGATCGGCTTGCTTGGATAATTGGCGATGGCTTGTGCTGCAAGGTGTGCGCTCTGGGCGATGGCCAAAGGCGAAACGTTGCAGAGAATGAGGCAAAGGGCGAGCGCACGTGCGAGGGACAACCGATGCATCGACATCCTCCCGAAAACAGCGGTTCGTGGATGCGCGCGATTCTAGCAGCAACGTCGGGCGCAATTTGCGGCGTCCCGCAGTGCGGCGCATAATTAGCAGTTAACCTTTTTTCGGCCCCGCCGGGCCATCGGGACGATTACAGCATGAACAAAGTGGTCATCGGCGGCCTTACCGTCGTCGCGCTCGTCGCCGTCGCCGGCGGCGGCTACTGGCTCGGACAGCGCAACGTCGCCGCCGGTGCGCCCAACGCTGCCGTCGCCGCAGCGCCCGCGCCGGTGGGCGGCGGCGTGAGCGTCGAAGCGTCGAAGGTCGCGCGCGTCGCGCTCCCGCAAGGCATCACCGCCGTCGGAAGCCTGCGCTCCGACGAATCGGTGACCTTGCGACCCGAGGTCGCCGGCCGTATCAGTGCGATCCAGTTCCGCGAGGGCGAGCGCGTCACCAAGGGAACTCCTCTGGTACGCCTGGACACGGCGGTCGCAGAAGCCGAAGCGCAGCAGGCGCGCGCCAACCTCACATTGGCGCAGCAAAAGCACACGCGCGCGCTCGACTTGGAGAAAAAGGGTTTCATCTCGAGTCAGGCCAAGGATGAAGCGGAGAACAACCTGCGCGTGGCGGAAGCATCGCTGGCGTTGTCCGAAGCCAAGCTCGCCAAGCTCACAATAATGGCGCCCTTCACCGGCATCATCGGGTTGCGCTCGGTAAGCGTGGGCGATTACGTCAAGGAAGGCGCCGACATGGTCAACCTCGAGGCGGTCGATCCGCTCAAGGTCGATTTCCGCGTGCCCGAGATCTATCTCACGCAGCTTGGCGTCGGACAGAGCCTGCAGCTGACGCTCGACGCGATGCCCGGCAAGACCTACGAAGGCAAGGTGTTCGCGATCAATCCGCTGCTCGACGCAGCCGGGCGCTCGGTGGTGATCCGCGCGCAGGTCAAGAACCAGGACGCGGCGCTGCGTCCGGGCATGTTCACGCGCGTGCGCCTGCTCACGCGTGACCTGCAGGAAACGCTGGTCGTGCCCGAGCAGGCGATCGTCCCTCAAGGCGAGGAATGGTTCGTCTATCGCGTTGTCGACGGCAAGGCGCAGCGCGCCAAGGTCGACATCGGCCAGCGGCGCGACGGCAAGGCCGAAATCATCAAGGGCCTGCAGGATGGCGACACGGTCGTCACCGCGGGACAGCTCAAGCTGCGCGAGGGCGTCCCGGTGCAGATCGCTGCTGCTCCGACCGCCGCGCCGGCGCCTGCGCCGCCCAAGGCGGACGCCGCGGCACCTGCCCTGCCCAAGTCCTGAGGCGAGCGCATGCTCCTGCCTGAGATCTGCATCAAGCGCCCGGTCTTCGCGACGGTGCTGTCGCTGATCATCCTGCTGGTGGGCATGATTTCGTACTCGCGGTTGTCGGTGCGCGAGTACCCGCGCATCGACGAGCCCGTCGTCAGCGTAACCACGACCTATCGCGGTGCGTCGGCGGAAGTCGTCGAATCGCAGGTCACCAAGCCGCTCGAGGATTCGCTGGCGGGCATCGAAGGCGTCGAGGTGATGACCTCGCAGAGCCGCTCCGAGGTGAGCCAGATCAACGTGCGCTTCACGCTGAAGCGCGACCCCGATTCCGCGGCTGCCGACGTGCGCGACAAGGTCTCGCGCGTGCGCGGCAAGCTGCCCGACACGATCGACGAGCCGATCATCGCCAAGGTCGAGGCCGACTCCAATCCGGTCATCTACATCGCGGTGCAGGCGGGATCGCTGTCGCCGCTGGAGGCCTCTGATTACGTGAAGCGTTACGTGCAGCCGCGCCTTTCGGTGCTGCCCGGCGCGTCCGACGTGCGCGTGTTCGGCGAGCGCCAGGTGTCGATGCGCGTGAACCTCGACCGCATCCGACTGGCCGGCTACAAGCTCACGGTGCAGGACGTCGAAGACGCCATCCGCCGGCAGAACGCCGAAATCCCGGCCGGGCGCATCGAGTCGACCGCGCGCGAATTCACCGTCGTCGCCGAGACCGACCTGCAGACGCCGGAGCAGTTCAACAACATCATCGTCGCCAATGTCGGCGGCTACCCGGTTCGTATCCGCGACGTCGGCTCGACGGTGATCGGCGCCGTCGACGAGCGCACCGTCTCGCGCTACAACGGCGTGCCGTCGCTCAACATCGGCGTGGTCAAGCAGGCGGTAGCGAACCCGCTCGAGCTTTCCAAGGCGGTCCGCGCCGAGGTTGTACGCATCAACGAGACGCTGCCGCCAGGCATGAAGCTCATCGTTTCGTACGACACGTCGGTGTTCATCGAGCGCTCGATCGGCTCGGTGTTCGAAACCATCGGCGAGGCGATCCTTCTGGTCGTGCTGGTGATTTTCTTTTTCCTGCGCAGCCTGCGCGCGACGCTGATTCCCATCGTCACGATTCCGGTGGCACTGATCGGCGCGTTCGCGCTGATGTACGCCTTCGGCTTCACCATCAACACGCTGACGCTGCTGGCGATGGTGCTGGCGATCGGCCTGGTCGTCGACGACGCGATCGTAGTGCTGGAGAACATTTTCCGTCACGTCGAGGCAGGCATGCCGCGCAAGGAAGCGGCGATCGTCGGCGCGCGCGAGATCGGCTTCGCGGTCATCGCCATGACGCTGACGCTGGCGTCGGTGTTCGCTCCGCTGGCGTTCGCGACCGGGCGCACCGGGCGGCTGTTCATCGAGTTCGCGCTGACGCTGGCCGGTGCGGTGCTGGTGTCGGGGTTCGTCGCGCTGACGCTTTCGCCGATGATGTGCTCGCTCCTGCTGCGACATCAGGAGCGTCATTCCTGGATATTCAACCTGATCGAGGGCTGGATCGAGGGACTCACGCACGGCTATAGGCGCGCGCTGAGCGCGCTGTTGCGGCACCGCTGGCTGGTGGTATTGGCGTGGGCGGGCGTGGCCGTGCTGGGCGGGGTGTTCTTCACGCTGCTCAAGTCCGAGCTCGCTCCGCTGGAAGACCGTGGCGTGATTCTGGGGCTGGTGTCGGCGCCGCAGGGCTCCACGCCCGAGTACACCGCGGCCCAGATCAAGCCGATCGAGGCGCAGTACGCGCGAATCCCGGAAAGCGGCGCCTATATCGCGATAGCGGGCTTTCCGACGGTGGTCGACGGCGTGGCGGTTTTGCGTCTGAAAAACTGGGAGGATCGCACCAAGCGTCAGCAGCAGATCACCGACGAGCTTCGGCCGAAGCTGGCAGCGATTCCCGGCGCGCTCGCGTTCCCGGTGAATCCGCCGTCGCTGGGTCAGCCGTTTCGCTCGACGCCGGTCGAGTACGTGATCATGTCGCAGGTCCCCTACCCGGAGCTGCAGCGCGTGGTCGACCGCTTTCTCGACGAGGCGCGCAAGTATCCAGGCGTGCAGAACCTGCAGACCGATCTTCGCCTGAACACCCCGGAGCTGCGGGTGACCATCAACCGCGATAAGCTGTCCGATGTCGGAACCGCGGTCGATACGGTCGGGCGCACGCTGGAGACGATGCTGGGCGGTCGCCAGGTGACGCGCTTCAAGAAGGACGGCGAGCAGTACGACGTGATCGTGCAGGTGGCGCCAATAGACCGCGCCTCTCCCGGCGACATCAGCGACAGTTACGTGCGCGCGCGCGACGGCGGCATGATCCAGCTGTCGAATCTGGTCGACGTGCGCGAGGGCGTCGCGCCGCAGTCGCTCAACCATTTCAACCGGCTGCGCGCGGTGAAAGTGACCGGGACGCTCACCCCGGGCTACGCCGTTGGCGAAGCACTCAGTGCGATGGATGATGCAGCGAAGCGAGCGCTGCCGCCGACCGCGCAGACCGACCTCGACGGCCAGTCGCGCGAGTTCCGCAAATCCGGCGGCGAGATCTATTTCACCTTCGTGCTCGCGCTGGCATTCATCTACCTCGTGCTCGCGGCGCAATTCGAGAGCTTTGGCAGCCCCTTCGTGATCATGCTCTCGGTCCCGCTTTCGATGACCGGCGCGCTGCTCGTGCTGTGGCTCACCGGCGGGACGCTCAACATCTACAGCCAGGTCGGGCTGGTCACGCTGGTGGGCCTGATCACCAAGCACGGCATCCTGATCGTCGAATTCTCGAACCAGCTGCGTGCCAAGGGCGAAGAACTATTCGATGCGGTGATCGACGCCTCGACGTTGCGCCTGCGCCCCATTCTGATGACGACCGGTGCGATGGTGCTGGGGTCGGTGCCGCTCGCGCTCGCCACCGGGGCCGGAGCCGAGTCGAGGACGCAGATCGGATGGGTGATCGTCGGCGGCATGAGTTTCGGGACACTGCTCACGCTGTTCGTCGTACCCACCGCGTACACACTGATTGCCGGCCGCCGTCGTGCGCGCCCCGCAATCGCCACGCAAGTGGCGCACGAACCGGTCAAGCCGCATCCGGGTGCCGCCGACTGAAGGGCAGGGCGGACGATCGCCCGGCATCTATGGTCGCGTTCCACGACGCACTGACGCGTCGGGGCATTTGCAATAGAATCTGCACCCAGCTGGGTCAAAATACATAATCCGTTTTGGAGGAGAAACCATGCAAAGCCGTATCCATTCATTCCTGCGCGCGATGGTCGCAAGCGCGCTTCTGGCCGTCGCCGCGCAGGCGCACGCCGTCACCGAGATTCAGTGGTGGCATGCGATGACCGGTGCCAACAACGATCGCGTCAATGCGCTCGCCAAGAAATTCAACGAGAGCCAGAGCGATTACAAAGTCACGGCGGTCTACAAGGGTAGTTACCCTGAAGCGATGGCGGCGGCGATCGCCGCGTACCGCGCCGGTAACGCGCCGACGCTGCTGCAGGTGTTTGAAGTGGGCACGGGAACGATGATGGCGTCTAAGGGTGCGATCAAGCCGGTGTACGAAGTGATGGCCGAGTCGGGCGAGAAGTTTGACCCGAAGGCCTACGTTCCCGCGGTGTCGGGCTATTACACCAACTACAAAGGCCAGATGCTGTCGATGCCGTTCAACAGCTCGACCACGGTGTTCTGGTACAACAAGGACGCCTTCGAGAAGGCAGGCCTCGATCCCAATCAGCCGCCGGCGACATGGCCTGCTGCGGTCGCGGCGATGGCCAAGCTCAAGGCTTCCGGCCACGCGTGCCCGTTCACGACGGGGTGGCAGGTGTGGACGCAGCTCGAGAGCTTCTCGGCTTGGCACAACGTGCCCTACCTTACCAAGGACAACGGCTTCAGCGGACCGGACGCCAAGCTCGTGTTCAACGGGCCGCTGCAGGTACGCCACATTCAGGATATGCAGGATTGGATCAAGAAGGGCTACTTCGTTTACGGCGGGCGCAAGAACGAGCCCGAGGCGAAGTTCTATAGCGGCGAGTGCGCGATGATGGTCACCTCATCCGCCGCATACGGCACGATCAAGCAGAACGCGAAGTTCAAGTTCGGCCAGTCGTCGATGCCGTATTACAACGACGTCGCGGGCGCGCCGCAGAACACGATTATTGGCGGGGCGAGCCTGTGGGTCATGGGCGGGAAGAAAAAGGATGAGTACAAAGCGGTTGCCAAGTTCCTGAACTTCCTCTCGCAGCCGGAGATCCAGGCGCAATTCTCGGAGGAGACGGGGTACGTGCCGATCACGACGGCAGCCTATGATCTGGTCAAGAAGCAAGGTTTCTACGAGAAGAACCCGGGCACCGACGTCGCGGTTCAGCAGCTCATCGTCAAGACCACCAACAACTCGCGCGGAGTGCGCGCCGGCAATCTGTCGCAAATTCGCGACGTGACGGACGAGGAGTTGGAAGCGGTGTGGGCCGGCAAGAAGACGCCGCAGCAGGCGCTCGACGATGCCGTGAGGCGCGGCAACGAGATCATCGAGCGGTTCAACAAGGCCAATAACGGTTAGCACGTCGGCGCCGCGAGGTCATCGTTGTGTGGACCGATCGCGATCGCGCCAACGCACCAATACGCCGAAATCGAGCGCCGCACGCGGCGGCGCTCATTTCGGCGGCCTGGCATTAGCAGGGTAGACGCGCTGCCATGGAAAAGCGCGCCCGTTTCGAATCGCGCTGGCTGCCTTATGCGTTGATCGCCCCGCAGATGGCGATCACTCTGATTTTCTTTTTCCTTCCGGCATCGCAGGCGGTCTATCAGTCGCTGCTGGTGCAGGATGCGTTCGGCAACGCTACGCAGTTCGTCTGGTTCGATAACTTCAAGGACCTGTTCCGAAACGACGAGTACCTGGCGTCGTTTCGCGTCACGGCGGTTTTCTCGTTGCTGGTTGCGGTTCTGGGACTGACGGTTTCCCTGGTTCTCGCGGTGCTGGCGGACCGCGTCATACGCGGCGCGACGGTCTACAAGACGCTGCTGATCTGGCCCTACGCTGTTGCGCCGGCGATCGCCGGCGTCCTGTGGCTATTCCTGTTCAATCCCACGCTTGGAGTCATCGCGCACGCGCTCAAGGCGACCGGCATCGCCTGGGATCCGCTGCTCGATGCGAACGATGCGCTGGTGATGGTCATCTTCGCCGCGGTGTGGAAACAAATCAGCTACAACTTCCTGTTCTTCCTCGCCGGCCTGCAGTCGATTCCCAAGTCACTCATCGAGGCCGCGGCGATCGACGGTGCCGGCCCGGTCAAGCGATTCGTCACGATCGTCTTTCCGCTGCTTTCGCCCACCACGTTCTTCCTGCTGGTGGTCAACATCGTCTACGCGTTTTTCGACACCTTCGGCATCATCGACACGGCCACGGGTGGTGGCCCAGGCCAGGCGACGAAGATCCTGGTCTATAAAGTCTACGCCGACGGCTTTCAGGGACTGGACCTTGGCAGCTCGTACGCACAATCGGTGGTGCTGATGATCATCGTCATCACGCTCACGGTCGTGCAGTTCCGCTATGTCGAGCGCAAGGTGCAGTATTGAGCCGTCACGGGTGATGCGATGATCGAGAACCGTCCGCTGCTTACGTTTTTCAGTCACCTGCTGCTCATCATCGGTGTGGCGCTGGTGGCGCTGCCGGTCTACGTGACCTTCGTCGCCTCGTCGCTGGCGCCGGACGAGGTGCTGCAGTCGCCGATGCCGATGCTCCCGGGGACGCACCTCATCGAGAATTACGCCAAGGTGCTCTCGGAGGGCGCGTCGGCCAACGTCACCACGGCGCCGGTCGGGCGGATGATGTTCAACAGCCTGGTGTCGGCGCTGGTTATCTCCATCGGCAAGATCGCGATCTCGCTGTTGTCGGCGTTTGCTATTGTCTACTTCCGCTTCCGCTTCCGCACGCTCGCGTTCTGGATGATCTTCGTCACGCTCATGCTGCCGGTCGAAGTGCGGATCCTGCCCACCTACAAGGTGGTGTCCGACCTGCACATGCTCGATACCTATGCGGGCCTGACGGTGCCGCTCATCGCATCGGCGACGGCGACGTTCCTGTTCCGCCAGTTCTTCCTCACTATCCCCGACGAGCTCGCCGAGGCCGCGCGCATCGACGGCGCCGGTCCGATGCGCTTTTTCTGGGACG
>DASXBS010000127.1:0-21643 GCA_036491555.1 Casimicrobiaceae bacterium
AGGAACCGCACGTTGAGAGGGAACGGCACCGCCTAACGTTTGAGTGCGCGGCGGAGGTTGGCGTAGCCAGCCGTAGCGCGTCGGTGTGGAACGAAGGGCTAGGCCGCTACTTCTCACTTGAGTGATTCTTCGATGGACGATGCCGCCGGGGACTCGCCGATCTATCGCATCTTTCATCACCGCCCAGAAATAAGGCGGTCGGCCATCTCGTGCGTCCATCGTCCCGGCGCGAACGGCGAAGAAAATCGCAACGAGCGGTTGAACGACCAGGCGGAATCACAGTGGCGCATGGACGCCGCTGGTTATGTCGCTCCATACGCGGTCGATGTTCGGCGTTTGGTAGCCCATCATTCCCTGGTTGTAGGCACTCAAGTTCCAGTAGCCGATGTCGTCGCCCCAGATGACCAGGATGTTGGGTTTCTTCGGTTGAGCCAGCACCGGTCCGCACAATGCGATGGCGAATGCGACTGCAAGTATTCGGCAAAAACTTTTTGTCATGCGTTTCTCCCGATTGCATTGCAGAGTAGCTATACGACCTCACCCAGTATCGATTCCCGGCGCGTCGCTTTTCACCGCGATTGCCTCAGTTCAGGTCAGCATCCTTGAAGTACTTGGTCCCTGACACAGTGATCGTCGCGGAGAGTCCTGTATTCGTCAGCTGGTAGAGATAGACCCCTGGCGACACCGCCGCGGCGCCGCTGAATTGCGTTCCCTGGCCGCTGGCCATCGCGGAGAGATTGGCTTGCCCACCGAATTCCCAGCCCTGATCGATGAAGTTGCGCATGGCCTGTTCGTTGGTGAACACGAAGATCAGGCGGTTCTGGTTGATTCCGAATCCCAGTCCGCCCTGCAGCTGCACCATCTTCATGAAGGTCTGCCTGTGAGTGCGGTTGTTGTACACGATGCCCTTCCCGGTCGTGCCGCCGGCAAAGAACAGCTTTAACCCAAAGGTGCTGAAGACGGCGTAGCCGGGCGCACGGTCGATCACCCGCCCCGCGCCTGGCGCGACTTCGTGCAGCGTCGCCAGCGCGTCCTGCGCCATTTCACGCACTTGCTGTCGTGCCTGGATGATCCTGCCTTCGTTCGGTGCGCCCGCGGGAATATCGCTCTCGAGATTCTTGAGCGGGTCCCAGGAAATGATCTGTGCCCTTAGCAGGGGTGAGGCCAGACACGCCGCGAGGGCGATGGTTGCTGCGTACGATTTCATGCTAACTCCTTTGCTCTGGGGGAAGCGACGAGTGTCCGTAGCCCGATGCCTCGGCTCCGGGACGTGGGCGAGACCGTTCGACAGCTTGCGTCGGAGCATCGCGCCAAAACGCATTCCGATGCGAACGGGCGACCTTTGTACGGGCGTGGGAGCCGCAAAGTGTACTGCTGTTGCAGTCGAACCGGAATTACAATTCTGTTACGTCAGCCTTCCTGGCCACTCAGTGCGTCAGGCACCACCATGGCTGCGCACAGTTGCGTACGACGACGGCGTCTGAACGAACGTTCAGTTGCGAGCCGTCGTGGACTGACGTAAACATTTGACTTTTTTGGAGGACGAACCATGTCACGCATGCTCTGGATGCTGGCCGCCCTTTCCATCGCCACCTTTTCGCTGCCGGCCCTGGCCGATCTCTACAGCGAAACGCAGATGAAGCCGATGACGCCGGAAACCACGGCAAAAATGAAGGAGGAAATACAGGCCGCGAAGGCGAAGTGGGCGACCATGACGCCGGAGCAGAAGGCGGCTGTGACCAAGTCGATGAAGGGCAAGAAAATCGGCGAGCTCACCGCGATGGAGCGGGTGGCCCAGAACGACGACATGACCACGATGAGCAAGTCGATGACGGCGCAAATGAAATCCGAATGGGATGCCGCGAAGGTCAGCTACGACAAGATGGCGCCCGACCAGAAGGCCGCGCTGCGCAACGCGCCAGAAGCGCCTTGCTGACCTGAACATGATCGAAAAGGTCGGTCAGAACGACGACATGGCGCGCGAGTTCTAGACTCCAGTCCGCGTCTCAGGCGACGACCTTGCGCCGCGTCGCCTTGGTCTTGCCGTGCCTGACCTTGCTGTCGATGCGGCGCTGCTGTGATCCCCGCGTAGGCCGCGTCGGTTTGCGCCGGCGCGGCACCGCCGCGGCGCTGTCGACCAGCGCCTGCAGCCTGGCGATTGCGTCGGCGCGGTTGCCTTCGAGGCTGCGGTGGCGCTGCGCCTTGATGACCACCACTCCCTCCGCGCTGATGCGCTGATCGGCGCGCGCCAGCAGGCGCGCCTTGACGTCGTCGGGCAACGAGGACGCCCTGATGTCGTAGCGCAGGTGCACCGCGGTCGACACCTTGTTGACGTTCTGACCGCCCGCGCCCTGCGCGCGAATCGCGGTCCATTCGATGTCGGCAGGATTGACGACTGGCATGTCGGTTTGGGGGTGCGCGAACGACGATCGTGTGCGGGATTGACAAGGGCAGCGACGTCCTGCCGGGGCCGTCCGACATCATACGACAGGGTCGCGGGCCACCACTCGGACAACACGGCGCCATCGCGAAGCATGGTCCCGCGATGGCGCCACGTTAGGGCGCAGGTTCAGAGCGTCCGCAGGAACGCGACCAGGTCGTCGTGCTCCTGCTGCGTGAGACCGATCTGGAAGCGCGTGTTGTAGAAATCGACGACGGCGTCGAGATCGGCTGCGGATCCGTTATGGAAGTAGGGCGCGCGCGTGGCGACGGCGCGCAGCGTGGGTCCCTTGAAACGTCCGATGTCCTTCCATTTGCCGGTGATCAGCGCACGTCCGGGATCGGTGGTCGCGACGACCTCTCCAGTCGTTTTGTTGCGCAGCTGGTAGAGCGGCATGTCCGGCGTGCGCCGCGACGCGTCCGCGACACCGATGTCGAGCGGTGCGGGAATCGAGTGGTTGCCCGCGTTCGGGTTGTCGTGGCAGGTCGTGCAGGTGCCCGGCAACACGGCGACGCTCAGGTCGTCGTTGATGCCTTTCACATCCTTAATCTGAATCGCTTTCGTGTTGAACAGCAACTGCCCGCGCGCCACCGCCTGGCGTGCCTCGGCGATGCGCGGATCCGAACCTGGGTCCGCAGACAAGCCGGTCCACGCATCGTAGACCGAGAACACCACGGGATTGAACACGGCGGCTGTCTGATAATCGCCGGACACAACGTCATTGATGCCGAAATACGAGGCCTGCGCAATCAGGTCATACGGTCCGCCGCGCGCGTTCTGCGCGCCGAGGTACCACGCCTTCATGTCCTGGATCTGCGCCGTGAACAGTCCGCTCTCGAATTGAACGATCGCGTCGCGTTGCTCCGCTGTCAGCGCCAGGCCCTGGGCATGGCCCACCGTGGCGCTGTTCGACTGGTCGGCAAGGTTGAAATGCAGCGAAGCGAAGCAGGTGGTCGTGCCGAAGATGCAATCTTTCGAGGTCGCATCCTTCAGCGTTTCGCGTCCGTCCCACATCAGTGTGCTCAGAAATTTGAGATTGGTCGTCGGCAGCGGACGCCGAAACAGCGACAGCTCTTTAGCGCTCGCATAGCCGTACGGATCATCGACCCCAACGAGCTCGAACTCCGCGTTGTCCGGAATGGCTATGCCGACGCGGATCAGGCCCCTGGTGAGCAGCATACTGTATGCCGCGATCCGCGCTTCGACGCTGGAGACATCGGCGTTGGGAGAATTGGCGCCATCGACCAGACGGAAGATCGGATCGCTGCCGCCGGTCGCCACGAAGCGCTGCTGGATGTGCGACGGAACCACCGTCCATCCATCGCTCGCTTGATGGCAGGTGCTACAGCTGCGACCGTTGGTTCCCAAACTCTGGAAGAACGGGTTGCTCTCGTCGATTTGTCCGGCGGTATTGAAGGTCGCGGCATAACCGGAGGGATTCTCGAAAATCATGAACGGCCCCTGCTGCTCGTCTTCGGCGGTGAGGTTGGACGTCAGCATTGCCGCCATCAAGGCGGTCCCGCACAGCAGAGGATATCTGATCTTCATGGCGCTTCCTTCATCCGCCGGAGGCACCGGCGGTTGCTCGGTGCGTTCTCGCGACGAGGCTCCAGTGTCGCGCACGGCGCCAAGCCTCGTCGCCGGAGCAATCGATGCTGCGCTTTCGACAAATTCACCCGAGCGTCAGCGTCGCGCAATAGGACGCTTTCGCCTTGAGGGCGAATACGGAACCTAGATTAGTTCGCGCGGAACCTGCATCCATCACACCGTGCGGCGCGAAGGACGAGAAGTGTGACGAGAGGGTGCACACGCATTGCGTGCGGGATGACAATCAGTGCGAACGGCACAACCCACGGACGTAACGGACTGCCTCCCAAGCCGCCCTCAATGCAAACCGGCCGGCGGCACCACTCGGATGCCGCCAGCCGGCGGTACTTCATGAGCGACGCGTTACGCCGGCTCGATCACTGACCGTGGTCGTGATAGTAGGTGGGGCTCCCGGCACGGTAGCGATAGGTTACCGAAGGTTCGAGATAGACCACTCCGGGGTCGTAGTAGGTCGACGGCTCGGGCGTAACGACGACGGAGTCGTGATACACCGTTGGTGGCGGCGTCGCCCCGGCGACATGGCTATCGTAGCGATAATAGCCTGGGCCTGTCTCCAGCGTCGTGGCGCAGCCGCCAAGCAGCGCAGCAAACGCCGCGGTCGTCAGAATCGCCTTGATCGGTGCACGGTTCATTCGAGTCTCCTTTTGTGATCCGTATACTTTGAGGCAAACGGGACCCGAGGCAGGTTCCGCACGCTTCCGTACGCACCATGCTGATTCGGCTGTAAGGATGCTCCTACAGCGCGTCATCATCGCGGACGCGGGAACGTGCGGCGGCGCGCCTGCATCCAATGACCGTGCCAATGCCATCACCTGCCGCCAAACTGGGCTTGGAAAGCCTCAGCGATGCTGACCTCGCCGGTCGCGTCGCCGCGCGCGATCCCGTCGCATTCGAGGTCTTGATGCGCAAGTACAACGCCCGCCTGTATCGCGTTGCGCGCGCCATTCTCAAGGACGACGCGGAGGCCGAGGATGCGCTGCAGGAGGCCTACCTAGCGGCCTACGCCAAGATCGGCGATTTTCGCGCCGAGGCGACATTGTCGACCTGGCTCACGCGCATCGTCATCAACGAAGCGCTGGGACGGCTGCGTCGGCGCAAGCGGGGCGATGTCGTCGTGCCTTTTTCCGGCGACGAGAAGACCGAGTACGAGGAGGGAGCGATCGTGTCCGACGACCCATCCGATTTGCCGGAAACGGCCACCCTGCGTGGCGAGCTTCGTGGCCTGCTCGAGCGCCGGATCGACGCGCTGCCATTGGCCTTTCGCACCGTATTTCTGCTGCGCGAGGTCGAGGAAATGACCGTCGACGAGGTCGCGCGGTCGCTGGACATCCCCGAGGCGACGGTGCGAACGCGACTGTTTCGCGCTCGCGCCCTGCTACGCGATGCACTGTCGCGCGACCTCGATTCGGTCACACTCGAAGTATTCTCATTCGACGGTGCCCGCTGCGATCGCATCGTCGCCGGCGTGCTGTCGCGCCTGGGCAGTGTTTCTGTCTAGCCACCGCTGAAGTCGAAAAAACCGGAACGCCGGGAGTAGGGGCGACATCCACTGGGTATCCCAACCATGAGGATCAACCCATGAGAAACGCAAGCGTTGTCATCGCCGCATCGATGTTGCTGGTCGCAACCGGGGCCTTTGCGCAAGCGCCGAACGATGCACAGATCGCGGCGATCGTCGTCACCGCCAATCAGGTTGACATCGACGCCGGGAAGCTCGCCGAATCGACTTCCTCGAGCAAGGATGTCAAGGCCTTCGCCAACCAGATGGTCGTCGACCACACCGGAGTGAACAAGCAGGCGGTGGACCTGGTGACCAAGCTGAAGGTTACGCCGCAGGACAATCCGACCGCGCAGAGCCTCAAGTCCGGTGGCGAGCAGAATGTGGCCAGCCTCAAGACCCTGAAAGGCGCCGCCTTCGACAAGGCGTACATCGATCACGAGGTCGTCTACCACCAGCAGGTGATCGACGCGCTGGACAAGACACTCATTCCGAACGCGAAGAACGAAGAGCTCAAGGCGCTGCTGGTGAAGGTCCGTCCGGCGTTCGTGGCGCATCTGGAGCACGCGAAGCATATCCAGTCGACGCAGGGCAAGAGCTGAGCGCTGCACGCGATGTGGTTGAAGCGGCGGCGAGTGCACGCGGGACTGAGTCGTGGCCGGTGGCGGCAAACCTTCGCCGCCGCCGCGCTGATGGCCTTTGCCGCGCACGCCGTCGCCGCGGACGCTGCGCACGTGCTCACACCGGCCACAGCTAAGGCAACGCCCGGCGCAGCGAAGGTGTCGCACGCAGTTACCATCGACGCGCTCGAGTTCTCGCCGCAGGTGACCGTCGTGCATGCCGGCGACGCGGTAACGTGGACCAACAAGGATCCCTTTCCGCACACGGTCACATCGAAAGAAGGCGGTTTTGATTCGCACGACATCGCGCCCGGAAAGACGTGGACCTTCGTCGCGCGCAAAACAGGGGTCTTTCCCTACCTCTGCGCGCTGCACACGACGATGACGGGAACGCTGAAGGTCGAGTAGTTCCCGGCCGCGTCCTTCCCGCGAATTTTCACCTCCCGCGCCGCGAATCTTCCATCGCCGCATCCCTTCTACGCGCGTAGAGTGGGAATCAGTTGAGCCCGAGAGCTCGCGAAGATCGATCGACGCGCTGACCCCTAAGTGAATCTTCAGCGCCTTCGCAAAGCTCAGAACCGATCGGCTGAAGTCGATCCGCGACGCTCCGGCTCAGCAAAAGCGAGGGTGATGTCGGGGACAGCCAGGCACGCTGGTAAAATCACGTTCCCGACACGATCTCCTCCCATGCCATGCCTTCGTCCGCAGCCCGTTCAGAACTCGCTCCTGCGGGCACGCTCCGCGCCGCGATCAACTTCGGCAATCCCGTACTTGCTGGCAAGGATGCATCGGGTCAGCCCTGCGGCATCTCGGTGGATCTTGCCCGCGAGGTCGGCAGGCGCCTCGGCGTCGCGGTGGCGCTGGTGCATTACGAATCGGCGGGACATGTGCCGGCGGCGATCGCCTCCAACGCGTGGGACGTCTGCTTTCTCGCCATCGATCCCAAGCGCGCAGCCGATATTGCTTTCACCGAGCCCTACGCGGTGATCGAGGGTGCATACATGGCGGCCGAATCGTCCGCGCTGCGCGGCGTTGACGAGGTGGACCGGGCGGGAACGCGCATTGGCGTGATTGAAGGCAGCGCCTACGACCTCTATCTCACCCGCGAGCTCAGGCAGGCGACGCTCGTCCGGGAGGCCTCGGCGGAAGCCGTTATGAACCTGTGGGTCGAGGGGATGCTCGACGTCGTCGCGGGCGTCAAGCCGCAGCTCGAGACCGACGCGGCACGCATCGGCGGATTGCGGCTCCTGCCCGGACGTTTCATGTCGATCAATCAGGCGATGGGTACTCTGCGCGGACGCG
Organism: Casimicrobiaceae bacterium; assembly: GCA_036491555.1. Taxonomy (GTDB): domain Bacteria; phylum Pseudomonadota; class Gammaproteobacteria; order Burkholderiales; family Casimicrobiaceae; genus PALSA-1003. Next base: position 7,469 of record DASXBS010000127.1, read on the forward strand.
AGGCCGGCGCGGGGTATCTGCGCGAATTCATTGCCGAGGCGAAGTCGTCGGGGCTCGTGGCCGAACTGTTCGCCCGGCATCGCATCACCGGCGCGACGATGGCCGACTGAGCGCAGCAGCTTCGACGTCGGCACGCGGCGTGCGGTGCGCGTGCCGGGTCAAGTGGCGAGCGTCGCGGCGAGGTCGCGCAGGACCTGCCGGGGATTGTCCTCGATCGCTACGCCATGCGAGACCAGGATGCGACGCAGCGACCCGATGTCGGCCCAGCGCAGCAATTGCGCGCGAAGTGCGCGCGCGTCCTTGAGCAGTACCATGCGCACGACGCCCGGAATTTGCGGACGGTCGCCGGCAAAGCCGAATCGGCGCAGCAGCCAACCGCCGATGCCCGACGCTTCGCGCACGTTGCCGACCACGTCGTTGAGAACCAGCGTGGTGCCCGAGCGCCCGTTGACGACGAGCGCCGATTCGCGATCGCCGGTGCCGGGGACGGCTACGAACTGCACGCTGGGGTCGTCGAATTGCGGTGACGTGGAGTCGACGGCGACGACGTCTTCGACCTTATCCAGCGAGCCGGGCGGCGTGGCGACGCATAGCTGCGGATAGCGCGCTTTCCAGATCCTCGAGTCGAGGCGATGCTTGTCGTTGGGCACGACCAGGAACGTGGGATGGCCGAAGGCCTCGATCGCGTTCATTCCATTTTCATCGAGGGCCATCGCGCTGAACACCACCAGGCGCCCGTCCTTGAGCCGAACGATGGTCATGCGCCTGGAGAGCTTCATGAGCGGCATCGGAATGTCTCCGGTCACCGTCAGCATGTTGTCGTCAATGCGCTGGAGTTTGCCGTGGGGTAGAACTTTCCACTGCTTGTGGGCCTTGGTCATGGCGGAATCCCCTGTTCGTACGATAGATCAAGCCTCCCATGAGCTATGGCAGCGTGACCCATGCAGAGTTCGGTCACCATACCCCGGTGCCCGCGTGGAACGAAGCAACCCTCAGGCTCGACGATGCAGGCGCCGGTCGATCTGAAGCAGGATCACGCTGACGATGCCCGCGAACGCGACGATCAGCAGTGTCACCGCCATGATCTGCTCGACGTTGTGCAGGCCGATCCCGGTCATGAGGAGGTAGCCCAGTCCGCGCTGCGAGGCGAACATCTCGGCAAGCAGGCAGCCGATCAGCGTCAGCGCGAATCCTACGCGCAAGCCGGTGAAAATCTCCGGAATGGCCGCCGGGAACAGGATCCAGCGCACCGTCTGCGAGCGCGAGAGGTGCAGCACGCGACCGGTCTTGAGCAGGATGGGCTTGGTGCTGCGCACCGCGGCAAGCGTGAACAGGATGATCGGGATCACGCCGTGCAGCACGCCGAACGCCACCTTGGCCGAGAGACCCAGCCCGAAGGCGAGCAGCAGGATCGGATAGAGCGTCAGCTTCGGTATCGCGTATACGGCCACGATCATCGGCTCCAGCGTGTCTGACGAGAGCCGGTCGAAGCCCAGCCAGAATCCCACCAGCAGACCGATCACCACCGACAGCGCGAAGGCGATCGCGAATGCGCGCATGGTATCGAACAAATGCATGCCGAACGTTTCGCCGGTCACCATCTTCGCCGTGTAGCGCAGCGTCTGCAGCGGCGAGGCGAGCGCGACGTCGCCCACCCACCAGTACAGCACCTGCCAGATCGCGAACAGCACAGCCACCAGCACGAGCGTGTTGCGCAATCCGTTCCAGCGCGACGCGCTTGCATGGGGTCCCGCGTGAGGCGCTGCGCGCCGCTTTCCCCGAAGGGGTCGAGCGCTTTGGGGCGGCCCTGCAGCGCTCATACGGTTCCCCCCGAAGTCGCTGCGCGACCTCCCCCCAGAGGGAGGCGGGAGCTTTGGGGCGGCCCTGCAGCGCTCATCGCATGCCCCGGCGCGAAAGCAGCCGGTACTCCCAGCGCGAGAGCCCCGCGTTGATCACCACCGAGGCGAGCAGGATCAGCACGATCAGCGGATACATCGTCGCGTTGTCGAAGTTGGTGTAGGCGAAGCTGATCTCGTAGCCGATGCCGCCGCGCGACAGAATGAATTCGGAGCCGATGACGCCGATGAAGGCGTACGCGACCGCGAGCTTGATACCGGTCACGATGTAGGGGCCGGCGGAGGGGAGCGTCACGCGCATCGCGGTGGCGGCCGGCGACAGGCGCATGATCCGCGCAGTCTTGAGCAGGACTGCGGGCACGCGGTCGAGCCCGTTGAGCGTGTTCACGATCATTGCCACCACGCCCAACATGAATGCGATCAGGATCTGCGGCAGGTCGCCGAGGCCGAACACGACGATGAAGAACGGATAGAAGGCGAACACCGGCACCGCGTAGTAGGTCGCGAACAGCGGGTCGAGCGTGTCGCGTAGCGCGCGCGAACGGTGCAGCAATGCTGCCGCGATCACGCCGATACTCAGCGCCAGCACGAAAGCGAGCACCGTGTTGGTCAACGTCTTGACGATGGCGCCATTCATGCGGCCGGAGACGAGCATCCGGAACAGGTCGCGCGCGATCACGTGTGGCGCCGGCATCGTAATCTTGTCGATGATGCCGGCGAGGCACAGCACTTCCAGCAGCGCGATCGCGCCCGCGATGACGGCAGTGCGATACCAGGCGACGCGGCTCACGGGGACGGCGCAGCGACGCCGGTCGTGCGTCCGATAGTCTTCATCGACTCCTCGCGCAGCGATTTCCACAGCCGGGCGGTGATCGCGCCGAATTCGGCGCGCTCGACGATGCGGCTGTCGCGCTCGCGCGGCCAGCCGGTCTCGACGACGTCGATCAGGCGCCCGGGACGCGCCGACATCACGCCGATGCGATCGGCGAGCATGGTTGCTTCGTCGAGTGCATGCGTGATCAGGAACACGGTGGCCTGCGTCTGTCTCCACAGGCGCAGGAGCTCGTCACCCATCAGCAGACGCGTCTGCTGATCGAGCGCGCCGAAGGGTTCGTCGAGCAGGATCAGCGACGGCTTCATCACCAGCGTGCGCGCGATGCACACGCGCTGGCGCATGCCGCCGGAGAGCTGCGCCGGATAGCTGCTGGCGAAGTCCGACAGACCGACCAGCGCCAGCACGTCGCGCACGCGGCGGTTCTTTTCGTCCTCGCCGAGCTTGAGTCGGCGCAGCCCGAAGGCGGCGTTCTCCGCGACGTTGAGCCACGGCAGCGACGCGTCGTCCTGGAACACGACGCCGATGCCTTCGGGCGCTTCACCGGCGATCGGCTTGCCCTCGAACGCGAGCGAGCCTTCACTGGGCGTGGCGAGCCCCGCGATCAGCTCGAGCAGCGTCGACTTGCCGCAGCCCGACGGACCGACCACCGCGAAGAATTCGCCGCGCCTGAGCTCGAGGTCGATCGGACCCAGCGCATGCAGCGGCGCACGCTCGCGGCTGGCGGGAAAGACCTTGCTGACATTGCGCAACTCGAGAAAGTCGCGCGGAGATTCGGCCGTCGGCATGCCGGCCTACTTGATCGCCTTCAGCTCATCCGGCAGGAACCGCGTGTCGATGATCTTGCTGTAGTCGACTTCTCCGTTGATCGCACCGACAGAGCGCTGGATCTCGATCATGCGCTTCAGCCCGTCCATGTGGATCTCGCCCTCGCCCCAGTACGGAACGCCCTTGGTGGTACTTTGGGTGAGGTTGCGTACTGCACTCTTGGCGACGTCGAGGTCGATGTTGTATTGCTTGGCGACAATCTCGGCAGCCTCGTCGGGATTGGCGATCATGAACTTCACCGCCTTGCGCCGCGCGCGGATCACCGCACGCAGGAAGTCGCCCTTTTTCTCGGCCATCTCGACCGTGGTCACGCCGACCACATTGTCGAGCGGCGGCAGCACCTCGCTGGCGACCACCACGGCGCGGTACTTGTGCTTGACCTTGGACCAAAGCGGCTCGGTGATCGCGGCGACGTCGATGAGCCCCGCGTCGAGCGCGGCGATGCCTTCGCCGAAGCCGCCGGTCTTGACCAGCTCGGCGTCGGACTCCTTGAGGCCTGCGGTTTGCAAGAGCATCAGGTCGAGCGCCTGGCTGGTCGAGCGCGGATTGGTATAGCCGATCTTCTTGCCCTTGAAGTCCTTGACGGTCTTGATCGGCGAATCGGGTTTCACCGCCCACACGAATTCGGCGACGGTGAGCACGTTGTCGCTGATGATCCTCAAGTCCGCGCCCGCTAGGATCGCGGACACCACGACGCCGGGGTTTACTTCGCCGTAAGGCACGCCGCCTCCATTGAGCACGTTGCGCAGCGACGTGCCGCCCCCCGCCGACGAAATGAGGCCGGTGATGTTGATCCCTTCATCCTTGAAGTACCCCTTGACCAGCGCCACGCCGAAGGGCATGCCGTTGGCGGAGACGCCGTAATTGCCAACCGCGAGCTCTTCGCACGATGCGCTCGCGAGCCACACGCCGGCGAGTGAAATAACAATCAGTCTTGCGATCACGCGATGCATGCTGCGTTCCTCCTTCGAATGTCTCACCGGCGCTTCGCCGGCTTGCCGATGTATGGATTGCTGCCGCGATGCTACCGCCGCTTGAGCGTCACGTTGACGTTCTTGATCTGGGTGCACGCCAGGAGCTCCTCGATCGATTCCTCGCGGCCGATGCCGGACTGCTTGTAGCCGCCGAAGGGTACGCCCACCCAGTGCTGGCTCGCGCCGTTGATCCAGATGTAGCCCGCTTCGACTTTCGAGGCGAGCCGGTGCGCGCGATCGAGGTCGTGCGTCCAGATCGACGCGGTGAGCCCGACGTCGAGCGCGTTCACGCGCATCAGCAAATCGTCCTCGTCGCTCCAGCGTAAAACGCTGACCACGGGGCCGAAGATTTCCTCGCGCGCAATGCGCATGTCGTCGGTGACGTCGGCGAAGACGGTGGGCTCGATGAAAAAACCGCGGGCCAGCTTGGGATCGTTCGGACGCTTGCCGCCGTACGCAACGCGCGCACCGCCCTCGACGCCGAGCTTGATGTAGGCCAGCGTCTTCTCGTATTGCGGCTGACTGGACAGGCAGCCGACTTCGCTGTCGGGCTCGGTGGGCAATCCCACCTTGAGCGCGGCGACGCGCTGGACGATTTCGGCGAGCGCGGCGTCGTGAATGTCCTCGTGCAGGTACACGCGGCTGGTCGAGTTGCACGACTGGCCGGTCACGTAGCGGAAATTCATTCCGCGCACGACCCCGTCGGCGACCTCGGCGGCCGTGGTGTCGGCGCAGGCAATGAGCGCGTTCTTGCCGCCAAGCTCGAGCGTGAGCGCCTTGAGCGTCGCGCCGGCGCCGGTCATCACGGCACGGCCGGCGTTGACGCTGCCGATGAAGCCGATCTTGGCGACCTTGGGATGCGCGACCAGTGCCGCGCCGGTGTCGCGGCCACCGGTGACGACGTTGAACACGCCAGGCGGGAACACGCCTTCCCAAAGCTCGGCAATGCGCAGCGACGACAAGGGCGTCTGGTCCGCGGGCTTGACGATCAGCGTGTTGCCCGCGACCAGCGGCGCGCCGCACTTGCCGGCGGTGAACAGCAGCGGATGGTTGAAGGCGCCGATGCGTGCGACAACGCCCAGCGGCTCGCGCAACGTGTAATTGAGCGAGCTTGGTCCGATGGGGATGGTGTCGCCCTTGATCTCGGTGACCAAGCCCGCGAAATAGTCCATGTAGCCGGCGCTGATCTCGACGTCGTAGGCCATCGCCTGATACGGATTGCCGGTGTCCAGCGCCTCGAGCCAGGCGAGCTCGTCGGTGTGCTCGCGCAGGATCTCCGAGGCGCGACGGATCGCCTTTGCGCGCTCCTGCGCCGGGACGTCGCGCCACAGTGCGAATGCATCGCGCGCGGCGGCGACGGCGCGGTCGACGTCCTCGGGAGTGGCATCGACGGTCGCGCCGAGCGCCTCGCCGGTTGAAGGGCTGCTGACTGCGATGTTGCGCGCGGCGGTCGACGCGTGCCATGCGCCGCCGTACCAGAGCGTGCGTTGGCGTGGTAGACGCGTGTCGGTCGGGGTCGGCGCAGTGTGCAGGATCGCCATCGTCTTTTAGCCTTGCTTGGGAAGATGTCGCATCAGCGACGAGGACACAGCGCGCGAATATTCCGGCAGCACGCGCACGTCGACCACCACAACGGCGCCGGCGCGGACGTCGGCGACTGCCTGTTCCAGCGTCAGCGCGAGCTCCGCCGCGCTGCGCACGGGTCCGTAGCCTTTTGCGCCCTGACCGCGCGCGAGCTCGGCGAGGTCCATCGGCGGATCGCTCATGCGAAGTCCGATCCAGCGATTCTCCACCGGCCGGCCGCGAACTCTCGCCATGCGCTCCTGATGGAGCTCGTCGTTGAAAAAGGATTGGTTGTTGGCGATGACGATGAGCACCGGAATGCGGTAATGGACACCGGTCCAGAGTGCGGTCAGGCCCATGAGATAGTCGCCGTCACCCACCACCGCCACCGGCAGGCGATCGCCACCGCGCAGCGCCAACGCGGCGCCGACCGCCATGCCGGGACCCGATCCGATGCCGCCGCCGCCATCGAAGCCGATGTAGTCGAGCGGGTGCGCGAAACGGCAGTATTCGCCCGGCCATCCCAGGGGCAGACGAATGTACGACGGATGGTGCGGCGCCAGCGTGTCGGTCGTCACGCGCGCAAGGACGTCCAGCGGAAGGCGATCTCCCGTCGGCGACGCACCTACCGCCCTCGGCGAATCTTCGATCGCCGGCACCGCATCGTCATGCGGCTGGACGAACCACGGCGTGGCGGGCGGCGACGTGCGCGATCCGATCGCAGCGATCAGCTCGGCGACCAGCACTTCGGGCGGCACCAGGATCGACAGGTCGGTCGTCGGCAGCGCCTGGTAATCCATGTTCCAGCCGTTGTGCACGTACTGGTCCATCGAGCAGTGAATCACTTTGGCGCGCGGCGCCACTCCCCCGCAGGCCTGCGACAGTGTGCCGCCCAGATCGATCCAGTCGAGGCTGAGAATCACATCGGCGTCGCGCACCATCTGTCCCGCGGCGCCGGTGACGTACAGACTCGGTGGAAAGGGATGCAGCGCGTGCTGCGTCGGAAAGCTCGCGCCGGTCTTGATGTCGGTGAGAACGACGGCACCGAGACGCTCGGCCAGCGCAACGCGACGCTCGAACGCTCCGACATCGTTCGAGACGCGTCCGATCATGAACAGCGGCTTGCTCGCCGACTCGAGCAGCGTCTTCACTTCGCGCAGCGACTGCGCCGACACTCCGCCGACGGCGGGCGCGGACAGCCGATCGAGCGCGGGCATCGGTGGCGGGACCGCTTGCGCCTGTTCCTGCAGCGCGGCGTCCAGGCAAATGTAGACAGGCGCCTGCGGCGGCGTCATCGACAGGCGGTAGCCGCGCACGATCGCCTCCAGCGCCGCGCCGACCGATCCCGGAAGATCGTCCCACTTGGTGTAGCCGCGAACCAGTGCGCCCAGATCGCGCGAGGTGTGGATCCAATCGACCCACGGCCGCCGCTGCACCGCGTCGATCGGACCGACCGCGCCAAGCAGCAATATCGGGATGCGATCGCACCACGCGTTGAAAATCGCCATCGTGGCGTGCATCAGGCCGACGTTTGCGTGCAGCGCGACCGCCAGTGGCTTGCCGGTGACGCGGGTGTACCCGTGCGCCAGCGCGACGGCATGCTCCTCGTGGATGCACAGCAGCAGCTCGGGCCGCGTATTCCCAAGATAGTTGACCAGGCTGTCGTGCAATCCGCGAAAGCTCGCACCCGGCGTGAGCGCGATGTACGGGATCTCGAGCATGCGCAGCAGATCGGCGATGGCATCGCTGCCCCACGCTGCCGTGGTCTGCGCCTTCGCGCGGTCGGGCGCAGTGTCGTTCATGGGCTGGCTCCGTTGCGGGAAATAAAGGATGCCTTGGTGCCGTTTCTCGCGCTGGCGAGGGCGGCACCCGTGCATATTGCGAGCTCTATTGCTTGATCGCCTTCAGGTCGTCGGGAAGAAAGCGCGTGTCGACGAGCTTGTTGTAGTCGACCTCGCCGGTGATCGCGCCCACCGAGCGCTGCGCCTCGATCATGCGCTTGAGGCCATCGAGGTGGATCTGCCCGTCGCCCCAGTACGGCACGCCCTTGGTCAGGCTGGTCGTCAGGTTGCGAACCGCGCTGCGCGCAACCTCGGGCTCGAGGTTGTACTGCTTGGCGACGATGTCGCCGGCTTCGTCGGGATGCTCCTTCATGAACGTCACCGCCTTGCGGCGCGCGCGAATCACCGCACGAATGAAATCGCCGCGCTTTTCCATCATCTCCACGGTCGCCACGCCCACGACATTGTCGAGCGGCGGGAGCGCGTCGCTCGCCACCACGACAGCACGATACTTGGACTTGAGCTTCGACCACAGCGGCTCGGTGATCGGCGTGATGTCGACCTGTCCCGAGTCGAGCGCAGCGACGCCTTCGCCGAAGCCGCCGGTCTTGACCAGTTCGACATCCTCCGGCTTGAGACCCGCCGACTGCACGATCAGGTTGGCGAGCGCCTGGCTGGTCGAGCGCGGGTTGGTGTAACCGATCTTCCTGCCCTTGAGGTCCTTGATGGTCTTGATCGGCGAGTCGGGCTTCACCGCCCAGACGAACTCGGCCACGGTGAGAACATTGTCGCTGACAATGCGCAGGTCCGCGCCCGCCTGCATCGCCGAAACGATGACGCCCGGATTGACTTCACCGTAAGGCACGCCGCCGCCGGCCAGCATGTTGCGCAGCGTGGTGCCGCCGCCCGCGGATGAAATGAGGCCGGTGATGTCGAGACCCTCGTCCTTGAAATAGCCCTTCGCCAGCGCGATGCCGAAAGGCATGCCGTTCGCGGAGACCGCGTAATTGCTGACGACAATTTCTTCCGCGCGGGCGCTTGCGTGCAGCGCGCAGGAAAGAATGGCGAACGGCATGATGAATCGCGCGACGCGGTGTTGCATGGCGGGCTCCTCCTGAGAGCGGCGAACCCGCATTGTAGAGCAAATGAGTGGCGCGCTTCGGCTCCTGCCGGCGACGACGCGAGTGCGTGCGGCATCGGACCCGCGCGAGAACGTCGAGCGCCTGGGCCTGCTTTCCGGATCGTACGCTGCTATTCTGGCGGCCTTGTGCGAGATCGGAGGCCCGGCAATGTGGATTGAGGCGCGTGCGCTCGATGTCCAAGCCGACCTGACGTGCATCGGGCGCGTCGGGAGCGCAATTCCCATCTGCGACGCTCTGAGCGTGTCGCGCCGCACCGTAGCGCGATCGTGAACCGCCGTGGCCGAAGATGCGGCGGCATCCGCGCGCTCGTTGCGATACTGGTGACGGTTATCGCGGCCGTCGTCGGTATGGTGAAGATTGCCAGTACCCCCGCAAATCCTGCCGAGCTCGCCATCGTTGTTTCCGCGGTTCGCTCGGATGCCGCCGGTACCGCGTTGCTTGGCGATGCGCTCGCGCGCGGCCAGACGGGAACGACCTTCGTGCGGGTGCAGGCCACGCAGCAGCGCAGGTCGCTCGACGCATCGCTCAAGGCGCTTGTCGCGATGCGGGTTGGCACGCTGCTGGAGCGCGCGCGGGTGCAGGCGATGGAGGCAGGCGGGCGTCTCGACGGCCTCCTGGCGCTGCTTGAGCGCGACACGTTGCGCGCCTCCGACGGCGACGCGCTCGCAGCGCGCTCGCGCGAGTTGCTGGCGACGCTAATGGCGGTACAACGCGCGCTTGCGCATCCATGACCTCGCTCGCTCCCCCGACCACGGACGCGGCGATAAACAAGGCGCTCGCGCTTGGCCTGAGCATACTTGCGACGATGGGAGCTTTCGTCGAGGTCGGCGTGCTCACCTTCTCGATCGGCGCCGGGAGCAAGTTCGGCTACAGCCTGATCTGGGTCATCGTGATCGGTGCCGTCGGGCTCATCGTCTATGGCGAAATTGCCGGTCGCATCGCCGAAGTGCGCCGAGAGCCGCTGTTCGCGCTGATTCGGAGCCGCGACGGCCTCCGCTCGAGCCTCCTCACGTTGCTCGCCTTCAACTGCGTCACCGTGCTCGTCTGCGCGGCGGAAATCGGCGGGGTGGCGCTCGTGTGGCAACTCTTGTCGGGCTGGCCGTATCGATGGCTGATCCTGCTCGCGTTGCTGTCACTGATTCTGGTGGTGTGGTTCACCCCGATGAAATGGATCCAGCGCGCGTTCGGCATGCTTGCGCTGATGATGATCGTGTTTGTCGTCGCCGCCGCATACCTGCACCCGCGCTGGAGCCAGGCTGCCGCGAGTGCGCTGCCGAATCTGCCCGGGTTCAAAAGCGGTCGCGATGGCCTGCTCTACGCGTACTCCGCGGTCGCGCTTCTGGGCTCGATCCTGCTGCCCTACAAGACCTACGTCCGCGCTTCAGTGGCGATCGATGACAAAGCCAACGCGTTCGGCATCGCATCGAATCGGCTGCTGGTGGTCATCGGATTCGCGCTCGGCGCGCTGCTCTCGGTGTCGCTGCTGATGATCGGTGCCGATTTTTTCGCGCCGCGCCAGATCGACCCGTCACTTCCGGGGGGTGCCGCGCTGGCGACGGCGTCGCTGTTCGGCATCACGGGAATGCTCCTCGCTGTCGGCGGTATGTTCTTCGCGTTTGCGGGCGCCGCGATCGCGAACGCGCTTTCCGGCGCATACAACGTGGCGCAGCTCCTGGGCTGGCGATGGGGAAAAGGCCGCAGGCCGCGTTCAGCCGCGCGATTCGCATCCAGCTGGATCGCGCTGCTGTGCGCAGCTGCGTTGATCGTGTTGACGGGAGTCGATCCGGTGCGCGTCATCGAATATTCGGTCATCCTGTCGGTGCTCATCCTGCCGTTCGCGTATTTTCCGTTGCTGCTGATCGGCGCCGACCGGCGGATCATGGGCGACCATGCAAGCGGCAAGCTGGTCAATGCCCTCGGCGGATTCTATTTCGTGCTCGTCACGCTCGCCGCGCTTGCCGCGCTTCCGCTGTTCATTCTCACGCACGGGGGACAACGCTGATGGTGCGGCCCCTGGACCTGCTGCGCGACGTGCTCGACCGCACGATCGTCGACGCCGACGGCACGCCTTGCGGCATGGTGGACGACCTGCTGCTCGAAGGCGGCCCGGGACAACCGCTGAAAGTCACCGCGTTGCTGGTGGGTCCGGGTCCGCTGCTCAGGCGCCTGCCGCGAGTGCTCGAGCGCGCGGCCACAGTCCTTTTCGGAAGGCGGTACGCGCGCGTGCCATGGTCCGAAATCGAGAGCATCGGTGCCACGATCAACTTGCGCTCGCCCGCGGCGAAACTCGGGCTGGGGCGATGGGATCGCCGAGTGGGGCGCTGGCTCTCGCGGCTACCCGGATCGTGAAAACCGCGTCGCGCCTGCAGATGATGCGCGTAGTTACCGAGCACGGAAAGATGCTCGGTCATGTCGTCGACCTGCGTAGCGACATCGCGCCGGAGGGTCGCGCGCACGCGTTTTGCGTCATCGACAAGGTAGTCTATGGGCGGTACGGGCTGCTGGAGCGACTGGGGTTGCGCGAGCCGACCGAATACGTCGTGGAATGGACTCAAGTCATCGACGTGCGCAGCGACGCGATCGTCGTCCGCGCCCAGCGCAGCGGCATGCGTTGACACGCTATGGATGGCCGCGGCCGCCGACGGCGGCGAAGACCTGTCCGCAGGGAAGCCCGACCCCCTTTCCCACACGGTCCGCCTGCCAAGCCCTTGGTAAGGATCAACTCGCGTCCGCGCGGGTGCGGAAGGTGATCGAATAGCGCAACGACTTGGTCGGCAGCATGCTGTGCTGCCATTGCCAGCGGATGGGACCTTGCATCATGTACAGCGAGCGCGGCTCGAGCGCGAGCAGGAACATATCCCTGTGCGGAGGGAGCGATGCGATGGGACGAAAGCGCATGCGCCCCCATCCTGCCAGCGAAAGACCGATCACGATGCCGTAGGCGGGCTTGTCGCGGTGCCATCCGATCGGCGTTCCCGGACGATATTCGCTGACCAGCGCGTGGACGAAGGTAGCGGGATCGACGGACAGAGCCTCGCCGACCTTCTGCGCCAAAGCGTGCAGGAACGGTGGGAGCGGGCCGCTCGAGAAGGTGTCCTCGGCGGAGGAGTCATACGCGGTCGTTATGCCCGCCGGGTGAAAGTGCACCACGCGCCGCCGCGCGAAATACTGCTGGAAGCGCGCTTCGCGGAAAGGGAGCGGGGCGATCGATTCCAGGAGCGCCGCTTCCTCTGCGCGGGAAATGAACTCCGGGCGATAGACCAGCCCGTGCGGCAGCGCGCCCTTGGGATCGAACAGCGGAGTCGGTCGTAATTCTTCCATGGCGCAATGTTTGATGGCGCGGCGCGGAAAAAGTGCGGCCGACCGACCAGGAAGAATGTTCGGCCAGCACCGATGGCTATAGACAATATGGTCGCTTTGTAGAAGTGGGACGGCCGGTCTCCGGCGACGTAGGTTGCGCGGTAAGTTGCGCCGAGCTACATGCTGAGAACGAGTCGTCAGCAACCACAAAGGAGACCGGCCATGGATGAATGTATCAAGTTTTTTGTCGGATTGGATGTGCACAAGGACAGCATTGCGGTAGCGGTGGCGGAGAGCGGACGGGCGCCGGCGCGATTGGTGGGCAGCATCGCGCACGATGTCGGCAAGCTGCTCAAGGTGTTGGCGCGTTACGGCGAGGCAAGTCAGATGCAGATCGTCTATGAGGCCGGGCCCACGGGGTACGGCTTGCAGCGCGCGCTGGCGCAGCGCGGCTATCGCTGCCAGGTCATTGCGCCATCGTTGGTTCCGAAACGTGCAGGTGATCGGGTCAAGACCGACAACCGGGATGGCTTGCGGCTGGCTGAGCTCTCCCGTGCTGGGGAGTTGCGTGCGGTGTGGATTCCGGATCCGGCCGACGAGGCAATTCGCGACTTGGCTCGGGCGCGCGAAGATGCGGTCAATGCCCGCACCCAGGCTCGGCATCAACTCAAAGGCTTCCTCCTGCGCCATGACGTGCGCTACTCGGGGAAGACTTCTTGGTGCAAGACCTACTACCGCTGGTTGGGCACCTTGAACTTCACGCTCGCCGGCGCGCAGACGGCGTTTACCGAATATTGGCAAGCGGTCACGGCGGCCGACGAGCGCGTGGCGCGGCTCACGGGCGCGCTGCCCGGTTCGATCGAAGGCTGGCGCTTCGAACCGGTGGTCAAGGCACTGCAGGCGCTGCGCGGCATTGATGTGGTCAGTGCGATCGGCTTGGTGGCCGAGATCGGCGACATCGGCCGCTTCGCCCACCCGCGCCAGCTGATGGGGTATCTGGGCTTGGTGCCGTCGGAGTATTCCAGCGGTGATCGGGTGGCCCGCGGCAGCATCACCAAGACTGGCAATGCGCACGCGCGGCGATTGCTCACCGAGGCGGCATGGAACTATCGCTTCAAAGCGCGCATCGGCTATCGGGCGCAGCGCCGAGCGGAGGATTTGCCGCAGACAATCCGGGAGGTAGCCTGGAAGGCACAGTTGCGGCTCACCGCGCGCTTCGCCCGGCTGCACGCCCGCGGCGTCCAGATCAACAAAGTCTGCGTCGCGGTGGCGCGCGAGTTGGCAGGCTTCGTGTGGGCCATTGCCTCGGCCCAGGCGAAGCTCGGATGAAGCGACGCTGGGAACCTGATTCATGCAGGCAGATCGATCCGGTGACGCGACACGGGCTACGATAGGGGTAACCCTCGAGACTGCTACACCGGCATTCCGCAAGGATTGATCCATGACCTTAGAGCGAGGCAGACCCCGCGACGAATCGATGAAAGGTGGTAGCCAATCCACGGATATGAGTCTGATTCATCGTCGCTGCACCGCTCGTGTCACGTCACTGGATCGATTTGACGAACCATGAATCACGACCTCTTGACAAGCGTTGCGACCATATGAGCAGTTCGTTGAAATACGAAGAGCGGCGGCGCACATGCCGTCCCGGTGCGCCGGCAGTCGTTGGTACACCTGCTGATCGCTGGTAGCCCGGCGCGCGCGGCTGTCGGGCTATCAGCAGCGCGTGTTCGCTGTGCATCGCGTGCGCGGGATTCGACATTAACTCATCGGGGGAGTAGTCCTGTGCGCCAGTGGTATCGCATCGTTTTCCCGAAGAACTACCTCGATCGCCGGAAGCGTGCGGGATTTCTGTTTGTCCTGCCGGCTCTGCTGTTCTTTGGCTCGGTCTTCATCCTG
>DASXBS010000128.1:0-2477 GCA_036491555.1 Casimicrobiaceae bacterium
ACTAGCGGGGCCGCGGGAGGTGGTGGGTAAGGGCCGAGCGCTTCGACGGCGACTTGGTTCCACAGTAGGACCATCGCATTGCTGCCGCCAGTCACTGCCGGCGGGGGCGTTCCATCGGCGAATGCGTCGCCCGTGAGGGCGCCGAGCAGAATCACGAACAGGGCTTGGCCGAGATACATCCCAAGCTCGAAGCGAAGGATCTTCATCGTCATCTCCAGTCTGTCTTCCGTTGCATTGAGGCGAGACGGGCCTTCCAAGGCCGGCGTCCCGCGACGGGAACCGACCCTTCGCGTCGTTGCGTTCGACCGATGCGATGCGGCCTGCGCTGCTCAGATTTCGATTGTCATCCCGTCGCGGGATGACAGCTCAGGCCGAGACGATCGCTGCATGCGCCGCTAAGTTATGGTTCCCGTCTTCGAGAAGCACTTTAGGCGGCGCTGCAGCGGGTGTGGGGATGTTTTCGACGAATGACGCCAATCGCGGCATGGCTGCCGGCAGGCAAGGATGTTCAAGTGCTCGGGTTCCAGGCGGGACCTTTCAGCTCGACGATGTATGTGCGTGTTCCCGAACCGCCGATGATCTCGGCCGAGTGCACTTCCGCGGGTGCGTAAAAAACGGCCCCGGGCGGAACGTCCACTAATGTCGTCTTGCCGTCCGGCGTCTTCACTTTGAGCTTCGCGCCCGTCAGCGAAATCGTGACGTGGTCCGGGTGAGAGTGCATGCCCTGACCGCATACGCCTAGTCCCGGCCGGCTGTTGTACTCGAGCACGCGCACGCGCTCGTTATCCACGACGACTCGGTAGGAGCGTGGCGCCACCGTGGGCGCGTCCTGCGCCAGTGCCTCAGGCGTAACGCCTAGAGCCGCAAGCAGGCCCAAGACCTGGCGCCGGCGAAGAGAATTGTTGTCGAGTCGTGTCATGGGGATCTCCTTTCGAGAACAATTGCTTCACATCTGCCGGAATAGGTGATGGTAGGCCTCGCTCACGGACAGAGATTCGGGCCTATTCCTCAATCGCAAGGTCAAATTGCCGCGGTCGTCGCGTATGACGCTGTCGATCGCGTGCACGTTGACCATCGTCGAGCGATGCACCTGCAGGAACATCGTTGGATCGAGCTCGTCGCGAAGCTCCTTGATGGTCTTCTTGATCAGCGCCTCGGCGTCGGGCGTGACCACGAGCGTGTACTTCTGATCCGACTTGAAATACAGAATCTCGTCCATCGTGATGAGTCGCACCGCGCTACCGCGCGAGGCATTGATCCACTGCAGATACCGCGGTGCGGGCTGCGCATTGTCGATGAGGCTCTTGAATGCGTGGCGCAGATCGGGGGGTCGCTGGAGTACTCGCGCCTTCAACCTTTGGACGGTTGTTGCAAGCCGCGCAGCCGTTGGCGGCTTGAGCACGTAATCGATCGCGCCTGCCTCGAAAGCTTCGAGCGCATAATGGTCGTACGAGGTGATGAACGCTACATGGCATTCTCCCGAGACCAGGCGCGCGACTTCGATTCCCGTCAGCAGCGGCATGTGAATGTCGAGAAAGGCGAGATCCGGCCCGTTCGTTTTGATAGCGTTGTGCGCCGCGACGCCGTCACTAGCGCGCGCGACGATGGTCAATTCCGGCCACAGCCCGTGCAGCAGATCGACCAGCTCGTCGGCGAGCAGGGACTCGTCCTCGGCGATGACCGCCGTGGGAACGCCCCCCCTTGGATCAAGCGAGTTCATAAGGCACCTTGACCGTGGCACAGGCAACACCGCTCGCGTGGACCACCAGCAATTCGGCGGCCGCGCCATACAACTCCGTCAACACGCCGCGAATGCGGGCGACGACAGCCTGCGACGGGCTTGCGGAGAGGCTCAGCGCGATTCGACACTCACCTCCGGCCCGTTCTACCTTCAATGTGCAAACTCCAGGCTGCGCGCGCAGCGCGTCGTCGAGCAACGGCAACAATACGCCCGGCGGGAACCGTGCGCCCATCACGTCGCCGGCCAAGTCGAGCCTCATCTCGACCCCTTTCGCGCCGGCGAGGGCGCGCAGTCGCGCATAGGCGCGCGCCAGGTCGGCTTCGCGCGACAGGCTCGAGGACTCGCTGCGCAGGCGCGGCAGTGCCGCGCGCAGGAAAGCGACGAGCTCATCGAGCAGACGCTCCGCGCGCGATGGGTCGTCGTCATAGGAGTGCCGCACAGTTTCTAAGAGATCGAACAGGAGCTGGGGATCGATACGCGCCTGCAGCGCCTGCAGACGCGCCCGCACCGCCCGTCGCCGAGCTTCCAGCTGCGCTGCCTGGGCAGAGGCCAAGCGCGCAGCGGCTTCTTCCTGCACGCGGCTTTGTTGCAGATGAACAAAGAACAGCAGTGCCATGATGAGAGCCGAGACAAAAGCGTAGAAGTGCATCGTCTGGCTGTTCTGGACGACGCCCTGTTCGATGAGGATGCGTCCGCGCCCTGCGGTCGAGAGCTCGACGCATGCAGCGGCGGCGCA
>DASXBS010000129.1:0-8332 GCA_036491555.1 Casimicrobiaceae bacterium
CCACGCCACCACGCCGATGCCGTTGACCATGGTCGTGTGCGAGTCGGTGCCGACCAGCGAGTCGGGGTAATACACGCCATTCTTGTGGTGCACGCCGCGCGCCAGGTACTCGAGGTTGACCTGGTGGACGATGCCGATGCCGGGCGGCACGACCTTGAACGTGTCGAAGGCCTGCATGCCCCACTTCATGAACTTGTAGCGCTCCAGATTGCGCTGGAACTCGATTTTCATGTTGAGGTCGAGGGCGTTGCGCGTCCCATAATGGTCGACCTGCACCGAATGGTCGACGACCAGGTCCACGGGCACCAGCGGCTCGATCACCTTGGGGTTCTTGCCCATCCGCGCGGCGACGCCGCGCATCGCGGCGAGATCGCACAGCAACGGCACGCCGGTGAAGTCCTGCAGCACCACGCGCGCGACCACGAAGGGAATCTCCTCGGTGCGCGCCGCGGTCGGCGACCATCCCGCGAGCTGCCGCACGTGCTCTTCGGTGACTTTCTTGCCGTCGCAGTTGCGCAGCACGCTTTCCAGCACGATGCGGATCGACACCGGCAGCCGCGAGATCTTGCCCAGGCCGGCGCGCTCGAGCGCGGGAAGCGAATAGTAGTGCCCCGTCGCGCCCGAAGCCATCGTGAATTGCTGGCGGGAGTCGAACAATTGGTGCGTCATGGAAGGCCTTTCGTTGCTGGTGCGTCGGCGGGGCGCCCGGTGCGGGCGCCGGACGTTAGGTCGCGGTTACTTGTTCTGCATGATCTGTTTCATGTTGATGGTCTGCCCGTTCTCGAGGGTCACGTCGCCGGGCTGCTGTCCAGGACGGCAGGCACCGATCCACTTGGCGTCGGCCGTCGTCTTGCTTTCCTTCATGTTCATCATGGGTGGATCGTAGGTCGCCGTTCCTTCCATGTGATACGCCGTGTTGCCCGCGAAGGTCATGACCGAGACCGCCTTCATCGTCGTCGGCCCGAGCTGGCACGTCGACGTCACG
The DNA here is from genome assembly GCA_036491555.1 of Casimicrobiaceae bacterium. Classification (GTDB taxonomy): domain Bacteria; phylum Pseudomonadota; class Gammaproteobacteria; order Burkholderiales; family Casimicrobiaceae; genus PALSA-1003. The sequence continues at coordinate 986 of DASXBS010000129.1, forward strand.
GTCATCCTGGTGCCGTCGAAATTGCGGTCGGTCTGCGAGCACATTTCCTTGGCAGCGCCCATGCCGAACTCGCGCATCTGCGCCTGCACCGATTCGTCGAGGCACATCGTGGTCAGTCCCTTGCGCTGAGGCTGCGGACCCCCACCAACGCGGGTGACCTCCCACAACCCCGACTTTAGAACGGGCGGCTCGGCGGCGAACGCCGCGCCGGCTGCGGCCAGCGCGATGACCATGCCGAGGTGCCGGATGGTTGGGGAAGCTTGCATGGTTGTCTCCTGAGTTATCGTTAAAAAGGTCAGACAACGAACAGGTCGACGAATTCGTTCACCGGCGTTGCTTCGAGCGCGGCGGCGTCGAGCACACGCTCGAGAATGACGCGTTGCTGCTTGCCCGCGAAACGGCGCGCCAGGTTGATCCTGAACTTGGCCTCGAGGATCGGCATGCCTTCCTTGCGACGGCGGCGATGGCCGATGGGATACTCGACGACCACCTCCTTGAGCTTGGTTCCGTCGCTGAATTCGACGGTGATCGCGTTGGCGATAGAGCGCTTTTCCGGATCGAGATAATCCTGCGAGAACTTGCGGTCCTCGACGCAGACCATTTTCGCGCGCAAGCGGTCGATGCGCGGGTCGGTCGCTACCGCGTCCTCGTAGTCCGCGGCGGTCAGCCGACCGAACAGGAGAGGCACCGCCACCATGTATTGGATGCAGTGATCGCGGTCGGCGGGGTTGTCCAGCGGGCCCTGCTTGTCGATGATGCGTATCGCCGACTCGTGCGTGCGTATGGTGATCTTCTTGATCTCGTCGACGCGGTCCTTCACCCGCCCGTGCAGCTGCATCGCGCACTCGACCGCCGTCTGAGCATGGAATTCGGCGGGGAAGCTGATCTTGAACAGCACGTTCTCCATCACATAGCTGCCGTACGGGCGCTGGAACTTGAACGTGTTGCCCTTGAACAGCACGTCGTAGAAGCCCCAGGTCTTGGCGGTGAGCACCGACGGATAGCCCATCTCGCCCTTGGCCACCATCAGCGCGAGGCGCACCGCGCGCGCCGTCGCGTCGCCGGCCGCCCAGCTCTTGCGCGAGCCGGTATTGGGCGAGTGGCGATAGGTGCGAAGGCTTTGACCGTCGACCCACGCCAGCGAAACCGCGTCGATGATCTCGTCGCGCGAGAGGCCGAGCATCGCCGCGACCACCGCGGTCGACGCCACCTTGACCAGGACCACATGGTCGAGACCGACGCGGTTGAAGCTGTTTTCGAGCGCCAGCACGCCCTGGATCTCGTGCGCTTTGATCATCGCGGTGAGCACGTCGCGCATGGTCAGCGGCGTTTTCCCGGCGGCCACCGCATTGCGCGAGAGCCAGTCCGCGGTCGCGAGAATGCCGCCGAGGTTGTCGGACGGATGGCCCCATTCCGCCGCGAGCCAGGTGTCGTTGAAGTCGAGCCAGCGGATCATCGCGCCGATGTTGAACGCCGCCTGCACCGGGTCGAGCTGGAACTGTGTTCCCGGCACCTTGGCGCCGTGGGGGACTACAGTGCCGGGCACGATCGGCCCGAGCAGCTTGGTACACGCGGGATACAACAGCGCCTCGAAGCCGCAGCCGAGCGTGTCAATCAGGCAGTTGCGCGCGGTCGCGTAAGCTTCGTTGCTGGTGATCTTGAAGCTCGCCGCGTAGTCGGCGATGTCGACAAGAACCTTGTCGGGCTTCGGGCGTACGTTGGAAATGGGAGCGGACATGAAGGAACTCTGCGCCTTTCGCGATGACGATGCCTATTTATTTATCCGGGGGCTTGCCGATGTTGTATCCGGCGATGCGCCATTCGCCGTCCGCCTCCTTGCTCACGATCAGCGTTTCGGTCGCGATCGGCGCATTGGCGAATTTGGTCAGGTACGAGATGGTGACGTATTCACCCGTCGAAGGCGCGCCCCGCAGCGTCGTGGAGAATTGGGCGCTTTTCATCTCGCGCATGGTGGTCTTGCCGAGTTTCTCGTGCATGCCTTCGAGCTCGCTGATCCAGTCGGACTCGCTCACTCCCAGCTTGAATACCTCGGCCGCGCCTTTCCAGCTGTCGCCGAAATTGCCGGCGTCGAGCACCGCAAGCCAGTGATCGCTCGCGAGCGTCGCCGCGCGTACGGCGTCGGGCGGGACCGGATCGCCGATAGCGCGTCCTGTCGCCGCCGCACCCACGCTGCCCTGCGCCATCACGAGCTGCGAGTGCGCACCCGACAGCGTCGCGAGGAATATCGCCATGCAAAACGTGCGGATGGTTCGGTTCATGGCAGATGCTCCGTTATGGCCGCTGAGCCAGCGGCACGAATTCCTGGTCCTCGGGACCGACGTAGTTGGCGCCAGGGCGGATGATCTTGCCGTCCGCGCGCTGCTCGATCACGTGCGCGGCCCAGCCCGAGGTACGCGAGACGACGAACAGCGGCGTGAACATGTCGGTGGGGACACCCATCATGTGATAGCTCACCGCCGAGTACCAGTCGAGGTTGGCGAACATGTTCTTGGCATCCTTCATTACCGTCTCGATGCGCTCGGCGATCGCATACATCTTCATGTCGCGCGCGGCGACCGACAGCGAACGCGCCAGGTCCTTGATGACGCGGTTGCGCGGATCGCTCACGGTGTACACCGGATGACCGAAGCCGATGACGACTTCGCGCGCCTCGATGCGGCGACGGATATCGGCGTCGGCCTGCTCGGGCGTCTCGTAGCGCTTCTGGGTCTCGAATGAGAACTCATTGGCGCCGCCGTGCTTGGGCCCACGCAACGCGCCGATCGCCCCGGTGATCGCCGAATACATGTCGGAGCCGGTTCCGGCGATCACCCGTGCGGTGAACGTCGACGCGTTGAACTCGTGCTCGGCGTACAGGTTGAGCGAGGTGTGCATCGCGCGCACCCATTCCGGCGAGGGCAGCTTGCCGTGCAGCACGTGCAGGAAGTGGCCGCCGATCGAATCGTCGTCGGTTTCGACCTCGACGCGGCGCCCGTTGTGGGTCCAGTGATACCAGTAGAGCAGCATCGATCCCAGCGATGCTATGAGCCGGTCGGCAATGTCGCGCGCGCCCGAGGGGCCGTGATCGTCCCGCTCCGGCAGCGCCGTGCCCAGCGCGGAAACGGCGGTGCGCATGACATCCATGGGATGCGCGCTCGCCGGCAGTTGCTCGAGCACGACCTTGACCCGCGCCGGAATCCCACGCAGCGCGCGCAGTTTCTGCTTGTAGGCCGCGAGCTCGGCGGTGTTCGGCAGCTTGGCATGCACCAGCAGATGTGCGATCTCCTCGAATTCGCACGTTTCGGCGATGTCGAGGATGTCGTAGCCGCGATAGTGGAGGTCGTTGCCGGTACGGCCCACCGTGCACAGCGCGGTGTTGCCGGCGACGACGCCGGACAAGGCAACCGACTTCTTCGGCTTGATAGCGGTGGTGAGGGTGGCGGTCGTTTCGGTCATGATGCGCGTCCCTTGGCGAACAATGCGTCGAGCCTAGCTTCATAGGCGTGGTAGCCGAGATAGTCGTAGAGCTCCGCGCGCGTCTGCATCGTGTCGACAACCGCGCGCTGGGTGCCGTCGCGGCGCAGCGCCGAGTAGACGCCGAGCGCCGCCTTGTTCATCGCACGGAACGCCGACAGCGGATAGAGCGCGATGGAGACGCCGGCGCCGCGCAGCTCATCCAGGTCGAACAGCGGCGTCGCGCCGAACTCGGTGATGTTGGCGAGCACCGGAACGTTGACCGCGTCGACGAAGCGACGATACATCTCGAGATCGGTTACCGCTTCCGGGAAGATCATGTCGGCGCCGGCATCGACGCAGGCGCGGGCACGGGCGATCGCCGCGTCGATGCCCTCGACTGCGAGCGCGTCGGTGCGCGCCATGATCGCGAAATCGGGATCGCTGCGTGCGTCGACGGCAGCCTTGATGCGATCGACCATCTCGGCGGTGGAGACGAGCTCCTTGTTCGGCCGGTGCCCGCAGCGCTTAGCGCCGACCTGGTCCTCGATGTGCATCGCCGCCGCGCCGGCCTTGACGAGCGACTTCACCGTGCGTGCGACGTTGAATGCCGAGGCGCCGAACCCGGTGTCGACGTCGACCAGGAGCGGCAGCGACGATGCGTCGGTGATGCGACGCACGTCGGTGAGCACGTCGTCGAGCGCGGAGATGCCGAGATCGGGAACGCCCAGCGATCCGGCGGCGACTCCGCCTCCCGAGAGATAGATCGCCCTGAAGCCGGATTTTTCGGCGAGGATGGCGTGATAGGCGCAGATCGCTCCCGGGACCTGCAGCGGCTTCTCGGCCTGCAGTGCCGCGCGAAAACGCGCTCCCGCACTGGTCGCGCTCATCACCGCACCGGCTTCGCGTGCGAGTGCACGCGCTAACCCAGCATCGACGCAACGCCGGCGCGCTCTTCTTCGAGCTCCTTGAGCGTGGCGTCCATTTTTTCGCGCGAGAATGCGTCGATCGGCAGGCCCTCGACGCGTGTGTATTCGCCGTTCGCCGTGGTCACGGGAACGCCGTACATGATGTCCTTCGGGATCGCGTAGCTGCCATCCGAGGGCACACCCATGGTTACCCACTTGTCTGCGCTGCCCAGGATCCAGTCGCGGACGTGATCGACGGCGGCGTTGGCCGCCGACGCGGCGGACGACAGCCCGCGCGCCTCGATGATCGCCGCTCCCCGCTTACCCACCGTCGGCAAAAACACGGTGCGGTTCCAGTTTTCGTCGTTGATCAGGTCCTTGACCGACGCGCCATCGGCGGTGGCGAAGCGGTAGTCGGGATACATGGTCGGCGAGTGGTTTCCCCAGACGATGAGTTTTTCGATCGAGCCCACCGGCTTGCCCGATTTCGCCGCGAGCTGGGAGAGCGCGCGGTTATGGTCGAGGCGCAGCATCGCGGTGAAATTTTTCGGCGGCAGGCTCGGCGCAGATTTCATCGCGATGTAGGCGTTGGTGTTGGCCGGATTGCCAACCACCAGCACCTTGATGCCGCGACTTGCGGTAGCGTCGAGCGCCTTGCCCTGTTCGGTGAATATCTTCGCGTTCTCGAGCAGCAGATCCTTGCGCTCCATGCCAGGACCGCGCGGACGCGCCCCGACGAGCATCGCGATGTCGGCGTCCCTGAATGCTGCCTTGGGGTCAGAGCCGCCACTCATGCCGGCGAGCAGCGGAAACGCGCAATCCTCGAGCTCCATCATCACGCCTTTGAGCGCGGCCTGCGCCTTGTCCAGCGGCAGCTCGAGCAGCTGCAGAATGACCGGTTGATCATGTCCCAGCATTTCGCCGTTGGCGATGCGAAACAGGAGGCTGTAGCCGATCTGGCCGGCGGCGCCGGTGACGGCTACGCGAACGGGCTTTTTCATCGAGAACTCCTGGAAGGGCGATTCCGGGTTGTGGCGGGGACGCGACGCAGGGTGCGCACCGCGAAGTCGATATTAAAGGCGCCGCCGGCTGGCTGTCAATTGGCTCTTATATAAGACATATGATATAAATTCACGATGAGCGAGCCGGCAGCGCCCCCCATCTTCAGGCCCCTATATCTCCAGCTCAAGGCGGCACTGATGGAGCGCCTCGAGGCGGGGGAGTGGCATCCCGGCGAGGTCATCCCCAGCGAGGGTGCCCTGGCGCGCCGCTTCGGCGTGTCGCAGGGCACGGCGCGCAAGGCGGTCGATGCGATGGCTGCCGACAACCTCGTCGTCCGCCGGCAGGGGAAGGGGACTTTCGTCACCACCCACACCGAGGAACACGCGTCGCTGTTCAGGTTCCTGCGTATCCGCCGCAATGACGGGATCGACGAGTATCCGGCGAGCCGGTTGCTCGACGTGAGGCGCGGCAAGGCGTCCGCCGAGGTTGGCCGGGCGCTGGCGCTGCGCAGCGGCGCTGCCGTGGTGACGCTGCGGCGCGTGCTCGAGTTCTCGGGCGAGCCGGTGGTGCTCGACGAGATCGTGCTGCCGGCGTCGCTGTTTCGCGGATTGACCCGTGCGCGCGTCGCGGCCTATCGCGGCTCGATGTACAGCCTGTTCGAAACCCAGTTCGGGGTGCGCATGCTGCGCGCCCACGAGCGCGTGGCGGCAATTGCCGCCGACGCCGCGACCGCGTCGCTGCTTCGCGTGCGCAACAGCGAGCCGCTGCTGGCGGTCGAGCGCGTGACCTTCACCTATGGCGACCGTCCGGTCGAATGGCGGCGAGGCCTGTGCACGACGCGGCGTCACGCGTATGTCAACGAGTTGGGCTGAGCTTGTGTCTGGCGAGGGCGCGCCGAATCGCGCTATAATTTGCTTTGAGCGCACCGTGCGCGAGATGCGGTGAGCCGGTCCTTGCGGCCGGCTTGCCGTCGGCTTCCGGATTTCGCACCGTTCTACCGACGTTTCTGGTGAGCAACCCTTGATCAAGCCGCGCCCGGTCTATCTCAATCTGGTGCAGATCCGGCTGCCGCTGCCTGGGGTGGTGTCGATCCTGCACCGGATCAGCGGGTTCGCGATGCTGGTCGTGGGCATTCCTGTCGGCCTCTACGCGCTCCAGCAAAGCCTGGGCTCCGCGGACGCGTTTGCCAGCCTCAAATCCCTTTTCGCCAATCCGCTCGGCAAGCTGGTGTTGATCGGGTTGGCCTGGGCGTACATCCATCACTTCTGCGCGGGGATCCGCTTCCTGCTGCTCGATCTCGACAAAGGCATCGAGCTCAAGCCGGCGCGCCAGTCCAGCCTTATCGTGCTGGTCGTCGGTATCACTCTCACGCTCATCGTCGCCGCCAGGCTATGGTGAGCCGCATCGTCGTAGGCGCGCATTACGGCTGGCTCGATTGGCTGGTGCAGCGCGTTACCGCGGTCATCATGATCGCGTACACGCTGCTGATGCTCGGCATCGCGCTCTACCACGGCGGCATCGACTACGAGGGCTGGCAAGCGTTGTTCGCAGGGAACTTTTTCCGGCTGGCTACGCTGTTGTTCGCGCTGTCGGTGTTCTGGCACGCGTGGATTGGCGCCCGCGATATCTGGATGGACTACATCAAGCCCACCGCGCTGCGCCTGACGCTCGAAGTGCTCACCGTGCTGATGCTGATCGCGTATGCCGCGTGGCTGGCCACCATCCTGTGGGGACACGCATGAGCGTCGCAAAATCGGCCCAAGGCGATCGTGACTCCCGCTTAAAGGGCAGCGCAGCGCCTGGTTTGATCATTGAGGCCGCGAGCGTGGAAGTCAGCGGATGACGCTGCCGGTCCGCAAGTTCGACGCCATCGTGGTCGGCGCGGGAGGCGCGGGGATGCGTGCGTCGCTGCAGCTTGCCGAAGCCGGGCTCTTGGTGGCCGTACTGTCCAAGGTCTTTCCGACACGCTCGCACACGGTGGCGG
>DASXBS010000130.1:0-10428 GCA_036491555.1 Casimicrobiaceae bacterium
TTCGTTGGTCTCGAAAATAACCGCGCGATTGAACAGGGGCAGAAAGCTCGCGACCTCATCGACGAGAGGATTGCTCGGATTTGAATGTAGCTCTATCGCGCCGCCCCAGGCCTCTTCCCACTCCTTGTTCAGATATACCAGGAGGTTGATTCGACGATGCAGCATGGTACGTTCGTCGATATTAAAATCGATATGCGCATCGAGCCCTTGACCATCCAGATTGTTGTGCGTACCTCCGCCAAAAAGCGTTTTGTCCGCGATCAGTTCCGGTATGCCGGTTAGCTTGACCATTGCCTCCAGGAACGAAGCTGAACAAATGTAGTCGTAAAACTCCCGGTAGAATGGACTTATGTCCGCAACCTTTTCGACGACGGCTTTGCGCCCCACGAGCCCACGCTCATCGCGCGCCCGCTTCGCATCGAATGCAGGGAAGTCCCGCAGTAGTGCCTCACACCGCGCCTCGTCCAGAAAATTGTCAATTGCGACATGACGGAACGGCTTTGCACGCTGGAAGTCGAGCTGAATTGCTTCAGCGCGTTCAATGACATCGTTATTGATCATGACGATTATTTGATCATGAATGCCGCTGCAACGTCTATGGTGATGGTAGTGGGGCCGCTGTCGCCGATGTGACAACCCGTCGACCGACGGCACCCGTTTCTCACAAGCAACCCATGTTGCCCGAGCAACCCGACGGTGCTGCGATTCGCGCGACGTTCCTCGCCAGCGAAGCTGCCTGCGTCCAGACCATGCTGCCGACGGCGGCGCTGCCGCGGGAAGCCGGCTATCGCGTTGAGGCGCGGGCGTGTGGTTGGGTCGAGGCGGTGCGCGCGCACCACGCGCGCAGCGTCGGCATGGAGTCGTTCCTGCAGCAGTACGACCTCGGAACACAGGAGGGCGTGCTTCTGATGTGCGTCGCCGAAGCGCTGCTGCGCATCCCCGACGCCGATACGGCGGACCGCTTGATCCGCGATAAGCTCTCGCGCGGCGACTGGCAGCGTCATCTCGGGCAGAGCGCCTCGCTGCTGGTCAACGCTTCGACCTGGGGACTCATGCTCACGGGTCGCCTGACCGCGCTCGACGCCAACAGCGCGCGCGACCCGGCGGCGTGGTACGAGCGCATCGTCGCGCGCGCCGGCGAGCCGGTGGTTCGCGTTGCACTGCGACAGGCGATGAAGATCATGGCCGAGCAGTTCGTGATCGGACGCACCATCGGCGAGGCGATCACGCGCAGCCGCGCTGCGACCGCCGGTACCCGCCACTCGTTCGACATGCTCGGCGAATCGGCGTTGACGACGGCGGGCGCCCGCGATTATCGCGATGCATACCAGCATGCCATCGCAGCGATCGGCGCCGCTCGCGAGCCCGCTGCTACGGTGTTCGCGCAACCGTCGATCTCGGTGAAGCTCTCGGCGCTGCATCCGCGCTACGAGATCGCGCAACGCGTGCGCGTGCTCGCCGAGCTCGTACCCGCACTGACCGAGCTTTGTCGGGACGCGCGCGAGCGCGGCATAGGACTCACCGTCGATGCCGAGGAAGCCGAGCGCCTGGAGCTGTCGCTGGAAGTATGCTCGCGCGTGCGAAAAGATCGGGCGCTTTCTGGATGGGATGGTTTCGGGCTGGCGGTGCAGGCCTATCAGAAGCGAGCGCTTCCGGTGGTCGACTGGGTGGTCGAACTCGCGCGCACGGGTGGCTGGCGCGTTCCGCTGCGACTGGTCAAGGGCGCCTACTGGGATTCCGAGATCAAGCGCGCGCAGGTGCAGGGGCTTGACGGCTACCCGGTATTCACGCGCAAGGCGCACACCGACGTGTCGTATCTGGCCTGCGCACAGCGCATGCTCGCGGCCGGCACGGCGCTGTATCCGATGTTCGCCACGCACAACGCGCACAGCGCGGCGGCGATCGTCGAATTCGCAGCCGCCGCCGGCGTCGCGCGCGGCGAACTCGAATTCCAGCGCCTGCACGGTATGGGCGAGGCGCTGCACGGAGAGATCGTCGCGAGCACCGGCATCGCGAGCCGCGTTTACGCGCCGGTCGGCAGCCACCAGGAGCTGCTCCCCTATCTCGTTCGGCGCCTGCTGGAAAACGGCGCCAACACTTCCTTCGTCAATCACATCGCCAACGCGGAAATTCCCGTCGACGTGATCATCGCCGATCCTATCGAGCGCACGCGCGGCCACAATGCCGCGCCCAATCGCAGGCTGCCGCTGCCGCGCGATCTTTTTTTGCCCGAGCGCGTGAACTCCCGCGGCATGAGCCTCGCGGACCAGATCTCCATGGCCCGATTCGACGCCGCGTTCGCCAAACGGGCCGACGTGCGCTGGTCGGCGCGCCCGATCGTCGCGGGCGCCGTGCCCGAGTGCGCGCGCAGCGGCGGGTCGATCGTGTTCGAGCCCGCGCAACGCACGCGAGCGCTGGGCGTCGTCGTCGAAGCTGATGCAGGCGATGTCGAGCGCGCGATCTCCGCGGCGGTCAGCGCGCAACCGGCATGGGACGCGCTCGGTGGCGAGGCGCGCGCGCACCGGCTCGACCGCGCGGCCGATGCGATCGAGGAAGCGATCGAAGAGTTCGTCGTTCTGCTTGCGCGCGAAGCGGGCAAGACGCGTTCCGACGCCATCGGAGAGGTCCGCGAAGCCGCGGACTTCTGCCGCTATTACGCCGCGCTCGCCCGGCGCCAGTTCGCCGCGCCGCTGCTGCTGCCTTCACCGACCGGCGAAGCCAACGAGCTCAGCCTGCATGGGCGCGGCGTGTTCGCATGCATCAGCCCGTGGAATTTCCCGCTGGCGATCTTCGTGGGACAAATCGCCGCCGCGCTCGCGGCGGGCAACGCGGCCATCGCCAAGCCCGCGGAGCAGACTCCGCTTACCGCGGCGTGCGCAGTCGAATGCTTGCTGGCGGCCGGCATTCCCGCGCAGACCCTGGCGCTGCTACCTGGCAGCGGCGAGCGCGCCGGCGCTGCGCTGGTGGGGGACCGGCGCGTCACCGGCGTCGCATTCACCGGATCGACCGAGGTCGCGCGCGCGATTGCCGCCTCGCTCGCGCAGCGCGATGCGATCGCCCCGTTGATCGCCGAAACCGGCGGCATGAACGCGCTGGTGGTCGACAGCTCGGCGCTGCCAGAGCAGGTGGTGCAGGACGCGGTGACCTCCGGATTCAACAGCGCCGGACAGCGCTGCTCTGCACTGCGCGTGCTGTTCGTGCAGGAAGATATCGCGCCGCGAGTGATCGACCTGCTCAAAGGCGCGATGGACGAGCTAGTGGTCGGCGATGCACAGGACCTTGCCACCGACGTGGGCCCGGTGATCGACGCCGCCGCGCGCAACGCGCTCGAGGCGCACATTGCGACGATGGCCGCCGCCGGACGCGTCCGCCATCGCGTCGTGCTGCCTCCAGCCTGCAACGATGGCTACTTCGTTGCGCCGACGCTCATCGAACTCGACGGCATCGACCAGCTCGAGCGTGAAGTCTTCGGGCCGGTGCTGCACTACGTGCGCTATCGCGCCGATGCGCTCGATGCGGTGATCGAGGCAATCAACGCTACCGGTTACGGATTGACGCTCGGGATCCACAGCCGCATCGACGAGACGGTGCGCAACATCGTCTCGCGCGTCCGCGTCGGCAATGTGTACGTCAATCGCAACATCATCGGCGCGGTGGTCGGCGTGCAGCCGTTCGGCGGCGAGGGGCTGTCGGGTACGGGCCCCAAGGCGGGCGGACCGCACTACCTGCTCCGATTCGCGGTGGAGCGCACGCTGACCATCAACACCGCCGCGGCCGGCGGCAACGCCACGTTGCTCGCGCTCGGCGACAGCGAAGACGATGCGACGCGCTAGGCGCCGCCGCGCGTGCCGCGCTCGATGCGCACGCCGATGCGCCCCGCGCCCTGCACCGGTGCAAGCTTGGTGACGCTGACGCGGATCCAGGGGATGCCGAAGTCGCCGCGCACGACCTCGGCGACGGCCTCGGTGAAACGTTCGAGCAGCTGATGCGAATGGTCGGCAGCCAGCGCCTGCACGCGGCGCACCACCGCCGAATAGTCGATCGCGTCGCCGAGCCGATCGCTGGTGAAGGGTCGAGACGACGGCAACTCGAACTCGATGTCGAGCAACAGCGGTTGCGCGAGTTGCTTTTCCCACGCATACACGCCGATCCGGGTCTCGATGCGCAGGTCGCGAATGAAAATGGAGTTCATGGAAGAGGTTAGGTGCCGCGGCGCGTCGTCGGCCGGCCCGCGGTGAAACGCGACGAGCTTGCTACAATGCGCCGTCGCGTCGTCGGGCATTGTAAATGAATCCGTCGCTGGCCACGCTGGCCGTCGTCATCGCTGCATACCTGATCGGCTCGATTTCCTTCGCGGTGGTCGTCAGCAGGCTGTTTGGGCTGCCCGATCCGCACAGCTATGGCTCGGGCAATCCTGGCGCAACCAATGTGCTTCGCACCGGAAACCGCGCCGCGGCGTTGCTGACGCTGCTGGGCGACGGCCTGAAGGGCTTCGTCGCGGTGGTCCTCGCGCATCGCCTGGGCATCGGTTGGGGCGACGCATCACTCGCTACCGCCGGCGCAGCGATCGCGGTGTTCCTTGGCCACCTCTATCCGGTCTATTACCGCTTTGCCGGCGGCAAGGGCATGGCGACCGCACTCGGTGTCGCGTTCGGACTCGCGTGGCCGCTGGGCGCGGCGCTATGCGCGATCTGGCTGGCGGCAGCGCTGATCACGCGCATGTCGTCGGTAGCGTCGCTCGCGGCGGCGCTCGCCGCGCCGCCGCTGGGGTTCTACATCCTGGGCAATTGGCCCGAAGCGTGGGCGCTGATTCCAATCGCGGTGTTGCTGGTGGCTAGGCATCGCGGCAACATCCGCAAGATACTCGCCGGCGAAGAACGCCGCATCGGCCAGAAGACGTGATCCGCAACGCCGCGCTGCGCCGCGAATGGCCATTGCTCTTCAGCGGCGTGGTGACGGTGCTGTTTCTCGTGTTTGGCAAGCGCTGGCTGGGCGACTTGTCCTCGATGCCCTGGTTCGTCCTGATGCTGACGATCCTGTTCACCGCGATCATGACCGCGGCGTTCGCGGTGGTGCGTCACGCCGAATCGCTCGCTGAGCAGGTTGGCGAGCCCTATGGCACGCTGATCCTCACGCTGTCGATGAGCGGCATGGAGATGATGATGATCGCCGCGGTCATGCTCACGAGTCACGGTGAATCGTCGCTCGGGCGCGACACGATGATGGCGATCGTGATGATCGTGCTCAACGGCCTGGTCGGAACCTGCCTGCTGGTGGGGGGGCTGCGCTACCACGAGCAGACTTACAACCTCTACGGCGCCAACACCTTCCTCGCGGTGATCCTGCCGCTCGCGGTGCTGGGTCTGGTGCTCCCGAGCTTCACCGTCTCCACCGCCGGCCCGACGCTGTCGCTGCTGCAGTCGGCGTTCCTGGTGGTGATGTCGATCGGGCTCTACGCGGTATTCCTGGCGATGCAGACGCGACGGCACAGCGACTACTTCGTGATGCCGGGTGGCGAAGCTGCGGCGCTGGACGGCAGCGCACATGAGGCGGCGCATTCCGACGCGCACGCAGCGCCGCATTCGATCACCTTCCATGCGGTCCTGCTTTTCGCCTATGCGCTGCCGATCGTGCTGCTCGCCAAGCAGATCGCGGTGCCGGTCGACTACGGCATCGAGGTGCTGCACGCGCCGGCTGCGCTCGGCGGATTGCTGGTCGCGGTGCTCATCCTCTCGCCGGAATCGCTGGCCGCGATCCGCGCCGCACGCGCCAATCGTCTGCAGCGCTCGATCAATCTCGCGCTGGGCACGGCATTGACGAGCATCAGCCTCACCGTTCCGGCGGTCCTCATCATCGGTTTCGTCACCGAGCGCACGATCGTGCTCGGGCTCGACCCGGCCAACATCATCCTGCTGCTTCTCACGCTGGTGGTGAGCATGCTGACCTTCGCGCTGGAGCGCACCAACATGCTGCTGGGCGCAGTGCACCTGCTGCTATTCCTGGCCTACCTGATGCTGCTGGTCGAGCACTGAGTCGAGCGCCGATTCGAGCGCCGGCTATAGCGCCTGGTCGGAGCATGACGCTCATTGCTCCCTGGCCAGGGCTTCGACGAACGGCGAAAGAGCGTCCGCGCTCACGTCGGACACAGCGATCCAGTCGAACGCGGCGCCCGACGCGCGCGCGATGTTGAACCCGCGCAGCGTGCGCAACGCAGGCTTTGTCGATGCCACGGTGCGCGGACGCACGAACACGTCGACCATGTGATCGCGGTAGCGATACACCAGCGTGGCCACGCGCTGCCCGGAGAGATAGTCGAGCCGGCCGCCCACGAGCGTAAACCCCGACGCCGCCATGTCCCGCACCGGCGGCGAGTAGTCGAGGCGCGCGGACAGCCACGGCTTGACCGTGTGCTGGTCCGATGAGGCCACCTCCACCAGTTGATTGCCCAGCGTCGCGCGAACGTGAGCGACCGTGGCTTCGGCGGCGAGGTCGTCGCGCGCGCGCGTATCCAGGAGCGCGGTGCTGATCATCCAGGCGAACACCGTCACCGCGCACCCGGCAAGCGCACCGGCGCCCATCCACCGCCAGCGCGAGATCGGGGACGGCGTCTTGAGCGCAAAGGAAGGCTCGGCCGCGGCGAGCGCGGCAACCACGCGTTGCTTCAGCGCGGGAGGTGCGAGATGGTACTCGACCTCGGCGTGCAGCCGTCGACGCAGTGCGAGCACCGCCTCGTGCTTTTCCGCGCACTGCGCGCAGCCGCGCAGATGCTTGGTCAGCGAGTGCCCGCGCAAGCGGTCGATCTCGCCGTCGGCGTGTGCGGCGACCAGCGCCACCGCTTCGTTGCAGTTCATGACTCACCTCCGGACGACTGACCGCGGATCGCGTGCAGCATCGGCGAGCGCTGCAGCAGCGCACGTGCGCGCGACAGCCGAGACATGACGGTGCCGATGGGGACATCCACGACTCTGGCGATCTGCTTGTAAGAGAGCTCCTCCAGCTCGCGCAGAACGATGACCTCGCGGTACTGCAACGGCAGCTGCGACAGCGCTTCCGACAGCGCGCGCGTCTCGGCGCCGCGTATCGCGCTGGGTTCCGGACCCATCGCGGGATTGGCGATGGCGGCGTCCAGCGCCGCGCCATCATCGTGCGCGATCTCGGACGGCCGGTTGCGCTTGCACCAGTCGTAGAACGCGTGGCGCACGATGGTGAGGAACCAGGCACGCGCATCGTTGCCCTGCAGCGAGTCCGCGTACTTGAGCGCGCGCATGCAGGCATCCTGCACTACGTCCTGCGCATCGTCGGCATCGCGCGCGAGCCAGCGCGCGAGGTTGTAGCCAGCGTCGAGATGCTGAACGATCAAATCCCTGAAGCGCGCGTGTGCGGGCATTCGATGCTCCGGCTCTAATGGCTCTTACCTGGGCCCTTACCTCGATCGGGCCGTTCTTATTCCCGGTACGCGCTTAGGGGACTGCCACAGTGCCGTGCGGCGCGACGCGATGCAAGCCCTTTCGCCAGGTCCCGGCGAGAGTCGAGCCGGGAATATTCGCATGCGCGTGGCGGTACTACAGGGACGGCCCACGCCCCACCTGGAGGTTCGTCATGCATCGCGTCCACCCCATCTTTCCCTGTTTACTCGCCACGACGCTGCTCGCGCTGGCGGCGCCCGCAATCGCCGTCGGACCGCAGGCTTACGTCGGCAATTTCAAGGACGCGACGGTGAGCGTCATCGACACCGGGAGCGCCAAGGTCGTCGCCACGCTGCCGGTGGCGGCCGGTCCCCACGGCATGACCCAGTCGCCCGACGGCAAGACGGTCTACGTCAGCGGCGAAGCGTCGAGCGAGGTCAGCGTCATCGACACCGCGACGAATCGCGTCGTGCGCAGCATCGAGGTTGGCAAGATGCCGCACGGGCTCGCCATGACGCCGGACGGCCGCACGCTGCTGGCCGCCGTGTACGGCGAAGATCGCGTCGTATTCGTCGACACGGGATCGAATACGGTCGTCGGCAGCGTCGGTGTTGCCAAGCCGCACACCATCGCGGTGCGACCCGACGGCAAGGTGGCGTACGTCGCGTCGCAGGAGCCTGGCAAGTTCGCGCTCGTCGTGGTCGATCTCGCGTCGCGCTCGGTCCTGCGCTCGATCGCGTTCGACAAGCCGCCGCGCGACCCCGAGTTCAGCGCCGACGGTGGTGCGCTTTACGTCACGCTCGCGGGGACCAACGCCATTCAGGTGATCGATCCGGGCTCCGACAAGATCGTCGCGCAAATTCCTACCGGCGCGTCGCCGCACATTGCGGCGCACTTCCAGAACGTCGAGCGCGGCAGCGTCGTCGTACAGGGCCCGGGCGAGCTGCTGCTCTTCGATGCGTCGACCAACGCACCGCTGCGTGCAATCGCGGTGGGCAAGCAGCCGCACTGGATGGCGTCCTCGCCCGACGGCAAGACCATGTACGTGACCAACGAGGGATCGAACGACGTCACCGTGGTCGACCTCTCGACCGGCGCGACCTCGACGATCGCGGTCGGCAATGCGCCGCGCAAGATTGTCGTTCAGCGCGCCGCGGCGAAGGCTGCAAGCTCGACCCCGGCGGTGTCGATCGCTAATTTCGCTTTCGCGCCCGCCGATCTGACGGTCGCCGCCGGCACCACCGTGACCTGGAACAACGACGACGGCGCACCGCACGGGCTCGCCTACAAGGATGGCGCCAAGGGTACCGACGTGCTCCTTCCCGGACAGAACTTCACACGCACCTTCGACGCGCCGGGCACGTACGACTACGTGTGCTCGGTGCATCCGTACATGAGCGGCAAGGTTACGGTGACCGCAGCACGTTAAAGGACCTTCGGCTGTGCCAGCGAGGCTAAATCCCAGCGCGGTCGCACGCAGAACGCGTAATCGCCGGAGCTGCCGTCGGCTAGGCGCAGCGCGCCCACCAGCGCGATCATCGCGCCGTTGTCGGTGCAAAAGCGCGGCTCCGGGAAATAGACACGCGCGCCGCGCGCGGCCGCACCTTCATCGAGCCGCTGGCGCAGGCTGCGGTTGGCGCCGACGCCGCCGGCGACGACCAGTCGCCGCCAGCCGGTGACTTCCAGCGCCTCCAGTGCCTTGGCCACCAAAATGTCGACCACCGCGGTCTCGAATTCGCGCGCGATGTCGGCGCTGCGCTGATCGCCCGCGCGCGCAGCGTCACTTCGCACCAGAGTCATCACGGCGGTTTTGAGCCCCGAAAAGCTGAAGTTGAGATCGCCGCTGTCCAGCATCGGTCTAGGCAGGCGTATCGATGGCGAGCCGGTCCGTCCGCGCTGCGCGAGCTCGGCCAGCGCGGGTCCACCGGGGTAGGAAAGGCCAAGCAGCTTCGCGGTCTTGTCGAAGGCTTCGCCCGCGGCGTCATCTTGTGTGTCGCCCAGCAGCGCGTAGTCGCCGATGCCGCGCACGGCGAAAAGCTGCGTGTGCCCTCCGGAAACGAGCAGCGCAACAAAGGGAAACTCCGGCCGCGGCTCGCTCAGCAAAGGCGAGAGCAGATGCCCTTCGAGGTGGTGCACGCCCAGTGCCGGAATGTCGAGCGCAAAGGCGAGCGCGTTGGCGATGCTGGCGCCGACCAGCAGCGCTCCGGCGAGCCCCGGACCTTGCGTGTAGGCGATGCCGTCGAGGTCGGCGTCGGTGCTGCCGGACTCTCGCAGCACGGCCTCGGTGAGCGGCAGGACCCGGCGGATGTGGTCACGCGACGCGAGCTCGGGCACCACCCCACCGTAGGCCTCGTGCATCGCGACCTGCGAATGCAACGCGTGCGCGAGCAGCCCGCCGTCGGTGTCGTAGAGCGCGACGCCGGTCTCGTCGCAGGACGTTTCGATGCCGAGCACGCGCATCGGGCGAGTATATCGCCGGCCAAGCGATCTCCGACGGCGTTCCTGTTAGTAACACGTCAAGATGTCCGGTTTGGTAACACGCCATATGTCCGGTTTTCAGCGGACTCACGCGGCGTCTTTGTTTTTGATTTTGCGTTCCTTTCCGTTTGCGTCGTAGTGAGCTAAGCGGCGCGGTCCATGGAAGATGGCGAGGCTGCGGTCCGGATATTCATGCACGCGGACCTTGGCTTTGACGTAGTGGCAGCGGTGGCGGTCGGCCGGGATCTGCAAGAGCTTGTTGCCGTAGACGACACAGTTATCGGCACGCACCACGCGCTCTTCTTGTAGACACAGGATGTCGTGCAGGTTGCTGCCGATCCAGGGTACGAACGCCGAACCGGTTTCCGCAGCCGGCACCATGAACTCGCGGTTATAGGCCGGCAGGAAGCGGCGCTTGAGAAAGCGATTGGCTTTGGCGACCTCAGTGATCTGCGCGTCGGCCAACTCCTTCGGCAAACGATCCTGCAGGGTGCCGAAGGCGTGCTCGGAACGCCCGCGTGCTTCAGGCGAGTAGGCCGGGATC
>DASXBS010000131.1:0-14282 GCA_036491555.1 Casimicrobiaceae bacterium
CCTCCAGCATGCGTCGGCCTCTAGGGCCTGTAGTTTCCAGGCGTTGAGGCAAGATTCTCGAACCGCGTGTACTCGCCTACCCATGCGAGAGGAACCGTACCGATGGGTCCGTTACGCTGCTTGCCAATGATGATCTCGGCAACGCCTTTGTCCTGCGTCTCGGGGTTATACACTTCGTCACGATAGATGAACAAAATGACATCGGCGTCCTGCTCGATGGCACCCGACTCGCGCAGGTCGGACATGACCGGACGCTTGTTGGGACGCTGCTCGAGGCTGCGGTTGAGCTGCGAAAGCGCCATGACCGGCACCTTGAGCTCCTTGGCGAGCGCCTTGAGCGAGCGCGAGATCTCCGAGATTTCCGTCGCGCGGTTCTCGCCCTCGCCGGTCGCCTGCATCAGCTGGATGTAGTCGACGATGATCGCGCCGAGCTGGCCGCCGTACTGGCGCGACAGGCGGCGCGCGCGCGCGCGCAAATCCAGCGCGTTGAGGGCAGGCGTCTCGTCGATGTGCATCGGCGCGTCATTGAGCTTGCCGAGCGCCGACGATAACCGCTCCCAGTCTTCGTTGTTCAGCCGGCCGGTGCGCACCTTCTGCTGGTCGAGGTGACCTACCGAGCCGATCAGGCGCATCGCGAGCTGCGAGGCGCCCATTTCCATGCTGAATACCGCCACCGGCATTTTCAAGTCGAGCGCGATGTGCTGGCCGATATTGAGCGCGAGCGCGGTCTTCCCCATGCTGGGCCGACCCGCGATCACGACCAGATCGCCTTCCTGAAAGCCCGAAGTCATGCGGTCGAGGTCGGTGAACCCCGTCGCGATGCCGGTCACATCGGATGGATTGTCGCGGTTGTAGAGGAATTCGATGCGCTCGACGACCTGCGTGAGCAACGGACGAAGTTCCTGAAACCCCTGTTGTCCGCGCGCACCGTGCTCCGCGATGCTGAACACTTTCGCTTCGGCGTCGTCGAGTATGGCGCGGACGCTGCGGCCGAGGGGATGATAGGCACTGTCGGCGATCTCGCCTCCCGCAGCGGCGAGATTGCGCAGAATCGCACGCTCGCGCACCAGCTCGGCGTAGCGACGGATGTTGGCGGCAGTGGGAACGTTGTCGACCAGCATCCCCAGGTACGACATGCCCCCTATGTAGTCCAGCTTGTTGAGCGAAGCGAGCGCTTCGCCGACGGTGACCACGTCGGCGGGCTTGTTGTCGGAAACAAGGCCCATGATCGCGGCGTAGAGCACGCGATGAACTTCAGTGTAGAAGTCCTTGGCATCGATGAGGTCCGCAACACGATCGGCGGCGGCATTTTCCAGCAACAGGCCGCCCAGCACCGATTGCTCCGCTTCCATCGAATGCGGAGGTACTTTGAGCGCCTGGATCTGGGAGTCGTTGGGCATGCTAGAGCGCGCGCGGATGCCCGGTCATTCTAGCAAATCAGAGTGCGCCGCCGCGGCCAACGACGACGTCACCGAGAGCTTAGAAGTCTTCGGGCGGCGACGCGAGATGCGTTCACCGCCCATTTCGGAACGAGCTGTCGTCAGGCCGGCCCGCCGGTCGTGTCGCCGAGCACGTTGACCACGATGTGAGAAGGCACATCGGTGTGCAGCACAATGGTGATCGCAAATTCACCCACCTGCTTCAGTGGGCCATCGGGCATGCGCACCATCGATTTTTCCACGGTGTGCCCGATCGCCGCGAGCGCCTCGACGATGTCCACGTTGGTCACCGAACCGAACAGGCGTCCATCGACCCCCGCCTTCTGCGTGATCTGGATCTTCACGCCTTCGAGCTTCGCGGCGTGCTCCTGCGCGAGCGCAAGCTTCGCGCCCGCCGCCTTCTCGAGCTCGGCACGCTTTTCCTCGATCACCTTGATGTTTTCCGGAGTAGCGCGCTTGGCCTTGCCTTGCGGGATCAGGTAGTTGCGGGCGAAGCCCTGCTTGACCTTGACCACGTCGCCGAGCTCACCGATGTTGGGCAGTTTTTCCAGCAGAATGACTTGCATGTCGCTTGGCTCCGGTCAGTGCAGATCGGTATAGGGCAGCAACGCGAGAAAGCGCGCACGCTTGATCGCCGTGCCGAGCTGGCGCTGGTAGCGCGCCTTGGTGCCGGTGATGCGTGCGGGCATGATCTTGCCATTCTCCTGCACGAAGTCCTTGAGGATGTCGACGTCCTTGTAGTCGATCTCCTTGATGCCTTCGGCGGTGAAGCGGCAGAACTTGCGGCGCTTGAACAGGTTGTTCCCGCGTTCGCGGCGCTTGCCATCCTTGCCTTTGCCTTTACCTTTGGCGTTTCTTCCCATGGGACGGGGCATGTCAATTTCCTTTGCGGTTCTGTGTTTCGATGGATTCGTGGTCGGTCACGCGGCATTCGCTCACGTGCAACGCAACGCTGGTGCCGGTGCGGTAGCGACGCGCGAGAAAGCCGCGGCAGCTGAGGAATGCGCCCGGCTCCACGCCGGCAAGCTCGCGCGCCAGCGGACCCAGCGCGACGGCAGCCAGCTCGCACGCCACGCGGCGCTGCGATCCGGCTTCGATCTGCATGGACTCGTGGGCGAGCGCGAAGTCGAGCACCGGCACGCCGGCAGGCGTGTAGCGCAGGGCCTCGCGGGCCTGGAGCCGCGCATCGAGCTGCACGTGGTTCATCAATTGCGTCCTCGGCTAGGACAGCTGCAAAGCCGCGATCAGGCTTGCGCCGGTGCCGCTTCGGCGGCCGGAGCAGAGGCTGTCGCCGAAGCGGCTGCCGCGGGTGCCGCCGGCGACAGCGAGCGCGACTTCTCCTCCTTCATCATGGGCGAGGGCGTGACGACCGCCTCGCGCATGGCGACGATGAGGTGGCGCAGCACCGCGTCGTTGAACTTGAACGCATGTTCGAGCTCGCCGAGCGCGGCGGCATCGCATTCGATGTTCATCAGGACGTAATGCGCCTTGTGGACCTTGGCGATCGGATAGGCCATCTGGCGCCTGCCCCAATCCTCGAGGCGGTGTATGCGGCCGCCGTTGGCGGTGGCCATGGCGCGATAGCGCTCGATCATCGCGGGCACCTGCTCGCTCTGATCGGGGTGGACGATGAAAACCACTTCGTAGTGACGCATGCAGACCGCTCCTTGTGGACTGTGTCCTTGCGGACAGGGTTGGCGAGGCGCCGATGACGGGATCCAATCCCAGGCGGCCTTGCGGGCGGCCTCATCCGTCTGCGGCGAATGAGGCAAGGAACCGATGATTGTAACTTCTTTGTCCAGTCAGGACAAGAGCTTAGATCAGTTGTGTTAGATCAGTTGGAGTTCGGCCCTTGGACCGCGCCCGATACTTTTGCAGCCTGCGCTGCACCCGCCGCGGCGAGAATCCTGTCGCGGTCGGCCTTGGGCATCCGCGACAGCGCCTTCACCCGCGCATAGAAGCGCGGTAGGTCGCCATCTTCTTCGGCCAGAAGCGCGCGAAATTGCGGGACCTTCCGCGTGTACAGCGCCAGCCCCGCCAGGCTCGCATTGGTCGGGCCCTGCGCGAACCAGCCGTCGTAGACACCGTTGCCTCCCCACGAGGTCTTGAGCGCTATGTAATCGGCGCGCATCTGCGCGAAGGCCGCGGCCTTGCCGGCGCGCTTGACCTCGTCGCTCTCCTTGCTCGCGTAGAGCGACGCCAGGCGCGCGCGCGTGCGGTCGGCAAGCGCCCGAAAACCTTCACGGTAGCGCTCGCTCGATTCGACCTGCGCGACCAGCGTCGGATCGTGTTGCGCCGCCAGCCAACGCTGCACGCCCTCCTGCTCCACCGCGACGGCGAAGGATTCGTTGAACACGCTGTCGTCCTTCGCGTACGCCACCTGGTGCGCGAGCTCGTGAAAAATCAGGCGCGCGACTTCCGGATCCGGATATCGAATGAACGTCGACAGGATCGGATCGTTGAAATACCCGAGCGTCGAGAATGCCGGCACACCGCCAATGTGCACGTCGTCGCCCGCTGCGGTGAACTGCGCAGCTTCGGCGTTCGCGGCGGCCTCGTCGAAGTAACCGCGGTAGTTGACGCACCCTGCGATGGGGAAGCACCACTGTCGCGGCTCCAGCGACAGCTCCGGCGTCGCGACGACATTCCAGAGCACGAAGCGGCGCCCCAGATCGGCGTAGTTCTTGTAGCTTCCGTTGTCCGGAAGCCCCAGCTCGCGGCTGGCAAACGCACGAATCGCGAGCGAGCGCTCGAGCTTGCGCTTGAGCGTCGCGTCGGACGTGACTTCCACCACCGCGGGGATCGGCTCCGCACGCTGCAGGATATCCATTTCCCCTTGAATGCCCTGCCAGTAATAGGAGACGCTTCCGCAGCTGGCCAGCGCGAACGCCGCCGCGATGGAGGCAGCGATCGGCAGCGCGCGCTTCACCTGGCGCCCTCGACGACGTGCGCCGCAGGTTGCGCGTCATTCGCCCGCTGCAGCGTCGGAAGCCATTCGCCAAGCCTGCGCACGCCCTCGCTCAGCTTGGACTGCGCAACGGTATAGGCGAATCGCACGTGATCGCGCGCGCGATGTTCCCCGAAATCGATGCCAGGCGTGAACGCGACGCCGGTCGCAGCCAGCGCCTCGATGCAGAAGCGCTCGCTGTCCATCCCGAAGGGCGAGCAATCGGCGTAGACGAAGAATCCTCCGCTCGGGGTGACCGGGATGCGAAACCCGAGCTTGCGCAGAGCAGGCACGAGGAAATCCCTGCGCGCGCGAAACTGCGCTCGACGCTGTTCCAGCAGCGCCAGCGTCGGTGGCGCGAAACACGCCAGCGCCGCATGCTGCGACAGCGTCGGCGGTGAAATGTAGAGATTCTGCGCGAGCTTCTCCAGGTCGCGGACGTGACGCTCGGGTGCAACCAGCCAGCCCAGTCGCCAGCCGGTCATGTTGAAGTATTTCGAAAAACTGTTGATCACGAACAAATCGTCGGAGAGTGTCAGCGCGCTTTGCCGGGACTCGGCATAGGACAAGCCGAGATAGATTTCATCGACGAGCAGCGCACCGCCGCGCGCGGCGACTACCGATACGATGCGCGCCATCTCCACGTTGGACACTGCAGTGCCGGTGGGGTTCGAAGGCGACGCGATCAGCGCACCGCGGGTGCGGGGCGTCCAGGCGGCGTCTATCGCATCGGCGGTGAGCTGATACTGCGTCTGCGGGCCCACCGGAATGCCGATCGCCTCACCTTCGAGCGTGCGCACGAAGTGCCGGTTGCAAGGATAGCCAGGATCCGAAAGCAGGATCGCGTCGTCGCGATCCACCAGCAGCGCCAGCGCGAGCAGTAGCGCCGCCGACGAACCCGCGGTGACGACGATGCGCTCGGCGCCGACGTCGACTCCGTATCGATCGCGATAGTGACCCGCGATCGCCTCGCGCAATGCGGGAAGGCCGAGCGCCGAGGTGTAATAGATGCCACCTCCCGTCAGCGCCGCGCGCGCGGCGTCGAGCACGGGCTCAGGCGTTGGAAAGTCCGGCTCGCCGATCTCCATGTGGACGACGCTGCGTCCCGCCGATTCGAGCGCACGCGCGGCCGTCTGGACCTCCATGACATGGAAGAGCGCGATGTCCTGAACGCGGGCAGCGATACGGCGCGGCGTATCCATCGTACGGATGATTTGAGCGGCGGACGAAAGGTGTATGTTAGCAATTTAGCGGCACCGGGCGACACCGGATGCCGACAGGAGCCGGTCAATGTCCCTGCGCTGGGCCACGACGATGACGCTGTTGCTATGGGCAGCCCCGCTCGCGTGCGCGGTCGCCGCCCAACCCGCCGCGGCTCGCCCGCCGGCCGGCGCGACGGTCTACAAGTGCACCGGCGCCGCGGGAAGCGTCGTCTATCAGGACTCGCCGTGCGCAGCGGGGACCGAACTGCGCAATTTTGCGAGCGACCCGCCGACGCTGAGCGTGATTCCCGGTGTGACGCCGGGACCCCCGCCTGCGCTGTCTGCAAAAGCTCGCGGCGATCGGGCGGCGATTCCCGTTCGTGCGCGCGAGTCGATGGGCAATGCCAGTGATCGCCGCTACATACGCGTCGGCATGTCGCAGGCCGAAGTGCTGCAACGGCTGGGACGACCCGATGTCGATGCGCGCAACCAGCGCGGCAAGGGTCAGCGCTGGTCGTACCTCCCGCGCACCGGCGACGCCAACACCATCACTACGGTAACGCTTGTCGACGGCAAGGTCGCTGACGTCGAGCGCAAGATTGTCCGCTGAAGGGCCGCTGCGCAAGCGAGGAAAGATTGCCCCGGTGATCCCCTCCCCGCCCGCGTCGTCCTCGCTGTGCGCGCGCTGATACAACGCGTTCGCGAGGCGTCGGTGAGTGTCGATGGTTGCGTCGTGGGTGCGATCGGTCGCGGCGTCCTGGTGCTGGCCGGCGCAATCGCCGACGACGGCGAGGCCGACATCGATTGGCTGGCGCGCAAAATCATTTCGATGCGCATCTTCGACGACGCCGACGGGGCGATGAACCTGTCGCTGCGCGACGTCGGCGGCGCCATCCTCGCGGTCAGTCAGTTCACGCTGCTTGCCTCCACCCGGAAGGGCGCGCGGCCCTCCTATTCGGGTGCTGCGCCGCCCGAATTGGCCCAGCCGCGCTTCGATGGCCTCGTCGCCGCGCTCACCCGGGAGTCTGGGCACTCAGTCGCCCAGGGCGTGTTCGGCGCGTACATGCAGGTTGCGCTGGTCAACGATGGGCCCGTGACCCTCTGGCTCGATTCACGCGTGCGCGAATAAGCGCAGGCCCCTATCCGCGATCGACGCTGAAGCGTCCCGGACCCAGTGCCGCCACCATGAACATTCCACCCATGATGGCGAGATTCTTCATGAAATGGATCTGCTGGTTCCCAGCCTGATCTGCCGCGGCGCTCCAGAAATTGTGAAAAATTGGGGTGATGATCAGGAGGAAGACCACCAGCAGCAGGGCGACCCAGCGTGCCTTCAGGCCGATCAACAACAGCAGCCCGCCACCAAGCTCGAACACGACCGCGATGACGGCGAGCACCTGTGGCATAGGCAAATTCTTGCTCGCGATAAACCCCACCGCGCCCTGGAAACCGGTGAGCTTTCCCCAACCGGAGACGATGAACAAGACGGCGAGCAACGCGCGCCCCAGCAGAGCCATGCCGTCGGATCGTGGTGCCATGGATAGTCCTTTCATGTGGTTGCATCGTAGTTGCATGCGCGCAGCCCGCCGCACAAGCCTTTAACGCAGCCTGGTCACTCGGCCATGTCAATTTATGAGGTGCCACGACCGGCGGATCATTCGTAAGGCCGCCAGTCACAAATTCTAAGCGTCGAGCGGCTCTCCGGCGCGGGCATCGACCGCGGGACTCGGGGCCGCGGGCGAGCCGGAGAATACGACCTCGATCCTCGCGCCGCGTGCGTCGCCGGTATCGACGATACCAAGTGTCGCTTGGTGTCTCGCGGCAATTTCGTGCGCGATGGTGAGACCCAGACCGCAGCCGGCACCCGCGCTGCCACGCACGCGATAAAAAGGTTCGAAGACGTGACTGCGCTCCTGCGGCAGGATCCCCGGTCCATCGTCCTCGACGAACAGCATCAATGGATGCTTACGCACGCCGACCGTCACGCTGGCGCCAGCCCCACCATACTGAATCGCGTTGTCGATGAGGTTGCCGAGCAGCTCGGAGAGCAAGCGCGGCTCACCGTGTACGACAATGTCTTTCTCGGGACCATCGTAGCCGAGGTCGATATTGCGCTCGATCGCCGCGTCGGCCCAGCGCTCGATCTCGTTTCGCGCGAGTTGCGCCAGATCGACCGGCTCCATGCGCAGCATGTTGGCCGACGACGCATCCGCGCGGCTCAGCGTGAGCAGCTGCTGCGTGAGGTGGCGCATGCGCGACAGCGACTTGATGACTTCGTCGAGGGCCTCGGCGTGCTTGCGCGGATCGGTCTCGCGCGATGCCCGCTCCGTTTGGACCTGCAGAGCGGCAAGCGGTGTTCTCAGCTGATGCGCCGCATTCGCGACGAAACGCTGCTGGGCTTCGCGCGCCTCCGCGAGCTTGCCGATGAGCTGGTCGATCGCAACGATCAGTGGCTTCACCTCCGAAGGAAGGCTTTCGCCTTCACCCACTGGCACCAGATGCTCGGGACTGTAGGTGCGCAGACGAGACGCCGTCGCGTCGAGTGTCGAGAGACTCGATGTCACCGCGTACCAGATGAACGCGCCGGCGAGCAGCAGGATGATCACCTGCAGCGGCACCGTCAGGAGCACGATCTCGCGCACCAGCGTCTTGCGCTTGATCAGCGTCTCCGCGACCTGGATGACGACCGTCTTCGATTCCGGCGGCGGTCCCGTCACCGCAATGGCGACCACGCGCACGGGGCGTCCGCCGAGCATCTCATCGTAGAACTGTGGGACGTCGGCAGGCACGAGGCCCGGCCTGCGCGGAAAACTGGCGTTGCCGAACAGGTGATCGCCGTCGGCGTCGGTCACGTCCTCGAAAATCTGGTCGACGCTGTCCCATTCGAACATCTCGACCGCAGACGGAGGCAGCGTGAGGCGCGGACCCGTCGTCTCCGACCGCAGCTGTGTCGCCAGCGCCAACGCGGAGTCGAGGAGCCAGCGATCGTGTGCGACGTTTCCAAAATGCACTGCCAGCCCGACCGAAACACAGGCGCCGGCGAGCAGGACGCCGAGCAGCGGCAGCCACAGCCGGATCAGCAGCCGCCGTCGGAGGCTTGGTTCAGGCCTCGGGCGCGACCTTGGCATCGCCGAGCTTTTCCAGGCGGTAGCCCAGCCCACGGAATACGCGAATGCCCACATCGGCGCCCGCGGTGCTGAGCTTGCGGCGCAGGCGGCTGATGAATACCTCGACGGCGGACATGTTGGCGTTGTCCTGCCAGCTGTACAGCGAGTTGAAGATATCGGCTTTGCTGACAATGCGCCCCGGCTGACGCAGAAGCAGCTCGATCACGGCGAGCTCGCTGGGCGTAAGCTCGATCTCGCGATCGTGAACGGTGAGGTGCCGCGCGGCCTTTTCAAAGGACAGCGCGCCGAAAATGATCGCGGTTCCCATCGGTTCACCGCGCCGCAGCAGGGCGCGAATTCGCGCCTCGAACTCGGCGACCACGAAAGGCTTCGACAAATAATCATCGCCGCCGCTGTCGAGTCCCGCAACGCGCTGCTGAGGCTGGTCGCGCGCGCTGAGGATGAGCACCGGTGCACGCATCGAATCCAGGCGAAGCCGGCGCAGAAGCTCGAGTCCATCGAGATCCGGCAGACCGAGATCCAGGATCACCAGCGCGTAGTTGGTATGAGCGCAGGCGATCTCGGCGTCGCGCGCGTTGTGGGCGGTGTCGGCGGCGTAGCCGGATTGCGCTAGCGACGACACCAGTCCGTTGGCAAGCTGGACATCATCTTCAACGACAAGTAGGCGCATGGCAGGCTCGTGTCAGGTACGTGAAAGGTTCCACCCACGTTGCTTGCCGAGTTTGCTCGAAACCGCACCCGAGGGCAACGTTGCCGGGTCGACCCTTACTCGGGCTTCCGTGCGATTGCGCGAACCGCATCGCCGTCTCGTCGCCCGGGTGCGCTGAGCGTGCCGTCGATCCCCGCGCGCAGCGCCGGGTCGCTCGCGACGCTACCATCTAAACGTCGCGCCGAGCAGCCATTGGTCGCGCGGAGCGCTGCGGTTGAGGCCACGCTGGTATCCGGCGTCAAGATCCCAACCGGGCGACGCCTTGACTATGGCGCCGAGCATGGCGCTGACCGGAGTCTGCGACACCGACCGCAGCGGATTCTGATCGACCGCGAAATCGGCCCCCACCCGCAGATCGTGGCGGGGCGCCCACAGCAGCAGCACCGAGGCGTGGCCCAGCCATTGCCGCGCCATGGGATCGTTCACGTTGCGCACGGTGCCGATATTGCAGTCGACCTCAAACGCGTCTGCGACAGCCGTGACGAGCAGATAAGCACGCGGCGTGCTTTGCCCGGAGTCGACACCGAAAGCTGCGTTGCCCGAGGCGAAGCCGGATCCCGCCAGCAGCGCGGCGCTCACACCCTGGGTTTCTTCGAGGAAGCGCCATTTGAACTCGGCATTGGTAGTGCCGAATCCGGAGCCACGGGCACCTTGAGCGCCGGTGAGCACGTTGACGTTGTACGTGGGACGAAGGATCGCGTCGAGTTCGTGGGTCACGCCGTAAGTGAGTTGCGGCGCGAATTGGAAATTAGATAGCACGCCGTCGTCGAAGGGAGCGCGCGTGTACTGCGTGCCGAGCTCGAGCTCGAATTTTCCGGTGCCCTGTGTGCGTGTGTCGTCGGTGACGAAAGGATGCGTTGCGTGTGCCGCGGTCGACGCCAGTATTAGCAGCCAAAACGCTGCAGCGGCGGCATAAATGGCGGGACGCACGAAACCTCCAGTACGCAAGCGCGCCGACCCTCGAGGTCGTAGCACAGGATCGCATGTGCCGGCAGGATTGTGCCCGATGTACTCGTCACCGGCCACGGTCGAGACCGAACCTCTACAGGCGGTACGCCCGCTTGGCGAGATTGTAGGCGAGCTCCGGAGCCAGCGCGAAGGCCTCGTCCTCCTCGAGCCTATGCTCGCTCACGAGCTGCGCGAGAAAGCGGCAATCGATGCGCCTCGCGACGTCGTGACGCGCAGGGATCGACAGGAATGCGCGGGTGTCGTCGTTGAATCCGACCGTGTTGTACAGGCCCGCGGTCTCGGTGGCCTGCTCGCGAAATCGCAGCATCCCTTCGGGACTGTCGTGAAACCACCACGGTGGCCCAAGCCGCAGCACCGGATAATGACCGGCGAGCGGCGCCAGTTCGCGCGCATAGGCCGTCTCGTCGAGGGTGAACAAGATCACGGTCAGGTTGGGCTCGTTGCCGAAGCGGTCGAGCAACGGCTTGAGCGCATGAACGTAGTCGGTGCGCGTGGGCATGTCGGCGCCCTTGTCGCGGCCGAAGCGCGCGAAAACGTGCGGATTGTGATTGCGAAATGATCCCGGATGGATCTGCATCACCAGCCCGTCGTCGATGCTCATACGCGCCATCTCGGTGAGCATCTGCGCGCGAAACATTTCCGCCTGCACCGCAGAGGTAGTGCCCGCGAGCGCATGTGCGAACAAGGCCTCGCACTCGGCGGTATCGAGGTCGGCGGTCTCGGCGGTGGGGTGTCCGTGGTCGGTCGAGGTCGCGCCCATGGTCTTGAAAAACGCACGCCGCTGTCGATGCGCCGAGAGGTAGCCGCGCCATGTCGATGTATCCTCGCCAGTAAGCTGGCCGAACATCGCCACGTTGGCGGCGAAGCCTTCGAAATCGGGATCGACGACGGGGTCGGGACGGTATGCGGTGACCACCCGTCCCTTCCAGCCGCTGGCGCGGATCTTGGCGTGGTGCACCAGTGGATCGAGGGGTGACTCGGTGGTCGCGATCACTTCGATGTTGAAGCGCTCGAAAAGCGCTCGCGGACGGAATTCCGGTTGCGCCAGGCACGCATTGATGTGGTCGTAGATGCGATCCGCGCTTTCCGCGCTCACGCGCTCGCGGATCCCGAAGACCTCGTGAAACGCGTGGTCCAGCCAGATCCGCGTCGGCGTTCCGCGGAACAGATGATAATGCGCAGCAAAGGCTTGCCAGATGGCGCGACCATCGGGCACCTTCGCTGCACCCGCCGAGTCCGAGCGCTGCGCGATGCCGAGGTCCTCGAGACGCACGCCCTGGCTGTAGAGCATGCGAAACACGTAGTGATCCGGGGTGATGAACAGGGCCGACGCGTCGGTGAACGGCTGATCGTCCGCATACCACTGCGGGTCGGTGTGCCCATGAGGACTGACGATGGGAAGCGACTGCACGGTGGCATAGAGCGCACGTGCAATTGCGCACTGGCGCGGGTCCGCGGAGAACAGGCGATCGGGATGGAGCGTAAGCGGGATCATGCGAGCCTCGGGAACGTTGAAGGCGTGGGCGACGCCGAGCCGGAATGGCGCGTACGACCAGGAGGACATATCAGCGATGGAGCCATCATGAGCGAATGCTACGCCGTCCGCTCATCGATGCTCGGCCACGGCACGCTGCACGGTCCGTGCCGCACCCTCGGCGTACAGCGCAGCCAGCCAACGCGTGACCTTGCCGGCGAAGCGTGGATCGGCGCCGAGATCGTCGCTGAAAATCGCCCGCAGCGCGAGCAGGCCCCGCGCAAGTGCCGACGGATCGCCGCGATGCGCTGCGGAGACGCGCGCGAAGTCGGTCGCCATCGGGTCGGCGACGCGGATGTCACGCCCCGCTTCGTCGGTCCCGGCCACATAGCGCATCCATCCCGCGATCGCCAGCGCGAGAAGGTCGATCGGGCGATCCGCGGCCAGGTTGTCGCGCACCGTACCGAGCAGGCGCTGCGGCAGCTTTTGCGAACCGTCCATCGCGATTTGCTGCGTACGATGCGGCAACGCCGGATTGCGAAACCGCTCCAGCAGCGCCTGCTGATACGCGGCGACGTCGACGCCGGCGGGGATGCGCAAGGTCGGGGCGACTTCGTCGCGCATGAGCGCGCGCATGTAGCGTGCGAAGGCCTCTTGCGCGGCGACCTGGTAGATGAATTCGTGTCCAGCGAGGAAGCCGAGATAGGCGAACGCCGAATGGCTGGCGTTGAGCAGGCGCAATTTCATCGCCTCGAAGGGTGCGACGTCGGCGACCAGCTGCACACCGACCGCCTCCCATGCCGGCCGGCCCCCGGCGAAATCGTCCTCGATCGCCCACTGCTTGAATGGCTCGTGCATCACTGGCGCCGCATCGTGAACGCCAAGGGCTGCATCGTTGTCGGCGACGTCGGCATCGGTGGTGGCGGGAACGATGCGGTCGACCATGGTCGAGGGGAAGCGCGCGCGCTGAGCGATCCAGCTTGCGAGGCCTTCGTCGCGCGCCTGCGCGAGGGCCATCACCAGTCCGCGCACCAGTGCGCCGTTGTGCGGCAGATTGTCGCAGCACAGGACGGTGAGCGGCGCGCCGTGCGATGCCCGTCGCGACGCCAGCGCGTGCACCAGCAGGCCCACCGCGCTCACCGGGGACTGCGGGCTCGCAAGGTCGTGAACGATGTCGGGATGCGCGAAGTTGAGCTGCCCGGTCGCCGGATCGTGGCAATAGCCTTTTTCGGTGACGGTCAGCGATACGATCGCGGTCGTCGCGGCGGCCATGCGCGCGTGCACGTCGCCTCGCTGCTCGCCAAGAAAAAGCAATTCGCGCACGCTGCCGATGACGCGTCGACGAACGCCCGCGGGGCTTTTTTCCACCGCGGTATAGAGGCCGTCCTGCGGCGCCATGCGTTGTCGCACCTCGGCCGAGCGCAGGCTGACTCCGCAGATGCCCCATGGCCCGGGTTTGCGCGCGAGCGCGTCGTCGGTGTACTCCGCGCTTTGTGCCCGATAGAACGCGCCTATCCCCAGATGCACGATGCCGATGCCGAGCGCGTGCGCGTCGTAGGCGGGCCGCGCCACCGCCGCGGGCAGCGCGCCCAGCGTTTCCAGCGACAGCCGCTTCATCGAGGCCATCGCCTCGCGGCCTACGCCGCCGGCTGCGGGTGCTCTTTGACCCGCGATACGAGCTGCGTCGGATTGACGAAGCGCAGCGCGATCAGCAACCAGCTCAGTGTCACCAGCATGTAGACCATCGCCATCGCGTCGACCGACTGCGGCGCACGCACCCCGGCGGCGAAGACCGCGTAGTACAGCGCGACCACCAGCGTCTGCGAATCCGGACCCGCGGTGAGGAAGG
This sequence comes from Casimicrobiaceae bacterium, assembly GCA_036491555.1. GTDB lineage: Bacteria > Pseudomonadota > Gammaproteobacteria > Burkholderiales > Casimicrobiaceae > PALSA-1003. The sequence continues at coordinate 13,718 of DASXBS010000131.1, forward strand.
TGAGCTCGAACAGTGCGATGGTGCGCACCAGGACCAGCAGCGACGCCGCCAGGATCCCGGGCCCGAGCAGCGGGACGAGGACATGCCAGAACATGCGCCCGGTGCCGGCGCCGAACACGCGCGCCGCCGATTCGAGATTGGGATCGATCTGCTCGATGAAAGGCGTCATTACCAGGATCACGAACGGTGCCGCCGGGATGAGATTCGCGAGAATCACGCCATAGATCGTTCCGGCGAGCTGCGCCTTGTAGAGCACCGTCGCCAGCGGAATCCCGTACGTGATCGGCGGGACCATGAGCGGCAGCAGAAACAGCAGCATCAGCAGCCGCTTGCCCGGGAAGTTGCGGCGTGCCAGCGTGTACGCCGCGGGCACCCCGATGAGGAGCGCAAGCAGCACGACGGCGAGCACGACCTCCAGCGTGACTATCAGCACCGAGCCGAGCTGGAATTCCTTCCAGGCGGCGCTGTACCACATCGTGGTCCAGCCTTCGGGCAGCCACGTGCCCAGCCAGCGCCTGGCAAACGAGCTGGTGACTACGGCTGCGATCATCAGCTCGTTTGCCAG
>DASXBS010000132.1:0-6730 GCA_036491555.1 Casimicrobiaceae bacterium
CACGACCAGCGATATCGGCTGGGTCGTCGGTCACTCGTACATCGTCTACGCTCCGCTGCTCAATGGCTCGATCACCATCATGTACGAGGGGCTGCCGATCCGCCCCGATGCCGGCATCTGGTGGCAGCTCGTCGAACGCTACGGTGTGTGCTCCATGTTCAGCTCGCCCACGGCGATCCGCGTGCTCAAGAAGCAGGATCCGTCGTTCATGAAAAAGCACGATCTTTCCAGACTGAAATACCTGTTCCTCGCCGGCGAACCGCTCGACGAGCCGACGGCGCGCTGGGCGTCGGAATCGCTCGGCGTCGCGATCGTCGACAACTATTGGCAAACCGAGAGCGGCTGGCCCATTCTGTCCGCGCAGCCTGGGATCGAGGATACGCCGCGCAAGTTCGGCAGTCCGTCCTTCGCATCGTGCGGATACGACGTTCGCCTGATCGACGAGGGGAGCGGCAAGGAGGTCGGCACCGACCAGAAAGGCGTGCTGACGCTGGTTCCGCCGCTTCCGCCGGGATGCATGAGCACGATCTGGGGCGACGACGAGCGCTTCGTCCAGACGTACTTCTCGACCATCCCCGGCGTGCAGGTGTATTCGACCTTCGATTGGGCGACGCGCGATGCCGATGGCTATTATTTCGTGCTCGGACGCACCGACGACGTCATCAACGTCGCCGGGCACCGCCTGGGCACCCGCGAAATCGAGGAAGCCGTACAAGCGCATGCCGGCATTGCCGAAGTCGCGGTAGTTGGCATCGCCGACGCGATCAAGGGCCAGGTTCCCATCGCCTTCGCAGTGGCGAAGGACCCTGTGCGCGTTGGCAACGCGGATGCCGCGGCGGTGATGCGCCGCGAGGTGATGGACACCGTCGACCGCGAGCTCGGCGCAATCGGCCGGCCGGCTGCCGTGCATTTCGTCGCGTCGCTTCCCAAGACTCGCTCGGGCAAGCTGTTGCGGCGCACGATCCAGGCGCTCGCCGAGGGCCGCGACCCGGGAGATCTCACGACGATCGAGGATCCTGCGGCGCTCGAGTCGATCCGAAGCGTCCTCGCAAGATGACGACCGCCCGGCCGCGATCGTGCCGCCCGTGATCGCGGGGCACGTCGCGCTCGCGCGCGTTACCCGGGGCGACGCCGTCGACAGCGTGCATTACGGCTCGGTCGCGGTGGTCGACGCCAGCGGACGACTCATCTACTCGGCGGGCGATCCGGAATTCGTCACCACTACGCGCAGCGCACTCAAGCCGTTGCAGGCCGTTCCGTTCGTGGCGGCGGGTGGAATCGAGCGCATGGGCTATTCGATGCCGCAAGTGGCGCTGCTGTGCGCCAGCCATTCGGGAGAGCCGCGTCACGTCGACGCGGTCGCCGACATGCTCGCGCGCGCGGGCAACAGTGCTTCCGACCTGCAATGCGGTGTACACCCCCCGTTGTACTACACTGCACGCGAGCAGCTGCCTCCGGCGGGGGCGGTCTTTTCTCCGCTGCAGCACAACTGCTCGGGCAAGCACGCCGGCATGCTCGCGTACTGTCGCCTTTGCGGCGAGCGCATCGACACCTACCTCGCCTACGACCACCCGGTGCAGCAGGCCATACGCGGCGCGGTTGCGCACTTGTGCGGGGTCGACGAATCCAGCCTGATCGCTGGCATCGATGGGTGCTCGGCGCCAAACTATGCCGTGCCGCTTTCGCGGCTCGCCTACGCTTTCGCCCGTCTCGCCGGCAAGACCGAAGATTCGCGCTACGGTTCCGCGCCGTTTCGCCTTGCAGCTGCGATGAGCGCGCATCCGGAGATGGTGTCGGGTGAGCGCCGCAACGATCTGGCCCTCATGCGCGCCGGCGGCGGCGACTGGGTGACCAAGGTCGGTGCCGAGGGCGTACAGGCGCTTGGAATACGCAGCACGGGATGGGGAATCGCGCTCAAGGTCTCCGATGGCAATGCGCGCGGATTGCACCCGGCGACGGTTGCCGTCCTCGACCAGCTCGGCCTGCTCGACGATGCGCGGCGCGCCGCGCTCGAAGCCTGGCGGAAGCCGGAGATCCGCAATTACCGGGGCCTGGTGACAGGGCACGTGGAACCGATGGTGAAGCTTGCCGCTCTAGGCTGAAAGGCCCCGAATCTCGGGGCGAGAAAGCATGGCGGGGGCTGAACTTCCCCGTGTTGTAGCGGTCTAGCGCTGCAGGCTGCCGAACGCACTGCGGGTCCCGGTCAGCCGGGTCGCTCGGCTATACTGCCGGCGGACGTTGCGCCTGTGTGGTGCGGCGAAAAGACCAATGACACAGGGACCGCCCGCGGATGGCTGACCGCGAAGTAGATCAGCAGCTCGTAGAGCGCGCGCAGCGCGGCGACAAGCGCGCATTCGAGCTGCTGGTGCTGAAATACCAGCGCAAGCTGGGACGGCTGTTGTCGCGGCTGGTGCGCGACCCAGGAGAAGTCGAAGATGTGACGCAGGAAGCGTTCATCAAGGCGTACCGGGCGCTGCCATCGTTTCGCGGCGACAGCGCGTTCTACACGTGGCTGTATCGTATTGCGATCAACACGGCCAAGAATTATCTGGTCGCGATGGGGCGGAGGGCGCCCACGTCGACAGGGTTTGATCACGAGGAGGCTGAGAATTTCGAGGACGCCGAGCAGTTGCGCGATGCGGCGACACCCGAGGACGAGTTGCACGGCAAGCAGATCGCAGACACCGTCAACAAGGCGATGGATGCGTTGCCCGAAGATCTGCGCACGGCGATCACGCTGCGCGAGATCGAGGGGTTGAGCTACGAAGAGATTGCCAACGTGATGAACTGTCCGATTGGCACGGTGCGCTCCCGGATTTTCAGGGCGCGTGAAGCGATCGCGGCCGAGCTGCGGCCGCTTTTGGGGACGGACAAGGATCGGAGATGGTGATGGGCACATTCCAGGCTGATGCCGGCGCACATGGCGCTGGTGGGTCGGAGCCGAAGCCGGAGGAAATCTCGCTGCTGGTCGATGGCGAGCTCGACGCCGAGCGCGTCGACGCCGTGTGCGCCGGCTTGCGTCAAACGCATTGCACCGCGACGTGGGTGTGCTACCACGTGATCGGCGAGTCGCTGCGCGGTTCGTGCGCGACGACGCCCGGATTCTCGGCGCGGTTTGCCGAACGCTTCGCGGCGGAACCGACGGTGCTCGCGCCGCCGCGCCGGCGACCTGCCCCCGCGGCCATGGCGCTCGCGGCGGCGGCGACGGTGGCAGCCGTCAGTGTCGTCGGCTGGGTGGCGTTGTCGACCATGCCTACGCCGGACACGGCGATGATGGCGGCGCGTCAGGCTGCGCTGGTGCGCGCCGCCGACGCGCGGCGAGCGGTCGACAACGAGTATTTGCTCGCGCATCAGGAATATTCGCCGTCGACGGCCATTCAGGGCGCACGCCCATATTTGCGCGCAGTCGCCGCTAGCGAACCGGATGCGCGCCCGTAGTCGCGGCGCACCGGCGCGCGACACGATCGGGGCGCCGCTGCGCGCCGGCCGGGACGCGATTCGCGCTCCTCTGCGCGCGAGCGTGCTGGTGGCAGTGCTGGTCGCGGCACCGGTCCAGGCCCAGGACGCGGCGCAGTGGCTGCAGCGCGCGGCGAACGCGGCGCGGACGCTCGACTACGTAGGAACGATCTCCAACCAGCACGGCAGTCGCATCGAGACGTCGCGCCTCGCGCATTTCAACGACAGCGGCGTCGAATACGAGAAGCTTTCCAGCCTCGACGGTCCAGCGCGCGAGGTCATCCGTCTCAACGAGCAGGTGCGCTGCTATTACACCGACGCCAAGCTTGTCCGCGTCGAGCCGCGCGCACTGCATAATGTCTTTCCATCGCTGCTCCCCCAGCAGATGGCGACGCTCACCGAGCACTACACCTTGCGCAAGGCGGAGACCGCACGCGTCGCCGGGCTGGAAACGCAGGCGTACGTGTTCGAGCCCAAGGACACGCTGCGCTACGGCCACAAATTCTGGGCGGACATCGGCACCGGATTGCTGCTCAAGGCACGGCTGATCAACGAGCGCGGCGATCCGGTCGAGCAATTCGCCTTCACCGATATCCAGATTGGAGGTCGCCTCGACCGCTCCAATTTCAAGACGGTGTTTCCGCCCGCACCCGCCGATTGGCAAGTCATCGAAACGCCCGGCGCCGACGTGCTTCCGCAGGAAACCGGCTGGGTGGTCAAGGATCTTCCCGCCGGTTTTACCAAGGTCGTCGAAGGCTTTCGCACCTTGCGCGGCAAGCCGGACAAGGTCGCGCATCTGGTATTCTCCGATGGCCTGGTCGCGATCTCCGTATTCATCGAGCCGACGCCCGCGTCGCCGCAGCCGGTCGGGTTGTCGCAGCAGGGCGGTGTCAACGTCTACAGCCGTCCGCTCAACGAGCATCTGGTCACAGTGCTCGGCGAGGCGCCGGGCTCGACCGTGCGCCAGATAGCCTATTCGGTGGGCCCGCGCTGACGCAGCGCGCTCGCCGACGACACATCACCAACGACAAAGGTACCTAGCATGACTTTCCGCGCTTGGACGATGCTCGCAGCATTGTCGAGTTTCGCGTGCTTCGCCGAGGCCGCCACCGCGCAGTCCGCACGCCTGCCCGATTTCACGGAGCTCTACGAGCAGCAGGGCGCCGCCGTGGTGAGCGTCGATGTTACCCAGAAGGCGAAACGACCCCAGATGCCCGAGCTCTCGGAGGATGACCCGTTCTACGAATTCTTCCGGCGCTTCGGACAGATTCCGCGGGGCGCGCCGCGCGAACGCGAATTCGAGCAGCAAGCCACGGGCTCGGGCTTCATCCTGTCCGCCGACGGCTACGTGCTGACCAACGGCCACGTGGTCGACGACGCGAACGAAGTGACGGTCAAGCTCTCCGACAAGCGCGAATACAAGGCGAAGGTGGTCGGCACCGACAAACGCACCGATGTTGCGCTGCTTAAGATCGAGGCAACCGGTCTGCAAAAAGTGAACATCGGCGATCCCGAGAAACTCAAGGTCGGCGAATGGGTCGCCGCCATTGGCAAACCGTTCGGCCTGGAGAACACGATCACCGCCGGCATTGTCAGCGCCAAGGGTCGCGAGCTGCCCAACGAGAACCTGGTTCCATTCATCCAGACCGACGTTCCGATCAACCCCGGCAATTCGGGTGGGCCGCTGTTCAACATGAAAGGTGAAGTCGTCGGCATCAACTCGCTCATTTTCAGCCGCACCGGCGGCTACATGGGACTCGCCTTCGCGATACCGATCGACGTCGCCATGAACGTGGTCAAGCAGCTGCAGGAAAAGGGACGCGTCACCCGCGGGCGCATCGGCGTTCAGATCCAGGAAGTCACGCGCGAGACGGCGGAAGCCTTCGGCCTGGCGAAGGCCAGCGGCGCGCTGGTGAACTCGGTGGAAAAGGGCGGTCCTGCGGAAAAGGCGGGCATCGAATCGGGTGACATCATCCTCAAGGCCGACGGCAGGACGGTGAACACTTCGTCCGAGCTGCCGCGCATCATCACGCAGGTCAAGCCCGGCTCGAAGGTGACGCTGCAGATTTGGCGCAAGGGCGCCACGCACGACATCGCGGTGACCGTCGCCGAGCTCAAGGAGGACGAGGTGGCGAAGCCGACGCGTCGTGGCGCGCCACCCAGCAAGGACAAGGCGAAGCCGAACCGCATGGGACTCGTGCTCTCGGATATCACCGACGAGCAGAAAAAAGAGCTCGACCTCAAGAACGGCGTGGTCGTCGAGGACAGCAGCGGAAGCTCGCGTGGCGACATCCAGGCGGGCGACGTCATCGTCGCGATCATCAGCCGCGGCGCGACCATCGAGGCGAAGTCCGCCGAGCAGGTCAACGGATTGATTGCCAAGCTGGAAAAGGGCGCTTCGGTGACCTTCCTGCTGCGCCGGGGCGAGCTTCAGTTCTTTTCGACCATTCGAGTGGGCGCCGGCGAATAGGCGTCAGCGTGGAACTCACGTTGCTCGGGCGCGCGTACTGCCACCTGTGCGATGAAATGCAGGCTGCGCTCGCGCCGATGCTCGCGGGAACCGGCGTCGAGCTGCGCGTGATCGACGTCGACGCCGACGTCGCGCTGGAGTCGCGTTGGGGCGAGCAGGTTCCCGTCCTGCTCGACGGCGATAACCTGCTCTGCATGCATCGCCTGAATCGCGCCGCGCTGACGAGTTGGCTGGACGCGCGTGCCGCGCTGGTCGCGCCGGAACGGAAAATCGGTTAATATTCAGCTTGTTCCGACACCGATCCGGACCGAAGACAGGGGCACTGCACGGTGCCCCTTTTGTTTAGGGTAGGGCCTAGTTCACCCGATGCAGCACATCCGCAATTTTTCCATCATCGCCCACATCGACCACGGCAAATCGACGCTGGCCGATCGCTTCATCCAGCGCTGCGGTGGCTTGTCCGATCGCGAGATGGAAGCGCAGGTGCTCGACTCGATGGATCTCGAGCGCGAGCGCGGCATCACTATCAAGGCGCAGACCGCGGCGCTTTCATACGAAGCGCGCAACGGCGAAACCTACAGCCTTAATCTGATCGACACTCCTGGGCACGTCGATTTCGCCTACGAGGTGTCGCGCTCGCTCGCCGCGTGCGAAGGCGCGCTGCTGGTGGTCGATGCATCGCAGGGAGTCGAAGCGCAGACCGTCGCCAACTGCTACACCGCCATCGAACAGGGCGTCGACGTGGTGCCGGTGCTCAACAAGATCGACCTGCCGTCCGCCGAACCCGATCGCGTGGCCGAGGAG
>DASXBS010000133.1:0-22590 GCA_036491555.1 Casimicrobiaceae bacterium
CACCGAGCACGCGCCGCATTGAGCGACACCGCAGCCGTACTTGGTGCCGGTCAGACCCACCTGCTCGCGGATCACCCAGAGCAGCGGCGTATCGGGTTCCGCCTGCACATCGCGGATCTTGCCGTTGATGTTGAGCTTGGCCATGCGAAATCCTCCGAGGGCAGAACGATCGGCACCGAACGTTTTTCGGTCTAGCTTACTCCAACTCGCGTCCCGCGCGAATGACCCGGCGCGCGCCGCGACCGGCCCAAGCCGATTGGAGATAAAATCAAAGCGTGAGTTCCAGACGTTTTCGCCGTTTGCTTGCTCTCGCATCGACGCTGTCGTGCGGCTGGATGGCGCTGTGCTGCGCCGCCTCAAGCGTCGACCCCGATGCGACGGGTGCTCTCATCGTGGGAGATGCGATGCCGACAGCGCTGGCCGATGGTGGCGACGCCGCGCGTGGCCGCGCGCTGCTCATCGCGCACGACGATGCGAACTGCATTCTTTGCCACGCCATCGCCGACCCGGCGATTCGCGTGTCGGGCAGCGTCGGCCCAGCGCTCGATGGCGTGGGGCGACGCCTGAGCGTCGGTCAGCTGCGCCTGCGCGTGGTCGACATCCAGCAGGTCAACGCGGCTTCGGCGATGCCTTCTTATTACCGCACCGCCGGTCTTGACCGCGTTGCCGACACCTATCGCGGGCGTCCGATACTGGCCGCCGCTCAGGTCGAGGACGTCGTCGCGTACCTGGCCACGCTGAAATGACGCGCCCATCTCATTCCTCGGGGATCGGCACGTCGATGTCGCGCCGCCGCCTGCTGCAGTTTGCGAGCGTGGGCGTGGCGGCGCCGATGCTTGCTAAGCTTCGCATCGCGCATGCGCAGACGCTTCCGCCGCTGCCTGCGCTTGCGACGCTGCTCGACGGACGCACGCCGCGCTGGGAGCGCCTGCACCTGGACATGCCGCTGTTCGCGGACAACGGCCAGGCGGTACCGCTGCGCATGACCATGGACGGTCCGTTCGCGGCCGCCTCCGCATTGCAGTCGATTCACCTTTTTTCCGGGCGCAATCCGGTACCGGTCATGGCCGTGTTCGAGTATCCGCTTGCACCCGACCGCGTCGAGATCGACACCCGCGTGCGTCTTGCAGGCGCGCAGCGCATCGTCGCCATCGCGGTGATGAGCGACGCGGCAACCTATGCAGCGAGTGTCGACGTTGAAGTCACCATCGCCGGCTGCCTGGATGCGAGCTGAGCGCCGAGCTGACCATGGCCGATGCCCGCATCAATGTCCCCCCCGAATGCCGCCGCGGCGACCCTTTCGAGGTGCGCATCTCGATCCGTCACGCCATGGAGACGGGATACCGTACCGATGCCGCCGGCAAGTCTATTCCGCGCAATGTGATCCAGCGTTTCGACTGCCGTTACAACGGCGAGCCGGTTTTTTCGATACAGATGGGGCCCGGCATCGCGGCCAACCCGTACCTTCGATTTTTCGTGACCGCGCGCGACTCGGGTACGCTGGCCTTCGAGTGGGTCGACGACAGCGGCGCCCGCGGCAGTGCCGAGGCGGCGATCAAGGTTGCGTGATCGAGGCAGCCCAGGCGTGTGCGGGGTGCGCGTCCTGTCGTTGTTGGCGGCACTTACCGCACTCATCGCGGCGCCAGGCGCCGACGCGCAGACGCGTGCCTTGCCGCTCGCCGAGCTTCGCTCCGGAATCACTTTCGCCGGCGCGGATGTGCGCGCGATGCAGGCGGACGACTTCGCCAATCCCGGGATGCTCTGGGTCGATCGCGGCGAACGCCTCTGGAAGCAGGCGAGCGCCGACGCCCCGAGCTGCGAGCGCTGTCACGGCGACGCCCGCACGTCGATGCGCGGCGTCGCCGCACGCTATCCCGCGTACGACGCATCGGCCGCCCGTGTGCTCGATCTCGAGGCGCGCATCGACGATTGCAGAGTGCGCCGCCAGAAGCTTGGCTCCCTGCAACGCGAGTCGGACGACATGCTTGCCTTGACCGCCTATGTGGCTACGCAGTCGCGTGGATTGCCCGCATCGGTGTCGATTGCGGGTCCGGCACGCGCGACGTGGGAGCGCGGGCGCGACTTCTACTACGCGCGCCACGGCCAGATGAACATGGCCTGCGCGCAATGTCACGAGCAGCACTGGGGCCAGCGCCTGTATTCGGAAACGCTGAGCCAGGGGCACGGCAACGCGTTCCCGGCATACAAGCTCGAATGGCAATCGCTGGGATCGCTGCAGCGGCGCATCCGGGCGTGCCTGTTCGGCATTCGCGCGCAGATGCCCGACTACGGAGCACCAGAACTCACCGACGTCGAACTGTTTCTGGCGTGGCGCGGACAAGGCTTGCCGCTCGAAGCGCCCGGCGTGCGCCGTTAGTGTCCCCTCCCACGCAGCGCGCGGCGCCCGCACCCGTCCTCACAACAAATCGCGCGCACCCGTCCATCGGCGCGCTGTTCGTGCTGCTGTGGAGTACGGGCTTTATCGGCGCCAAGCTGGGATTGCCCTACGCCGAACCGCTCACCTTCCTGGCGCTGCGCATGGTCATCGTCGCTTCGCTGCTGCTGGTCGTAGCGGTGCTGACGCGCGCACCCTGGCCGCACAGCCCCCGCGCGTGGTGGCACGCGGCCATCGCCGGTCTGCTGGTGCAATGCGGTTACCTCGGTGGCGTGTTCAGTGCGATCGCGAACGGGATGTCCGCGGGCGTGGTCGCGCTCATTGTCGGATTGCAGCCGCTGCTCACGGCATTCACCGCGGCGTCGCTGTTCGGCGAGCGCACGACGCCCAGGCAGTGGTCGGGCCTGGTACTCGGGCTGATCGGCGTCGCGCTGGTGCTCTCCAGGAACGTCGGCTCGGCGATGAGCTCCGAGGGCCTCGTGCTCGCCGCGCTCGCCCTGGTCAGCATGACCGCGGGAACGCTTTACCAGAAACGATTCGGCAGCGCGATGGACTTTCGCACCGGCGGCGTGATCCAGTACGCGACCAGCGCCATGGTGTTGCTGCCGCTGGCCGCGCTCACCGAATCGATGCGCATCGCATGGAGCGTGCCATTCGTCTTCGCGCTCGCGTGGCTGTCGCTGGTGCTGTCGATCGGCGCCATCGGACTGCTCTACGTGCTGATCCGGCGCGGCCGCGCCACGCAGGTGTCGAGCCTGTTCTACCTGACGCCGCCGGTGACCGCGGTGCTGGCGTTCCTCGCTTTCGGAGAGACGCTCACGCCGCTGGCGATCGCCGGAATGGTGATCGCGGTCGTCGGCGTTGCGCTGGTCAACCGCTAGCGCTCAAGCGGTCGCCGACTTGAGCGTCATCAGTTCGATCGATACCGAGGTCGACTCGTCGGCGAACAGCACGTGGCCTTCCTGCATCGTGCAGTGCAGTCGCATCGAGCGCGCTGCGATCGCCGCCAGCGCGCGGCTCGCCTCGAGCGGAACCTCGGCAACGTGAAGTCGCTGCAGCGTCTCGACCCTGACGCTGACTTTGTTCCACCAGAGCCCGACCGAGCGGCCGCCGTACGCATAGACATGAACCTCGCGGGCGCGGCCGCACGCTTTGCGAATGTCCTTTTCGTCGGGCAGACCGACATCGATCCACGATTCGATGACGCCGGTCAGGTCGCGTTGCCATAAATCCGGCTCGTCCTCGGTGGACAATCCCTTGCCAAACTCGAGCGAGTCGCTCGCGTGCAGCGCGAAGGCGAGCACGCGCATCATCATGCGCTCGTCGGTCTCGGAGGGATGGCGCGCGAGCGTCAGTGCGTAGTCGCCGTAGCGGTTGCGGCCGATGTCGGCGAGAGCGAGGTCGGCCTTGCAAATCGTTGACTTCAGCGCCACGGCGTCCTCGTGGGACCAGACACGGCTACCCCGCGGGATTCGGATAGCGCGCCTGGAGCTCGGCGATATCCGCGAGCGTTTCCGCGTCGAGCTCGAACTGCGCGCCGGCGATGTCATCTCTGAGCTGAGCCATTGTCGTCGCGCCGATGATCGACGCGCCGACGAACCAGCGGCTTTTCACGTAGCCGAGCGCCAGGTTCACCATCGAAATGCCCCGCTTGCGCGCGAGCTCGGAATACGCCTCGATGGCTTCGACGACTATCGGCTTGCGAAAGCGCTGTCCGAGGGTGTCGAACAGCGTGAAGCGCGAATTGGGTGGCTTCGCGCCGCCCAGATACTTGCCCGAAAGCATGCCGGCCGCCAACGGGCTGTACGCGAGCAGTGACATCTTTTCGCGAAACAGCACCTCGGCGAGATCGTTGTCGATGCTGCGCGAGACAAGGCTGTAGCTGTTCTGGATCGTCACCGGCGGCGCCACCGCCAGCTCCTTCGCGACGCGACAGAACTCGCACACACCCCACGCAGTCTCGTTGGAAAGCCCATAGTGTCGGATCTTCCCCGCCTTGATCATCGCCGCCATGCCCTCGACCTGCTCGCGAATCGTCGGGCCGTTGCGCTCCTTGGACGGATCGAATTCGGTCAAGCCGAACATCGGAACGTTTCGCTGCGGCCAGTGGATCTGATAGATATCGATGTAGGTTGTGCGCAGCCGCGCGAGACTGGTGTCGACGGCCTCGGCGATGGTCTCGCGCGTGATGTCGGTGCGGCCCTCGCGGATCCAGTCGCGGCGGCCGGGACCGGCGATCTTGGTGGCGATCACGAGCTTGTCACGGCGCTGCCGCGCGAGCCATGTGCCGATGTGCGATTCGGTGCGACCCTGCGTCGTCGCGTTGGGCGGGACCGGATACATCTCCGCGGTGTCGACGAAGTTGATCCCCTGCGCCACTGCGTAGTCGAGCTGCGCGTGCGCCTCGGGCTCGCTGTTCTGCTGGCCCCAGGTCATGCTGCCGAGACATACTTCCGAAACGTCGAGATCGGTCCCTGGCAATTTTCGGTATTTCATCGCAGGCTCGCGGCGCGGGTTCGAAGGCCGCACAGATTACCCGAAAAGCGCCACGCACGGCTGGACGCGCACCGAACGCGCGCGACCTGCACCACAAGCGGGCGAGTGACGAACGTCGATGCATCTGTGAGAATGAGGGCCATTGCCTGGTGCACGAACAAGAAGATCGCGAATGACCTACTGCGTCGGAGTGCTGCTCGAGAAAGGCCTGATCTTCGCGTCCGACTCGCGAACCAACGCCGGCGTCGACAACATCGCGTCGTTCTGCAAGATGACGACCTTCGAGCGTGACGGAGAGCGCGTCATCGTGCTTCTGAGCTCGGGCAACCTCGCGGGCACCCAGGCGGTCATCACCACGCTGCGTCAGCGCGGGGACGACCCGCAGGCGCAGCCGAACATCTGGACCGCGCGCACCATGTTCGACGTAGCGGTGATCGTCTCCGACGCGATGCGCGAGGTCGAACGGCGCGATTCGGCCTACCTCGAAGCGAGCGATCTCGAGTTCAATGCCTCGTTCATCCTCGGGGGCCAGCTTGCCGGCGAGCCGATGCGACTGTTCCGGATCTATGCCGAGGGCAATTTCATCGAGGCCGGGTCTGAAACGCCGTTTTTCCAGACTGGGGAGGCGAAGTACGGCAAGCCGATCATCGATCGCGTGATCCGTCCCGGCACCGATCTGGCGGACGCTGCGAAGTGCGTGCTGGTGTCCTTCGATTCCACCATGCGCAGCAATTTGTCGGTCGGCATGCCGATCGACCTCATCTGCTACGAGCGTGACAGCCTGTGCGTCGCGATGCGCCGCCGCTTCGACCACCGCGACCCCTATTTCTCGGCGCTCTCCGCCGCGTGGAGCGAAGGAACGCGCCAGGTGTTCGCACAGCTGCCGGAACTGCGCTGGTGAACACTGCGACGCCGATCTCGCTCATCGTGAGCTGCGAGCACGGCGGCAACCGAATTCCCGCGCCGTATCGGCACCTGTTCGCGGATGCGCAGGCGCTGCTCGCAACGCATCGCGGTTACGATGCCGGCGCGCTGGACATGGCGCGGCGACTCGCGCGCGCGTTCGACGCGCCGCTCGTGATCTCGACGGTGAGCCGTCTGCTGGTCGACCTCAACCGCTCGGCAGGCCATCGAGCGCTGTATTCCGAGCGTTCACGCGCGCTCTCCGCCATACAGCGCGAAAGCGTGCTGGCGGCGCACTATCGTCCGTACCGGGATCGCGTCGAGTCCACGGTCGAGCGCGCGATCGCGACCGGGCGCTGCGTGGTCCACATCTCGTCGCACAGCTTCACGCCGATGCTCGACGGCGAGCGACGAAACGCCGATGTCTCGCTGCTCTACGATCCGAAGCGCCCCGGCGAGCGCGCGCTGTGCGATCGCTGGAGCAAGTCGCTGGGGTCGCGCATCGATCCGTTGAAGGTTCGCCGGAACTATCCGTACCAGGGACGCAACGATGGTCTGACCTCGCATTTGCGCCGGCGTTTCGCTCCCGGCCTTTACATCGGCGTCGAGCTCGAGATGAACCAGAAGCACGTTCGCGACGGCCGCATTCCGGCGGCGCTGGTCCGGGCGGTGATCGAATCGCTGCGCGAAGGGCTCGACGTCGTGGTGCGGCGGCGACCACGCGGCACCGGTTCGCGGCATCGGGTACATGCAGCACATGTCTCGGGGATGACACGTTGAAGATACGCTTCGGCTATGAGCTGCTGTACGACTGTCCGCAACCCACGCCGATGATCCTCATGCTCAACGTGCATTATTCGCGCGTGTCGGACATGGTCACGCCCGATCACATCATCACCTCGCCCTCACTGCCTCAGCGCAGCTACAGGGATTCGTTCGGCAACTGGTGTACGCGGCTGGTGGCGCCCACCGGCCGTACGCGCATCAGCGCCGACGCGATGATCCACGACAGCGGTCTTCCGGACGACGTCGCGCCGGATGCGATGCAGGTTGCCATCGAGAACCTGCCCGAGGAAACGCTCGTCTACCTGCTCGGCAGCCGCTACTGCGAGACCGAGGTCCTGATGCCGGTCGCGTGGAACCTGTTCGGCACCACGCCTGCCGGTTGGCGCCGGGTGCAGGCGATCTGCGACTTCGTGCACAAGCACATCGCCTTTGGCTACCAGCATGCGCGTGCCAGCAAAACGGCGGCGGAGGCGTATCGCGAAGGCGTTGGCGTGTGCCGCGACTTCGCGCACCTGGCGCTGACGCTGTGCCGGTGCATGAATATTCCGGCGCGCTACTGCACCGGCTACATGGGCGACATTGGCGTTCCGGTGTCCGACCTGCCGATGGATTTCTCGGGCTGGTTCGAGGCGTACCTCGGCGGGCGCTGGTACACCTTCGATGCACGCAGCAACATCCCGCGCATCGGCCGCATCCTGATGGCGCGTGGCCGCGACGCTGCCGATGTCGCGATAGCCACCAGCTTCGGGCCGCACACGCTGGCCGGGTTCAAGGTGTGGACCGACGAAGTAAAGGAGTAGGACGGCGTTCGGTAACGCAGCCGTATAGGCGCCGGCTCGAATTATTCCGCCCAGAACCCGGCCGCCACACCGAAGCCGGTATCCAGCGGGGCGACGCGCCTACGGGTTCGCCAACCTCGCGCGGAGTGCTATCGTAGCGGTGCAGCCAGCGTAGCACGGCCGCGCCCCGGGGGGAGCCCTCTTTCAAGACGGAGACGAACGATGATGACGAAGCGGATATCGCAGTGGCTTGGGCTGGTGATCGCGACTTCTTTCGCGGTCCTGGCAGGCTGTCAGACCATGGCGCCGATGATGGGCGAGCAGACGGTTGCGCTGAGCGGCGCCAACGAAGTTCCCCCCGTGACCACCACGGCATCAGGGACGGCGAAGGTGACGATCAAGGACGATCGCAGCGTGAAGGTCGAGGTCACTGTCAGTGGCATGACGCCGACCGCGTCGCACATTCACATGGGCGCCGTTGGGGTCAACGGCCCGGTGATCGTTCCTTTCACCAAGACCGGTGACAACACCTTTGCCTCGTCGGATGGCGCGAAGCTGACCGAAGAGCAATACGCCGCCTACAAGGCGGGCAACCTGTACGTCAACGTGCACAGCGCCAAGAATCCCGGCGGCGAGATCCGCGGCCAGATCAAGGGCTGACCAGCACGGGGCGCAGGCTGTCCTCGAACAATCAGGCTGCCTGCGCCATCGGCGCACGCGAATCGCGGCTGCGCCGGCGAGCGACCGGGGCCGTGCGCAACCCGCGCTTGATCCCTCGCTCGCAGTCTGCCGCATAGCGCTTCAGGAACAGCAACACCTCACGCTCGGCGCGCCGCGGCAGCTTGGCAATGCTGTCGGCGATCGCCGCGTGCAGCCGTCCTTCTTCCCACGCGCTGAAAAGCAGCGGGTTAATATAGGACTTGCGGCATACCGCCGGGGTATTGCGCAGATCGGCGGCGACCTGCTTCACCGCCTGCGTGATGCACGACTTCGCCGCGGTCTGCGACATCGGTTCAGGCAGCGGCGTCGCATGCAGTATCGCCGCGGCACGCAGCGTCGCGCCCCACGTGCGGAAGTCCTTGGCGGTGAAGTCGGCACCCATCGCGTCCCTCAGGTAGGCGTTGACCTGGTCCGAATCGATGGGCCGACTCTCGCCCTTCTCGTCGAGGTACTGGAACAAGCGCTGCCCGGGGAGCTGATGGCAGGTCCGCACCAGCCGTACGAGACGGGCATCGTCGACCGGAATTTCATGCGCGGCGCCGCCCTTGCCGCGAAAACGAAAAAGCAGTCTCCCCTCACGCACGAACTTGACGTGCCGGTTGCGCAAGGTCGTCAGCCCGTAGCTGTCGTTGTCGCGGGCATACTCGGCATTGCCGATGCGAACCCGCGTCGCGTCGAGCAGGCTGACAATCACGGCGAGCACCTTTTCTCGCGACAGTTCCTTGCTCGCAAGGTCGCGCCTGAGGCGGCGGCGAAGCTTAGGCAGCGCAGCTGCGAACTCGGTCATGCGCGCAAATTTCGTTCCGTCGCGTGCTTCGCGCCATTTCGGATGATAGCGATACTGCTTGCGGCCACGCGCGTCGCGGCCGGAGGCCTGGAGGTGACCGCGTGGACTCGGGCAAATCCAGACGCTCTCGTACGCCGGCGGTATGGCAAGGCGCGCGAGGCGCTCGATCTCGGTGGCATCGGTGATCTCGCCGCCGTCAACGCCTACGTAGCGAAAACCGTCGCCGCGGCGTTCTCGCCTGATCCCGGGCTCGGCATCGGTAACATAAACGAGTCCAGCGGCGGCTGCGGCGTTTTGCGCCTGCGCCGTCGGTCGAGCGTCAGGCCGCTCGCCAGCGCTCATGAGTGGGTGCTGCCCTCAGGCAGGGGTTGCCGCGGCACGCTTACGCGCTCCGCCGTTGCGCGAGGCAGACGCGGACGCCGCGGCCTTTTTTGCCACCTTGACCTTGCCAGCGACGAACTGTGCCCCCATCGCTTCGCGCTCCTCATCGGTGAAATGCTCGCCCAGCTCCTCGAACAGTTCGCTTTCCTCTTCCTTGATGTGATGCTCGAGAAGATCGTGGATCACCTTGGCGTGAGCGCGCCACATGTCGGACGACGCATCAGCGGTGGCGGCGAGGCGTTCCATGACGATGTCGGCAAGATTGTGCTCGACGAAGCCCTCGTTGCCCGCCAGTCGTGAATCCGGCGAACTCTTGAGCTCCATCAGCGGAGTGTAGACGGCCGCCTCCTCCGAGCGCGAGTGCGCGGTCAGGAAGGGCTTCAACTCGCGTACGATCGACTTCCGGCGCGCCGCCGAATCGGTTTCTGCAAGCTCTTTGGCGAGCGTGCGGATTTTCTCGTGGTCTTCGTGCAGCAGGCTGCGCACGTCGGTATCGCTGTACGTGCCCAGCGTCGATCTCATTTTTTCGAATACGCTCATTCATGACTCCGATAGTGCGAACGGCTGTCCGCCGGCATGCATGATCACCGCCAAGCGATGCTGCGTCAGTCGGACATTGGATGATTCTCGTGTCAGGACACTGCCTACATGGCATGCGCAACCTGTATATGCCCGCCCCGGCGGGTTGCCGCTCTTCCTACACGCGAATCAGACCGCTCCCGATACCTGCACTGGTTTAGCCAGCGCACCATGCGCTCGCTGAACGACCCAGCGCGACCCAGCGCTATCACCTTTTTAAGGGCATACGCATGAACACTATCGCGACTCCGCCTGCCGGCTGGCGACCCGAGTACATGGCCGACACCGCGCTTCCTGCGGAATCGACTGCTTCCGGCGTTTCTTGGGCCGCAATCATCGGCGGCGCCTTCGTGGCCGCTTCGCTTGCCCTGATTCTGATGATCCTCGGAGTCGGGCTTGGGCTGTCATCCGTGTCGCCGTGGACCGGTGCAGGTATTACTGCAGGCACATTCGGTGTAGCGACGATCGTCTGGCTGTTCGTCACGCACGGTATCGCTTCCGGGATGGGCGGCTACCTCGCTGGGCGGCTGCGCACCCGCTGGGCATCGCTGCACACCGACGAGGTGTACTTCCGCGACACCGCGCACGGATTCCTGGTCTGGGCCGTGGGCAGTGTGATCACCGCTGCCTTCCTGGGCTCGGTGGCGACATCGATTGTCAGCGGAACTGCGAAGCTTGCGGCGACCACCGTCGGCGCCGCCGGAACTGGGATGGCCGCTGCCGCGGCGGGAACAGATTCACCCATCACAAGTTCGGCGAGCAATATGACGCTGACGGATGCGACCCCCACGGGCGCGGTCGCCGCCGGCCCGCAAACGGTATTCGCCACCTCGGGCCCATATCTCACCGACCAACTTCTGCGTAGCGACCGTCTCGCAGACGTAGGCACCAATAGCACGCCTGCTGCGAGCCTGCCCAACCCGCAGAGCATGAATGCCTCCCGCGCAGAACTCGGGCGCATTCTCGCCGAGTCGATGCGCAAGGGTTCGTTGCCCGATGCCGACCGGGCATACGCCGCGCGCGTCGTCGCCGCGCAAACCGGACTTTCGCAGGCGGACGCGGAAAAGCGTGTCGATGCGGTCTTTGCACAGACCAAGAGCGCGGTCGCCGATGCCGAGCTGGCGGCGCGTACCGCGGCGGATAACGCGCGCAGGGCAATGGCGAAGACGTCGCTCTGGCTATTCGTAGCCCTGTTGTTCGGCGCATTCTGCGCGAGCTTCGCGGCGACCATCGGCGGCCGGCAGCGCGACGGCGTCGTCAGAGTAGCTGCCGAACCTGCCTTGCGTGCGCGCGAAGCCCCAACCTATGCGAGCTGACGCTCACACAATGCCAACCACGGAGTCCCCAATGCGCTCGATTCTGCTCTGGCTTATCGGCATCCCGATCCCGATCATCATTCTGATCGCGTTGTTCTCGCACTTCTGAGCATAGCGCGTTCAGCGGCCCGGTGCGTCGGCGCCGGCTGAGCGCTTCGGGCTGCGCCCGTAGCGCCGCGTGCGCGGTATACTTCACGCGATGGGAGGATGCCGCCAGAAATGCTGCCGCGCTCTGCTCTGCGTCACGATCAGCGCGGTACTGCTTTGCGCGTGTTCCTCGACCTTGCCGTCCGCAGAGGTGACGCCGCGAAGCGCCGCTGCGGCCGAGCTGGCACCCGATGGCAGGTTGCGTGCGGCCATCAACTTCGGCAACCCCGTGCTTGCGACGCGTGATCCCGCGACCGGCGAGCCGCGCGGCGTTTCGGTCGATCTTGCGCGCGAGCTCGGTCGACGTTTGGGCGTCCCGGTGACACTGGTCACCTTCGACGCCGCGGGCAAGGTCGTCGACGCGGCGAAATCCAACCTTTGGGACGTCGCATTTGTCGCCATCGATCCGGTTCGCGCCGCCGACATGGAGCAGACCGCGCCCTACGTCATCATCGAGGGCGTTTATCTGGTTGCGCAGGGATCGCCGATTTCCGACAACGCTGCGGTGGATCGTGACGGCGTGCGCATCGTCGTGGCCACGGGCAGCGCCTACGATCTGTATCTCACGCGCGAGCTCAAGCACGCACGACTGGTGCGCGTGCCCGCCTCGCCCGTCGTCGTCGACACGATGCGTTCGCAGAAGCTGGAGGTCTCCGCCGGGGTGCGCCAGCAGCTCGAGTTCGATGCGCGCCGCGTCGGCGACGTTCGCGTGCTGCCAGGGCGCTTCATGGTCATCGAGCAGGCGATGGCGCTTCGTAAAAATCGCCCGGCGGGCGCGCACTACCTCCGCGATTTTGTTGAAGAAGCCAAGGCTTCGGGGTTCGTGGCACGCTCGCTCGAGGGCAACGGCGTTCAGGGTGCTGCCGTCGCGCCACCCGCGGCGCACTGATTTGTGAAGGTCGATACGCATGTCCTGTCGTTCATTTTCGCGCGACGCTATTGCGACTTGCACCGTCTTGACCGCGATGGCTGTGGTCTGCGACGGCTATGTCGTCAAGCGCGTACTGTTGAACGGTCGCGGCCGATGACCGGTTCCGGGCCAGACGCGCGATGCTGATCTTCCGCCAGCTCTTCGATCCGCAGTCGTCGACCTACTCATATATGCTCGGCGACAGCGATTCGCGCGAAGCGCTGCTGATCGATCCGGTGTTCGCGCAGGTGCGTCGTGACGCGGCGCAGATCCAGGAACTCGGCCTCACGCTGCTGGCCACGCTCGACACGCACGTGCACGCCGACCATGTCACCGGCGCGTGGCTCCTTAAGCAGCGCCTCGGCAGCAGGATAATCATGCCCGCGGCCAGCGGGTCCAAGGGCGCCGACCGGCTGATCGGCCATGGCGAGCGCGTTTTGTTCGGTGCGCGCCATATCGAGGCGCGGGCGACCCCCGGCCACACGCGCGGCTGCATGAGCTACGTGCTCGACGACCGCAGCATGGCGTTCACCGGCGATTGCCTGCTCATCCGTGGGAGCGGTCGCACCGATTTCCAGGAGGGTGATGCGCACGCGATGTACCGCTCGGTCCACGACGAGATCCTGAGCCTGCCGGCATCGTGCCTGCTTTATCCAGCTCACGATTACCGCGGGCTCACGTCGACCAGCGTCGCCGAGGAGCAGCGCTTCAATCCGCGGCTGGGCGGCGACGTCGGCGAGGCCGATTTCACCGGTTACATGCGAAATCTCAAACTGCCGCATCCCAAGCTGATCGACGTCGCGGTGCCGGCCAACCTGCGCTGCGGGCAGCCCGACACCGACACCTCGCTGCCCGCCGACCCCACATGGGCGGCGCTCAACTACAGTTTCGCGGGCATCTGGGAGATTACGCCTCATGCGCTCGAAGAAGCGGCGGACGCAGTCCAGATCGTCGACGTACGCGAGCCCGACGAGTTCGAAGGCTCGCTGGGTCACATACGCGGCGCTCGGCTGCTGCCTCTGGGCGAACTCTCGGCGCGCGTTGCCGAGCTTTCGCCCGACCGGCCCGTGGTGACCGTATGTCGGTCGGGCGCGCGCTCGGCGCAGGCTACCATCCTCCTGCAGCAGGCCGGCATCCAGCAAGTCGCGAATCTCATGGGCGGAATGCTGCGCTGGCGCGCGGAGGGCCTGCCGGTCCAGGGCGGAAAGCTGTGATCGTGCTCGGCTTGCTTTCGCCGGAGTGGATTGGGAGAATCGTGCGCATGAGCTCGTTGCGAACGCGGATGGCGAGGCGAGGCCTGCGTTCATTCGCGGTTGGTGTCGCCCTGTGCTGCGTCGCGATCGTGGTCGGTGGCTGCGGCAAGTCCAAAGACCAAGGCGCCGGGGTCGACCCTGCGCAGACATTCGCCGCCGACAAGGCCGCCTCCGCGCGCGAGCTCGAGGAGATGAGGCGGCGGCGCGCTGAAACCTCTGCCGCGCACCAGGAAGACATCCATCGCGAGACCGAGGAAACGTTCAGGAGATTCGCGGCCGATCGTCCGTCGCTCAACGCCGTGGAGGAGGTGCAGATACAAAAGGAGGCGGTGGAACGACTGCGCGCGCAAGTTCCCGATCCATCGCTGCTGCAGTCGCGCGACGTGCGCTTCAATGCCGAGCGCACGGCGGTCTGCCTCGAAGTCAACTACACTGTCGATGGAAAATATGTCGGCTACCGCAAGGCGTTCATAACGCCGGACGCGACCTGGGTCGAACCGAGCATGGACGACGTGTCGCACCGCGTGTTCGAACTGAAGATGGAGCGGATGGGCTGCGGTGCTGGCAAGTAGTCGAATGGCGGCGCGCCGAAGCGTGCGCGCCCTTTCCGCAGCGGCACTCCTTGCTCTGGTCGCAGCTACCAGCAGCGCGCAGGATTTTCCGTCGCGCCCGTTGCGGGTGATCGTGCCCTTCTCGCCGGGTGGCGCCGTCGACGGACCGATGCGCCTCATGGCGCAGGAGATGAGCAAGCGCCTGGGGCAGGCGGTCGTGGTGGAGAATCGCCCAGGGGCCGGGGCGACCATCGGCAGCGAAGCAGTCGCCAAGGCGACACCCGATGGGTACACGCTGCTGCTCGCATCGCAGACCAACGCCATCAGCGCGACGTTGTACTCCGGCCTTTCTTTCGACCCGATCGCCGATTTCGCCGCGATCTCGCTGATCGGACGCGAGCCTGGCGTCGTCGTGGTCAACCCATCGTTGCCGGTGAAAACGCTGCAGGAGCTCATCGCCTACGTGAGGGCGAACCCCGGCAAGATCGACTACGCGTCGTCGGGCAACGGCAGCGGACAGCATCTGTTCGCCGCGCTGCTGTGCTCGATGACCGGCATGCGCATGAACCACGTGCCGTACCGAGGCAGCGGCCAGGCGACGACGGACCTCATCGGTGGCCAGGTCCAGGTCTCGATCCCCGGGCTCTCGGGCATGCTCGGCCACATCCGCGCGGGAAAGCTGCGCGCGCTCGCCGTCACCGGCGCGCACCGCGCTCCACAACTGCCCGACGTGCCCACCGTATCCGAGGCCGGCGTCCTCGGATACGAGGCCTACGTCTGGATGGGCCTGCTCGCCCCGCGTACCACGCCCGCGCCGGTGATCGACCGGCTCTACCGCGAGGTCGTCGCGTCGCTCGCCACTTCCGAGATGCGAGATTACATGGCCGCAGCGAGTGTCGAGGCTGTTGGCTCGACGCCTGCGGAGTTCGCGGCATTTTTCCGTGCCGAGCGCGACCGTTGGGCGAAGATCATCCGCGAGACCGGTGCCCGGGTGGAATAGCCCCCATACGAGGGCCTCATGAGCATCGCAACGCCGACTCATTCGCCAGACCAGGCCGTCACCGGGATCGAGCACTGGACGAGCAAGGGCAAGGTGCGACTGTTCCTGTGGCAAAAATTCGTGGGCTCGCCGCACGGCAAGCCGCGCGTGCTGTTCGTGCATGGCTCGTCGATGGCTTCGCAGCCTACCTTCGACCTGTCGGTGCCCGGCCGGCCGGATTCGTCGGTGATGGACTGGTTCGCGCGACGCGGGTTCGTCTGCTGGTCGGTCGACATGGAAGGCTACGGGCGATCCGACAAGTCGCGCGACATCGACTGCGACATCGCCAATGGCGCCGACGATCTCGCGGCGGCGACCGATTACATGCGCGCTGCATCGGGCATCGAGCGCGTGCACGCGTACGGCATTTCATCGGGCGCGCTGCGCGCCGCGCTGTTCGCGCAACGTCATCCCGAGCGCGTGGCGCGACTTGCGCTCGACGCGTTCGTTTGGACCGGCGAAGGCGCTCCGACACTCGCGCAGCGACGGAAGAAGTTGCCCGAGTTCATGGCCAGCCGCCGTCGTCCCATCGATCGCGCATTCGTGCATTCGATTTTCCAGCGCGATCATCCCGAGACCGCCGACGCCGCTGTGGTCGACGCGTTCGCCGACGCCATCCTCGCGCTCGACGACTCGATGCCCAATGGAACCTACATCGACATGTGCTCGAAGCTGCCGGTGGTCGACCCGCTGCGCATCGCGATGCCCACGCTGGTCATGCGCGGTCAATACGACGGCATCGCGGCATTCGACGACCTGATCGGGTTCTTCAAGCGGCTGCCCAACCCCGACAAGCAGTTCACCGTGATGGCAGGCGTCTCGCACGCGAGCTTCCAGCAGAAAAACTATCTCACCGCCTACGCGGTCCTGCTCGACTGGTTCACGCGCCCGGCGCCGGTGTACGTCGGGCCGGCGGACTGACCGACCCGGGCGCAGGCGGCGGATCGGGCCGCGCCGGCAGGCGTAGAATGCGCGGCATCGGCTGCCCTGACGCCCCATGATCGCTTGAATCATCCGCTTGTACCCACTCATCACGCCGAAACCGATCGCCTGGCGATGCTTCGATCGATGACGCCGCCACGGCCTTCTTCCCGGCACGGAATCGCTTCACCCCAATTCCTTCGCTATGCGCTTGCCGGAGCGGCGGGCACCGCGGTGCACTATGCTCTGCTCATCGTGCTCGTGCAGCTCGCGTCGGTCGGCGCGGTGGCGGCGACGACCGCCGGCGCGATCTCCGGGGCGCTCGTCAACTACCGCCTCAATCACCGTTTTACGTTCGAAAGCCAGCGGCCGCACAAACATGCGCTACCGCGCTTCGCGCTGGTCGCCGTGCTCTGCATCGCGATCAACGCCGCGGTGGTCGCGCTGCTGCTGCCGTGGGTTGCACCCTATTACCTGCTCGCGCAGGTGGCCGCCACCGGCGTGGTGCTGATCAGCGGCTACCTGGTCAACCGGACATGGACGTTCTGACCCCCGTCGCGCGACAGGGCGCGGCCAGCGTGGCAACGCCTCAGGCGCGCGGCTCTTTGTCGGTCGTCGTGCCCGTATACAACGAAGCCGCGGTGCTTCCGGAGCTGCATCGCCGGCTATCGGCCGCGCTCGACGCGCTCGATGCACCCGCGGAGATCATCTACATCGACGATGGAAGCCGGGACGAAAGCGGCGTGATACTCGTAGACCTGCATGCCTCCGACCCGCGCGTAGCACTGGTCGCGCTGTCGCGCAATTTCGGCAAGGAAGTGGCGATGACCGCCGGCATCGACCACGCGCAGGGCGACGCGGTGATCGTGATGGATGCCGATCTCCAGGATCCCCCCGAGCTGATCGCCGACATGGTGCGCGCGTGGCGCGAGGGCGCCGACGTTGTCGTCATGCGGCGCGCGTTCCGCGCCAACGAAAGCTGGTTCAAGCGAACAACCGCCAAGGCTTTTTATCGCGTGATCGGCCGTCTCTCTGAAATCGACATTCCCGAGGACGTGGGCGACTTCCGGCTGCTTTCGCGCAGCGCGGTCGCCGCATTCCGGCGGCTTCCCGAACGCAGCCGCTTCATGAAGGGGCTGTTCGCATGGATCGGTTTTCCGACGCGCGAGCTGGTCTACGATCGCGACGGCCGCTTCGCCGGTGAGACCAAGTGGAATTACTGGAAGCTGTGGAACTTCGCGCTGGAGGGCATCACCTCGTTCTCGGCGGCCCCTCTCAAAATCGCCAGCTACGTGGGGGTCCTCACTGCGCTGGTGGCGTTCACCTATGGCATCTTCGTCATTGTCGACACGCTCGTGTACGGCAACGCCGTGCGCGGTTATCCGACGCTGGTCGTGCTGGTGCTGTTCCTGGGCGGCCTCCAGCTCATGGCGCTGGGCATCATCGGCGAATATCTCGCGCGCATGTTCGTCGAGGTCAAGCAGCGACCGCTGTATCTGGTTGCGCAGTGGTCGCCGGCGTCGGAGCCGGTCATGGCTGGGCGGGTCAAGGCCACCGACGGCCCCGCCCTCAGCGCACCTCCTCGATCGTAGCCGGCGGCTCGGCCACGCCGCCCAGCCACGGCCAAGGCGGGCGATGGCGCGCGGATGCCGCCTGACCTGTTTTGCCGCCGGGCATATAGCCGACTCTTGACGAACTCCGCGGGTTCCATGATATTGTCATATCTCGCCCATCTACTGGTAACGCTCGATGCGCGTCAGAACCCTCGTCACCCATCGCGAGTATTACGGCATGGACGCCATGGCGCTGCGTGCCGCCACCGGGCGCGTGCTCGCGCGCCTCGCCGGCGTCGCACCCGAAGAAGCGCAGCTTTCAGGCCGCAATCTGCGCCATGATTTCGCTGTGCACGGCTCCAAGGGATCGCGTCTGGTCGGCGAGCTGGTGGCCGACGGTCTACTGGAGGCCGACGAGACGCGCGACGAGTACCGCATCACCGGACGTTTTCTCGAATTCGCAACGGCGCGCGTCGTCGATCCGTTGCCGCGCGAGCGCGCGCGCAGCATCGTCGCGCGCGCTGCGGCGCTCGCGCAGCGCATCAACACCGATTGGACGCGCAACCCTCTGCAGATCGAAATGCTTGCGCCGTTCGGCAGCTTCATGAGCCGCGACCCTGAGCTCGATGAGCTCTCGCTTGGCATACTGGTGGTCTCGCGGCCGTGGAATCGACGCACGCGCTGGGGACGCATGCAGTCCACCGCCGACGGCGCGCACCAGATGCGCGATGCGTTCCGAGCGCTCAGCTCGTTCGTGCAGGTGAAAATGGTGAACGAGCCGGGCCAGCTGCCGCGCCCCTTCGCTGTCGCGTTCCAGGAGCTCTAACCCCTGCAGTCGAGCACCGCGGCGGCACTTGTCGAAGAGCTGCGGCGCCCCTATGCTGCGGCTGGCGGCCGCTCCGGCCGGCTCGATGTCCGTGCATGATCCATCACCTTCATAACGTCCTCAACGGCGAGGAATTGCGCCAGCTGCGAGAGCTGGCCACGCGCGTACGATGGAGCGACGGCCGGCGCAGCGCCGGTTCGATCGCCGCGCCGCAAAAACACAACAACGAAGCGCCTCACGATACGCCCGAGGCGCGGGCAGCGTCCGACATCGGGCTCAAGGCGCTGCGCCGCCATCCGATATTCTTCAACGCCGCACTGCCGGCGATCATGAGTCCGTTGATGATGAATCGTTACGTCGAAGGCATGGACTACGGTGACCACTGCGACGCGGCGATCCTGGGCGGGACGACGCCGATGCGCGCCGACCTGTCGGCGACGATGTTCATCACCGATCCCAGCGACTACGACGGCGGCGAGCTGATCGCTCAAGGCATTCCCGGAGGATTTCGCGCGAAGCTGCCGGCCGGTGACATGGTGCTCTATCCCGCCGACACCGTGCACCGCGTCACGCCGGTGACGCGCGGTACCCGCATCGCGATCGTGTTCTGGGCGCAAAGCATGGTCCGTGACCTCGCGCAGCGCACGCTCCTGTTCAACCTCGTGCAAACGCTGAACGCTCTGGAGCAGCCTCTGGCCAAGACTCCCGAGATCACGCACCTGTATGCGTGCTACTACAACCTGCTGCGGATGTGGGCGACGCCGTGAGCGCTGGAGCCGCGCGCGGCGACGCGAGGACGTCGTCTGCGAGCGAAGAACTGCCACCGCCGGACGACGCTTTGCGGGCGGCGTACGACGCGCTGCCGTATCGCAGCCTGCCCTTCGCGCAATCGCATCCGGACCGACTGGCCACGGTGGCGAAGCTGTTCGGCGCTTCGCCGGCGCCGATCGATGCGTGCCGCGTGCTCGAGATCGGCTGCGCTTCCGGCGGCAATCTCATTCCCATGGCCGCGACGCTGCCGCATTCGCGCTTCGTCGGCGTCGATCTGTCGCAGGTGCAAGTGGCGCAGGGCATCAGCGATATCGCAGCATTGCGATTGCCAAATATCGAGCTGGTGCAGGCCGACCTGCGAACGTTCGAAGGCGATGACGAGCGCTTCGACTACATCATCGCGCACGGCGTCCTGTCGTGGGTGCCGCCGGAGGTCCAGGAGCGCGTCTTCGAGGTGTGCACCCGGATGCTGGCGCCGCAGGGTGTCGCCTACATCAGCTACAACACGCTGCCCGGCTGGCAGACGCGCGGCGCCGTGCGCGATGCGATGCGCTACCACGTGCGCCGCTTCCGCGATCCCGCGACGCAGGTATTGCAGGCGCGCGCACTGCTCGATTTTCTCGCGGAATCGCTGCAGGCCGACCAGTCCGCCTACGCGACTGCGCTTCGCGACGAGGCCGCGCGCCTGCGCCAGCAGCCGGATTTCTACATCTTCCACGACCATCTCGAGGCGGTGAACCAGCCTTTCTACTTCCACGAGTTCATGGAGCGCGCCACCAGGCACGGCCTGCGCTACCTGGGAGAAGCCGAGATCAAGGCGATGCTCACGCACGACCTCGCGCCCAACGCGAGCGCAATGCTTGCGCGCCTCGCGCCTGATCTGCTGCAGCGCGAGCAATTCCTCGACTTCCTGCGCAACCAGACGTTCAGGCAGACGCTGCTCGTGCGGCAGGATGTCGCGCTTCATCGCTCGCTCTCACCCGATCGGCTGTTCGGCATGCACGTCGCGACGCGTGCCACCGCGCATCCGTCGACCGACGCCGCTGGAAAGCAGGGCGTCGAGTTTCGCTCGGCTGAAGGAAGCGCGCTCCACACGCGTCGGGCGCTGACCCAGGCCGCGATGGGCGTACTCATCGAATGCTCGCCCGAGGCGATCGAGTTCGACGTGCTGTGCGCGACGGCGGGAAAGCGTATCGGCATCCCCGAGGTGCCCGCCGACGAGCGCGTCGCGCTCGCGTCCGACCTTTTGCAGGCCTTCGCCGTCGGCGTGGTCGAATTGAGAGCAATCGCATCGCCATTCACTGTCGAGATCGGCGAGCGCCCGCTCGGTAGCGCGCTAGCGCGGCTGCAATGCCAGCGTGGTGTACAGGTCGCCAACCTGCGCCATGAGTGGGTGACGCTCGACGACGACCAGCGGCGCGTCCTGGCGCTGCTCGACGGCGACCGCTCGCAAGAGCGAGTGGCGGCCGCCGCCTGGAGCGATTCGAGCGCAGGCCCCACCAAAGCCCGCGTCGGCGCGACGCTCACCGCGCTCGCGCGCCAGGCGCTGATCGCCCGTTAGCGCGACCGCCTCGATGCGGGTCTATTCGAGCCTGATCTCGCCGTCGAATTCGACGTCGATGCCGAGCCCGTCGACGTGCAGCCTGACCCGCGCGGGAAACACCTCGCTGCCCTTGATCGAGCCCTTGGTCGTGGCGGTGGCGACCGCCTGCTCGATCTCACGCTGGGAGTTGATGCCGACCATCTTTAGAAATTTGCGTATGCTCAGATTGAAGGTTTCCTGGTCCATGGGCGCTCTCCTGGTGAATTCGAGCGCACGTCGGTCGCGCGTGCGCGTCGACGGCATCTCTCGTTCCCGACGCCGTTGACCCCGTATTATGACGCGGTGAGCCCACCTCTACCGACAGGAGACTTCGAATGAGCACGTTTCGCGTGGGTCTGACCCGCGACATTCTCGATGCACGCGGCGAACCCGCTTTCGGACGCCGCGCGCTCGCCATCCTCAACGAGGCACCGGGCATCGAGTGGGAGTACCTGCCCAAGGTCGTCTCGGAGGTCGATCCAGATCACGCCGCGCGTTACGACGCGCTCTACGTCAACATCGCGCGCGTTCCGGCTTCTGCGGTGGCCAGGCCTGACTGTCGGCTGCGCGTGGTGGCGCGTCATGGCGTTGGCTACGACTCGGTCGACATTCCGGCGATGTCGCGTGCCGGCGTTGTCGTGACCCATACGCCATCGTCGATGCCGCGCCCGGTGGCGACCACGGCGCTGACCTTCGTGCTGGCACTGGCCGGCAAGCTTATGCTCAAGGATCGGCTCACGCGCAGCGGCCGTTGGAACGAACGCATGGACAACATGGGACGCGGCCTCACCGGGCGGACGCTCGGCGTCGTCGGTGCCGGCCGCATCGGCATGGAGCTGCTGCGCATGGCGCGCACCTTCGACATGAAGCTGATCGCCGCGGATCCCTACGCCAACGACATCGAACTGGGTTATGCAGGCGCGCGCAAAGTCGCGCTCGACGAGCTCATGCGCGAATCCGATTTCGTGATCGTCTGCTGCCTGCTCGATGCGCACACGCGCCATCTGATCGGCGCGAAAGAGCTGGCGCTGATGCGGCCCGACGCGTATTTCATCAACGTCGCCCGTGGCCCGATTGTCGACGAGAAGGCGCTGATCGACACGCTCGCCGCCGGCCGCATCGCCGGTGCCGCGCTCGACGTGTTCGAACAGGAACCGGTCGATCCTGCCAATCCGCTGCTCAAGATGGACAACGTGATGGTCACGCCGCATTCGCTGTGCTGGACCGACGAATGCTTCCACAACATGGCGTCGACCGGGCTCAGGAGCATCGCCGACGCGCTGGCCGGGCGAAAGCCCGAATACATCGTCAATCGCGATGTGCTCGCGCATCCGCGCGTGAAAGCGTGGCTTTCGGCATAGCGCCGAGACAGGACACCTCGCCCCGCGCCGGAGAGGGTTGCCCGGCCATTATGATATTGGCATAATCGGGCATGACGAACAAAGGGCATATGCAGGTGCTCGTGTCGCTCGCGCAGCTACCCGTGTTCGCGATCGTGGCCGTTTCGACCCTGGCCTGCGCATCGGACGCGATTTCGGTGCGGCCCATGTTCCCGGCTAACAATGTCTGGAACGTGCCGATCGATACGCTGCCGCTTGATGTCAACTCGGCGGCGTACATCAATACCATCGGCGCGACGCGCAGCGCGCACGCCGATTTCGGCACTGTGTACGCCGGCGCGCCGAACGGCATTCCCTTCGTGGTCGTCACCTCGGCGCAACCGAAAGTGGCGGTCAGCTTCGACTACGCCCCGGAAAGCGACCCGGGTCCCTACCCCATCCCACCGGACGCGCCGATCGAGGGCGGGTCGCAGGGCAGCGGCGATCGTCACGTCCTCATCGTCGATCGCGACGCGGGCAGGCTCTACGAGCTCTTCGCCGCATACCCCAACGGCG
>DASXBS010000134.1:0-7882 GCA_036491555.1 Casimicrobiaceae bacterium
AAAGACCAAAAGTCGTCCGCTGCCAGGCGTTGGGCTCGGCAACGAAGCTGAGCACATCGATCTGGAAATCATGTTTCGCGACGTAATTGTCCTTGAAGCCGCTCTCGCGCAAGACCCGAAGCAGCGATTTTTCGGTGAACCCTGTCTTGTGCGCGTAGAAGTCGTTGCCGGTCTCCACCAGCTCCCTGCCGTACCCATAGAGCACGTCCTTGGCTGTGATCGGGCCGGCCGTCGACTGGTACAGCGTGTCGTCGATGTCGAGCCCGTGAGCCATCACATGCGCCATCACGGCGGCGATATCTGGAACACGAATGTCTGCGAAACCGTCGTCGCGCAGGACATGAACGAAACCCCGCAATACATCATGCGTGACGTGAGCGTAGTAATGCTCCAGGTTATGCGAGCAATACACTGCATCGAATTGCTTGCCCGGAATGCTCTTGAGATCGCGTGCGTCGCAGCAGATATCGGGATGACCGTCGGGGTCGATATCCAGCAGCACAATTTGCCACCCCATGTAATACGCCGGAATTGGAATCCCCTTGTTTCCACCGCCGACGTTCAGGACTTTTCGCAATTCGCTCATGGTTCAGGACGGGCCGCGGCTGCTAACGTAGGCTAGGAAACCCGTTTCATGCCTTGGTCGGTTGGCGCTGACGAGTCAGCCAAAGACCAGCCGCTAAGACAACCAATACCCCGGCCACCGGCGCGAGCCACACATACGCCTTGGCATTGACCGCCACCCAGGGCGCGATCGCCGGATCCTCCACCATCATTTCGCCGGCGATATAACCGAGAAGACCGCCTCCAGCGAGGACAAGAATGGGGAAGCGGTGGACGAGCCGCATGATGACCTGGCTGCCAAAGACCACGATCGGAATGCTCACGGCCAATCCGAACACGATGAGCGGCACGCTTCCCTTCGCCGCAGCGGCGACGCCCATCACGTTGTCGAGGCTCATCACCACATCGGCGACGATGATGGTCCAGACGGCCGCCAGCAGGCGGTCGCTTGCCTTCACGTGGTGCTCTGCATTGTCTTCCTCGGCCACCAGCTTGATGCCGATCCAGATCAGGAGCACGCCGCCGACAAGCTTGAGATACGGATTCGAGAGCAGCGTCATCGCGAAAAAAGTGAGCCCGATGCGCAACCCGATCGCGCCGACGACACCCCAGAAAATGCCCTGTTTGCGCTGCTTGGGAGACAGGTTTCGGCACGCGAGCGCAATCACCACCGCGTTGTCGCCGGACAGCAGGATATTGACGGCGATGATCTGGGATACCGCCAGCCAGAATTGCGGCGTGGACCACTCGAGCATGGCGCGTATCGAGCGCGCTACAGAACCGACTGCAACAGCTTTCCCATCTCGGCGGGGTTGCGCGTGACCTTTATGCCAGCGGCTTCCATCACCGCGAGCTTCTCCTGCGCGGTCCCTTTGCCGCCGGAAATGATGGCGCCGGCGTGGCCCATGCGCTTGCCCGGCGGCGCAGTAACGCCTGCGATGAATCCGACGACGGGCTTTTTCATGTTCGTCTTCGCCCATTCGGCGGCAGTCTCCTCGTCGGTGCCGCCGATCTCGCCAATCATCACGACAGCATCGGTGCCCGGATCGTCGTTGAACATCCTGAGAATGTCGATGTGCTTGAGTCCGTTGACCGGATCGCCGCCGATGCCTACCGCTGTCGACTGACCCAGGTCCAGCTCGGTGAGTTGCGCGACCGCCTCGTAGGTCAGCGTTCCCGAGCGCGACACGACGCCGATGCGCCCCTGGCGATGGATGTGGCCGGGCATGATGCCGATCTTGATCTCGTCAGGCGTGATGACGCCCGGACAATTCGGTCCCAGGAGAAGCGTCTTTTTGCCCTGCATGCGGTAACGCGTGCGGATCATGTCGCGCACCGGGATGCCCTCGGTGATGCAGATGACCAGATCGAGGTCGGCATCGACAGCCTCGTCGATGGCGGCCGCCGCGAATGGCGGCGGCACATAGATCACACTCACCGTGGCGCCGGTCGCCTGTTTGGCTTCGCGCACCGTCGCATAAATCGGAATCCCGTCGAAATCCTCACCCGCCTTTTTGGGATTGACTCCCGCGACGAAGCATTCCTTTCCGTTGGCGTAGTCGCGGCACATGCGCGTGTGGAACTGCCCGGTCTTGCCGGTGATGCCCTGGGTCATCACCTTGGTGTTCCTATCGACCAGAATGCTCATCGCTTGTCCGCCCGATTGCTGTTCGCGCCGCCCAAGGAAGATCCTCCCGTCGCGGCAACCACCTTCTGGGCAGCCTCGCCCATGTTGTCGGCGGTGATGATCGGCAAGCCCGACTCGGCGAGGATCTTTCGTCCGAGCTCCTCGTTGGTTCCTTTCATGCGCACGACCAGCGGTACCTTGAGCTGAACCTCGCGCGCCGCAGCGATGACGCCTTGCGCGATGGTGTCGCACTTCATGATGCCGCCGAAAATGTTCACCAGGATCGCCTTCAGTCCCGGATTGCTCAGCATGATCTTGAACGCCTCGGTCACCTTCTCCGGCGTCGCGCCGCCGCCGACATCGAGAAAATTGGCGGGCTCGCCGCCGAACAGCTTGATCGTATCCATGGTCGCCATCGCCAGACCGGCGCCGTTGACCAGGCAGCCGATGTTGCCATCGAGCGAGATGTAGGAAAGGTCGAACTTGGAGGCCTGGATCTCGGCCGGGTCCTCCTCGTCGAAGTCGCGCATCTCGACGATGTCCGGGTGGCGGAACAGCGCGTTGGCATCGAAGTTGAGCTTCGCATCGAGCACGACCACCTTGCCGTCGCCGGTCACGATGAGCGGGTTGATCTCGGCGAGCGATGCATCGGTCTCGTCGAATGCGCGGTAAAGTCCCTGCAGTACCGCGCGTGCCTGCGCGATCGCGCCCTCAGGAATTCCAATCTTGCGCGCAACGTCGTCAGCGTCGGCATCGGTGAGCCCTTTCACGGGATCGATGGTGACCCGGTGGATCTTCTCCGGCGTGTGTGCTGCGACCTCCTCGATGTCCATACCGCCCTCGGAGCTCGCCATGAGCACGACACGCTGAGATACGCGGTCGACGACCATGCCGACGTAGAGCTCCTTTTTGATGTCGGCACCTTCCTCGATCAGCAGTCGCCGAACTTTCTGACCGTGAGGTCCGGTCTGATGGGTGACGAGCTGCATGCCGAGGATCCTGCCGGCGAGATCGCGCACCTCGTCGATCGACTTCGCCACCTTGACACCGCCGCCCTTGCCGCGTCCGCCGGCATGGATCTGCGCCTTGACCACCCATACCTTTCCGCCGATCGACTGCGCCGCCTTCACCGCCTCGTCGACGGAAAAGGCGGGGATGCCGCGCGGGGTCGGCATGCCGTAGCGCCGAAATATTTCCTTGCCCTGGTATTCGTGGATTTTCACCGGCGAGTCCTTGAACGAATCAAACCGAACGGCGCGCTGTCATGCCACGCCACGGTACCACTGCGGATAGTAACGGCTAACGGTGTCGGTGGTCGTCTCGAGCGCGTGACAACGGTCGAGCTGGAAGGGTTTTGCGCTACCGGCTTCGACCTCGCGGCTCAACCCCGCGAACATCTGGATCGCCGGTGTCGGCGCCACCGCAAGCATCTCGGTCACGTGCGTGCAACCGTGCACGCCGCCCATGGCTTCGTGAAGCTTCTGCCGAAATCCGCGCAGCAGGCTCTGGCCGATCAGCTTGCGGTACGCCGTGCGTATCCGGTCGCAGGCGCCTGGATAGGGCATGGCGTCGAAAGACACGTCGATGTCGACGATCATCATGTCGCGATCGATGGTTACGCGGGCCCACATGTCGTGGACCGGATCACCCGCGCTGCGCTTGCCGGTGAGCAGCGCAAAGTCATGATCCTTGACGTCGCTCAGGTGGCATTCGATGTCGAACAGCCGGTCGCTGCGCTGGAAGCAATCGAAAGTCAGTCGCCGGGTATGCAGGCGGGTCCGGTCGGCCGGGCTGGAGGGAAGCGGCATCTCGAATCGGAGACGATTGGAAAACGGAGGGCCGACGCAATACATGCGAAGTGCGCCGCCGCGGTGGGAGTCCCATCCGGGAGTCGCTACAATCGCGCAACGACGCTGTCGACGGCACCGCGAAAGACGCGATTCTACGCGGCGACAGCGCAACAGACAACGAGGACGCCATGCCGTTCGTGCTTGCGCTGGACCAGGGTACGACCAGCTCCCGAGCCATCGTGTTCGACCATGCAGGGTCGATTCGCGCGGTGGCGCAGCAGGAGTTCAAGCAGCATTACCCGAAACCGGGTTGGGTCGAGCACGATCCCACTGAAATCTGGGCGACGCAGTCGGGCGTGCTCGCCGAGGCGCTCGCCAAGGCGCACATCGATGCCACCGACCTCGCGGCGATCGGCATCACCAACCAGCGCGAGACCACGGTGCTGTGGGAGCGTGCAAGCGGGCGCCCCGTTGCGCGCGCCATCGTCTGGCAGGACCGGCGCACCGCGGGCATGTGCGACGCGCTGCGCGAGGCGGGGCACGGCGAGCTCATCCAGCGCAAAACCGGGCTGGTCGTCGATGCCTACTTTTCGGGCACCAAGCTCAGGTGGCTGCTCGACAACGTCAGCGGCGTGCGCGAGCGAGCCATGCGCGGAGAGCTCGCCTTCGGCACCGTTGATTCGTGGCTGGTGTGGCAGCTCTCGGGTGGCGCCGCGCATGTCACCGACGCTTCCAATGCGAGCCGGACGATGCTCTTCGACATTCATCGCGGCGAGTGGGACGACGAGTTGCTGGCGCTGCTCGACATTCCGCGCAGCGTGCTGCCCAATGTGGTCGACTCGTCGGGCGTGTGCGCTCATGCGGCGTTGCGAGGCGCATCGGTCCCGATCGCAGGCATCGCGGGTGACCAGCAGGCGGCGCTCTTCGGGCAGGCGTGCCTCCATCCCGGCCTCGCCAAGAACACCTACGGCACCGGCTGCTTCATGCTGCTCAACACCGGCAGGCAGGCGGTGGCTTCGAAGCACAATCTTTTGTCGACCATCGCCTGGCGCCGCGGCGGCGTCACCGACTACGCGCTCGAGGGCAGCGTATTCATCGGCGGCGCCGTAGTGCAGTGGCTGCGCGATGGATTGCAGCTGGTGCGCAGCGCCGCCGACGTCGAGGCGCTCGCCGCGAGCGTCGCGGATACCGGCGGCGTGTACATGGTCCCGGCGTTCGCGGGTCTCGGCGCGCCGCACTGGGACGCTTACGCGCGCGGCGCAATTCTCGGCATCACGCGCGGGACCACCGGTGCGCATCTCGCGCGCGCCGCGCTCGAATCGATCGCGTATCAGAATGCCGACGTGCTCATCGCGATGCAGGCCGACGCTTCGGTCAAGCTCGCGGAATTGCGCGTCGACGGCGGAGCGGCGGCGAACAATTTGCTGCTGCAGTTTCAGGCCGACATGCTCGGCGTGCCGGTCGTGCGCCCGACGGTGCTGGAAACGACCGCGCTGGGCGCTGCGTATTTGGCGGGCCTCGCGGTCGGATTCTGGCGCGACAGCGACGAGGTGTCTGCGAACTGGCAGGTCGACCGTCGCTTCGAGCCCGCGATGTCTCGCGACCACGTCGCGGCGCTCAAGGCCGGATGGGACAAGGCGGTGAAGCGCGCGAAGGACTGGGCGTAGTCAGGGTGCGACGCGATCGATGGCGTCGGTGATGACGAGATCGACGCCCCATGCGGAAAGCGACGCGATGACTTCGGGCTCGTTCGGCGTGTACGTAAGCACCTTGTAGCCCGCGCGATGCGCTGCGGCGACCAGCGGTGCACCGAGCGCGCGGAAGTTAGCGTCGATGGCCACGCAGTCGAGCCGTGCCAGCCGCGATTCCCAATCCGGCGGAATTTCCTCGAGCAGCAAGGCGCGCGCGAGTTCGGGCGCGGCGGCGCGTGCCGCAATGAGTGATTCTTCGGAGAACGATGACAGCAGCGGCGGAGTCGCGGCATCGCGCCATAGCGCGCGCGTATCGAGCGCCACCGCAGCACCGGTCTCGCGCTCGCGTCCAGGCATCGGCTTGATCTCGACGTTGCAGGCGACGCCATTGGCGAGCGCCCAGTGCGCGATCGCCGCCAGCGTCGGAATCGGTTCACCCGCGTACGCCGACGAGTGCCAGCTTCCGGCATCGAGCTGGGCGAGCTCCTTCCAGTCGAGCGCATCGGCGCGCCCGCGCGCGTCGGTCGTGCGATCGAGCGTGTCGTCGTGCAACAGGAAGGGCACACCGTCCGCCGAGAGCTTCACATCGAACTCGACCATGCGGTAGCCGTGCGCGAGCCCGACGCGCATCGCCGCGAGGGTATTTTCCGGCGCGAGCTTTCCGGCGCCGCGATGCGCCACCCGCCGGGGATACGGCCACGCCGTCATGCAGAGAATCGCTTGCCGGTCTCGGCGTCGAACAAGTAGACCTTGTCCGGCGCGGCAGCGAGCGCGATCGGCTCCCCCGCGCGCACCGCGATGCCTTGCGGCATGCGCGCGATGATCGTGCGACCGCCCACCGCGACATGGATCAGCGTGTCGGCGCCCAGCGCTTCGACGACCTCGACGCTGCCGACCATGTTCGCCTGGCTCGGATTGCTCGGCGCGAGATGCTCCGGCCGGACCCCCACGATGACGCGCCGGCCGCTCGCGATGCTGGCCGGCACGGCGATGCTCGCCGCTCCGTCGAGCGCCACCCGGCCTGCGCCGTCGCCGCTGCCTTCGACGAAGTTCATCGCCGGGGATCCGATGAAGCCCGCCACGAAGGCGGTCGCCGGATTCTGGTAGACCTCCATCGGCGTGCCGATCTGCTCGGCGCGACCGGCGTTCATGACGATCATGCGTTGAGCCAGCGTCATCGCCTCGACCTGATCGTGCGTGACGTAGAGGCTGGTCGTCCCCAGACGCCGATGCAGCTTCTGGATCTCGAAGCGCATCTGAACCCGAAGCTTCGCGTCGAGGTTGGACAGCGGCTCATCGAACAGGAACACGGCAGGTTCGCGCACGATGGCGCGTCCCATCGCAACGCGCTGGCGCTGGCCTCCTGAAAGCTGGCCGGGCCTGCGCTGAAGCAGCGGGCCAAGCTCGAGGATTCCCGCGGCGCGGTTCACCTGCGCCTCGATGTCTGCGCGCGAGAGTTTGCGAATCTTGAGCCCGTACGCCATGTTGTCGAATACGCTCATGTGCGGATAGAGCGCGTAGTTCTGGAACACCATCGCGATGTCGCGGTCCTTGGGCTCGAGAGCGTTGACGACGCGGTCTCCGATCACGATTTCGCCCGAGGTGATCGCCTCCAGCCCCGCGACCATGCGCAGCAGCGTCGACTTGCCGCAACCGGAAGGGCCGACGATGACGATGAACTCGCCGTCGGCGACGTCGATGCTCACCCCATGGATCACCTCGAGGGTGGCGTAGCTCTTGCGTACGTCGCGAAGCTGGACTTTGGCCATGAAGTTATGCCGTCACTTCTCGGTATCGACGAGACCCTTGACGAACCATTTCTGCGTCAGCAGCACCAGCGCCGCCGGCGGCAACATCGCCAGCATCGCGGTCGCCATGACCAGGTTCCATTCGGTCGCCGCATCACCGCCCGCGATCATGCGCTTGATGCCTATAACTGACGTGTACATCGATTCGTCGGTGGTGATCAGCAGTGGCCAGAGATACTGGTTCCAGCCGAGCACAAACAGGATGACGAACAGCGCGGCCAGATTGGCGGCCGAGACCGGCAGCAGGATGTCTTTCAGGAAGCGCCAGGGGCCGGCGCCGTCCATGCGGGCGGCTTCCATCAATTCGTCCGGGATGGCGAGGAAGGTCTGGCGGAACAGCAGGGTGGCGGTGGCGCTGGCGATCAGCGGCACGACCAGGCCGGGGAAGGTGTTGACCATATT
>DASXBS010000135.1:0-2226 GCA_036491555.1 Casimicrobiaceae bacterium
CGGAGTGCCCGCAGCGGGCCGAAACGCGCTCATACGGCCGCGCGCGCGCTCGAAGTACAGTACCTGATCGTGCAGATGGCCACAGAAGGTGTACGCTGCGTGCGCAGCTTCGACGCAACGACTCGCCGCCGAGGCGCTGTCGACATAATCCCAACGCTCGGGTGACGCCGCGGACGCATGCACGTAGCAGACCTCGTCTTCGTGCACGACGAGCGGCAGCGATGCGAGAAAGCGCTTCTGCTCGGCGCTCAGCGTCGCGCGCGCCCAGTCGAGCGCGGCCTGGGCGGCCTCATTGAAATAGCTATGCTCGCTGGCGATGGCTTCGTCGTGGTTTCCGCGGATGACGACGGCACCCTGGGCGGCGCGGCTGGCGATGATGTCCACCACCGTCGCGGCATCGGCACCGTAGCCCACGAAATCTCCGAGAAAGGCATAGCGATCGGCGCCCCGGTCACTCGCGTGGCGCAGGCATGCTTCCAGCGCCTCGACGTTGGCGTGGATATCGGACATGAGGGCGATCAGCAAGGCTCGGCTCCGCGGCATCGGGGGGCGCAACGCTGGCTAGTCCGCAACGGCGGTCGGTGCCGTGGGGGAGTCTAGCGCTTGGACATCTATCAGTCGAATCGATACACCAGTTGCAGGCGAGCGCTGGTGAGCGGGTCGCTGGTCGTTGGGCCGTCGAGCTCGCGCTGTACCCGCAACGGAACGTAGAGGACTTCTGCGCCAAGGTTCCAGTGCGAGTCGAGGTCCCAGCTGCCACCCAGGGTGCCGAATGGCAGATAGCCGCGCGCGACCAGGCGTGATCGATCGCGCACCGAAAACGTAAGCGCATCGACCTCGACCGCGAACTCGGTGCGCACTACACCGAGGCTCGCGTGCGCATGCCAAGCCTGCCTCGTCCATGCCGAAGTCGCCTCGACACCGTAATAGGTAAGGAAGGCGTGGTCGTTGGATGCCGCCTGGCATCCGTAAGGGTTTCGCACCGGGTCGTCGACGCCGGCGAGCCGTGCCGGACACGTGATGTCACCTTGCACGCGTCCGGTCTGGCCAAACGCCTGTAGCGATTCGGTGAAGCCGTCACGCTCGAAGATGCGCCGTCCGATGGAATACGCGAACAAGTCCAGCGGTTGCACACCGTGATACGAAAGCGGCGGCGTATACCCGAGTTCCGCGACGAACTCACCCGGAAGGCCGAGGATGACTCGAATTCTTCCGAACACCGGTGTTTTGTTCAGATCCTCCTGCTTGACGCCGTGAAAGCCGATGCGCTGTTGCGCATCGCTCAGCTTCGGGATGTAGCCCAGGTCGCCGGCGAACATCCAGCTCGCCTCGGCGAGCGCGGGCGTTTCCCCGAACGAGGTCATCAACGTGGAGGCGCCCACGTAGTTCATCGCCCACGCTTCCGGGCGCGTCGACGAGAGATGTTCGTTGCTGTGGACGACGACCTGCGCGGAGGCGTTCGGTGTCCAGACGAGTGAGGCGGCCAGCGCGAGCACGAGCGAGCCTGATATCCGGAACAGAATCGTCATTTGACGGCGGTCTTCAGGGCGAAGCGCGTGGACGGACCATCGGGCGCCGGTGCGCTCCTGCTCAAAGTCAATCGAGGACGAGGTGCGAACAGCTTGCCGTCGATTCCTATTCCCGGCGCGACGAACTCGCCTCGCGTGCCTCGAGCGCGAAACGTCGGCTTCGTACCACCGTTACATTTTCACTTTGGCGTAGAACATCGACTTTGCGATCTCGGCCGCGACGACGTAAAGCACGAGGATCGCCACGATCACCAGCAGGAACGATGAGGGAACGGGGCTGAAGCCGAAGACCTGTCCCAGCGCGGTGTAGGGCAGCGCCGCCGTGCCACCAATGGTGAGGAACGTCGCAACCAGCAGATACTTCGACGGCTTGCTTTTGAAGAACGGCCGCTGGCTGCGAATCACAAGCACGATCAGCGACGCCGAAATCACCGACTCTAGAAACCGGCCCGTTCGGAACTGCGCCTGGTCCGCATGCAGCAGCAGCAAGAGCGCTGCGAAGGTAAGAAAGTCGAACACCGAGCTGACTAGACCGAAGGTGATCATGAATTTGCGGATGGCCGATGTCCCAGCGCCGCGGATGGTCGACCGTTTCGCTGTCGACGCTGTCGGTGGCGATGGTCATCTCGGGAAAATCAGTCATCAGGTTGGTGAGCAGCACCTGAGTCGGCAGCAGCGGAAGGTACCGCAGGAAAAG
>DASXBS010000136.1:0-12523 GCA_036491555.1 Casimicrobiaceae bacterium
CTAATCGGCCGCTGTTCCCATCAGCAAGCACGCCGCGGTGCTTCGACGGAATGGCGAGGCGCCCCTTGTTGTCCAGCGCGAGATGGGTGACGCCTCGAAACACGCTCCGATCCTCCCGCTATGGCTTCTGGTTAGTAGGTGAGCGCCCACTTCCACCCACTTTTTCCCACCTCTCGCCACTATATAGCAAAAATTTCAGGGTGGTCAATAGAAATCCAGTTTGCGAACAACGACTTAGGCGTGTTGTTGTACACATCGCTGAAGTTCAGCATAAATAGATACTTACGTGTTGTTGTGCAAGTGAAATGGAAGAAAAGGGATGAATCGTGCAGAAACAGGGATAAATCTCTCCCGAGGTCGCGACAGACGCGGCCCGCTCCCATGTCGCCGTCATGAACCGATCCGTTTTTCGGGTCTGCATGCCCAGCGCAAGCTTCACCACAAATGCTTTGCGTGTAGGCGGTCGACACCGCGACCTGGGCCAGCGTTATGCTGCACGGACACAATAGTTGCGTGTTCGACATGAGCGCTGCAGCGCGTACAAGGAGAACCTCATGACAAAACCACGCGCCGCACGCATCGCATCGTTCTGCGTCGCACTCATCGCAAGCTCGGCGTGGAACGCGGCCGTGCTTGCGCAGTCACCCGACGCCGCGCAGAACGCCGACGCGGTGCGTCTGCTCGAGCAAACGAGCTTCGGACCCACGCCCGCATCGATCGCGCACGTCCTGCAGGTGGGCACGCAGGCGTATCTCGACGAGCAATACGCGGCGCCGTCGAGCGCCTATCCGTCGCTCAAGTATGTTCCCGCGGGGCAACAGGCAACGTTCTGTCCCGCCGATCCTGACCCGCAATGCGGTCGCGATTACTATTCCTTGTTCCTGTTGCAGAATGCTTTCTTTACCAACGCGCTGTACAAACCCGATCAGCTGCGCCAGCGCGTTGCTTTCGCGTTGTCGCAGATTCTGGTGACGTCGGGACTCACCGTGAACATCGCTTACGCGATGGCCGCCTACCAGCAGATCTTTCTCGACAATGCGTTCGGCAATTACGAACAGATACTGACCCGCGTCACGCTTTCGCCGGTCATGGGCGAATACCTGAACATGGTGAACAACGACAAGCCGTCGGTCACGATCAACCCCAATGAGAATTACGCGCGCGAGCTCATGCAGCTGTTTTCGATCGGCGTGTGGCAGCTCAACATGGACGGAACGCGCAAGCTCGACGCGAGCGGCCAGCCGATTCCGACTTATGGGCAGGACGAGATCGAGGGCTTCGCGCACGTGTTCACGGGATGGACCTACCCGTTGCTTCCTGGCGCCACCGCGCGCACGCACAATCCGAGGAATTATCTCGGCGACATGGTCGGCGTCGACACCAATCACGACAAGGGTGCGAAGCTTCTGCTCAACGGCGCGCGGTTGCCCGCAGGCGGCACCATCCAGACCGATCTCGCGGCGGCGATCCACAACATCTTCATGCATCCGAATGTGGGGCCCTTCATCGGCCGGCAACTCATCCAGAAGCTGGTCACCGGCGATCCCTCACCTACGTACGTCGCGCGCGTCGCGACGGTCTTCAACAACAACGGCGCCGGCGTGCGTGGAGATCTGCGCGCCGTGGTGAATGCGATCCTGAACGATCCGGAAGCGCGTGGGTACACCAAGATCCCGGCGGCGTACGGCAAGCTGCGCGAGCCCGTGCTCTATATCGCCGCCACCGCGCGCGCGCTCGCGGTGCAGACCGATGGCGTGTATCTCGCCCAGCAATCCGGACAGCTTGGCCAGCAGCTGTTCTACCCGGCGTCGGTGTTCAACTACTACCCGCCGACCTACACGCTTCCCGATTCGGCGCAAGTTGCTCCTGAATTCGCGATCCAGAATTCGAGCACCGCGATCAATCGATACAATTTCGCCAACACGCTCGCGTTCGGTACCATCGCGCCGATCGCAACGCTGCCAGGCGCGATCGGGACCCTACCGGATTGGGGCACACTTGCTTCGCTCGCCGCCGATCCCAGCGCGCTCCTCGATTCTCTGAGCGCGACGATGATGCACGGCACGATGTCGCCCGAGATGCGCGCGGCGATCGTTCCTGCAATCAACGCGGTTCCGGCGAGCAATCCGCAATCCCGCGCGAAGACCGCGTTCTATCTCGTGGTCACTTCGCCCGAATACCAGGTGGAGCGCTGAACATGAACGAGACGAATCGCGGTCGCCGCGCCTTCCTGCGCAATCTCGCCGCGCTGTCGAGCGCAGGTCTTGCATCGCGGCTGGGGGGAATCAATCTCGTCGCCGCCGCCAATGCGCAACAGGCGGGCGGCTACAAGGCGCTGGTATGCGTGTTCATGTTCGGCGGCAACGACGGTAACAACACGATCATCCCGCTGGACTCCGCAGGCTATGGACAATACGCCGCGGTCCGGACGGCAGGTTCAGGCATCAACCTCCCGCAGGCGTCGCTGCTGCCGATTCAGCCCGCGAACGCCGGCACGCCATTCGGCTTGCATCCCGCGCTCGCCGACCTGCAGACACTGTTCGAGCAGCGCAAGCTCGCTGTGCTCGCCAATGTTGGGACACTGGTGCAGCCCCTTACCAAGGCGCAATACGCCGCCGGGCTGCGGCCGCTGTCGCTGTATTCGCACTCCGATCAGCAGGCGCAATGGCAAAGCAGCATCTCCGACGGTGTATCGGGCACCGGTTGGGGCGGACGCATCGCCGACCGCACCGCGTCGCTGAACGCGGCGACATCGTTTCCGGTCGTGACGTCGCTCGATGGCAGCGTGCTGTTCACCGCCGGACAGGCGACGACGCCGCTGGCGATTCCCGCCTCGGGCTCGTTCGCTCTCGCAGGCTACGGCGCCAGCGCCGCGAGCACAGCGCGCCTCGCCGCGGTGAAGCAGCTTCTGGCAGCCGACTCGGACAACGTGCTGGTCGCCGGGGCAGGCGATATTTCCTCGCAGGGACTTAACCTGTCGACGATGGTCAACCCGATTCTCGCCAATGCGAATTCGACCATTGCACCGCTGTTCGCGAATCTCAAGACCGTAACGGCGAGCCAGCTTTTCCAGGTGGCGAAGATGATCGAGGCGCGCGCCGCGACGGGCGCGCAACGGCAGATCTTCTTCGTCTCGCTGGGCAGCTTCGACACGCACGGCGACCAGCTCAATCGT
Organism: Casimicrobiaceae bacterium; assembly: GCA_036491555.1. Lineage (GTDB taxonomy): Bacteria > Pseudomonadota > Gammaproteobacteria > Burkholderiales > Casimicrobiaceae > PALSA-1003. The sequence continues at coordinate 3,176 of DASXBS010000136.1, forward strand.
CAGCAGGCGCTGTTCGCAGAACTCTCTCCCGCGCTCAAGGCTTTCTACGACGCCACTGCGGCGCTCGGCGTCGGCTCGCAGGTCACCACGTTCACGCTGTCGGATTTCGGGCGCACTTTCCAGGCCGCATCGGGCGGCGGCACCGATCATGCATGGGGCAACCACCATTTCATCATCGGCGATGCCGTGCACGGCGGCGCATTCTACGGCCAGTACCCGCAACTCGCGCTCGGAGGCCCAAGCGATGCCGAGAGCGAAGGACGCTGGCTGCCGACGACGTCGGTGGATCAGTACGGCGCTACGCTCGCGAAGTGGTTCGGCGTCGCGGCAGCGGATCTCGGCGCGGTCTTTCCGCACCTCGGCAACTTCACGGTCAGCGATCTCGGATTCGTGGGCTGATCGCAGGACGCGCGCAGCGGATCGCGAAGTTCGCGGCGGCGCACTCGAAACGCCTGGGATGGCGCACCGCGCTTCGGCGCCTGCGATATGTCGGCGGATTGGGTGGTGGCGCGCCCGACAGGAGTCGAACCTGTGACCTTTGGCTTCGGAAACCAACACTCTATCCAACTGAGCTACGGGCGCACGCGAGCGCATTCTACGCGGCGCCCCAAGGAGCGTCCACCGCATGGCCGCGTCTCGCGGCGAGCGCGCCTGCACGCTATAATCCGACGCTTTGCGCGCAGCTTTCACCGCGCGCATTGTTCACCCCCGCCGGGAAGCGACGATGAGCGAAGAGCATTCCTCCTTTATCAAGACGCCGAAGCAGCTCGCCATCGTGATGGTGCTCGCGTTTGCCGTCCCGATCGCACTCATCGGGCTGGTCACGCAGCTGGTCACAGGCTTGATGCCCGCGGGCCACACTGACGCCGAGGACCAGGTGCTTTCGCGGATTCAGCCGGTCGGAACGCTCGCATTCGCCGACACCACGGTGTCTGGCAACAAGACCGGTGAACAAGTGTTCCAGTCGGTGTGCAAGACCTGCCACGAAACCGGCGTGGCCGGCGCGCCGAAGTTTGGAGACAAGGGCGCCTGGGCTGCGCCGATCAAGAGCGGCTTTCCGACGCTGGTCCAGCATGCGATCAACGGCGTGCAGCAAAATGGCAAGGTGATGCCTCCCAAGGGTGGCAATCCCGATCTCACCGATACCGAGGTTGCGCGCGCGGTCGTCTACATGGCCAACGCCGCCGGCGCGACATTCAAGGAACCGGCGGCCCCTGCTCAGCCTACGGCGGCCTCGGAGAGCGCCGCTGCGGCTCCGGCCGCGCCCATCGCTGCGGCTGCCGCGGCGCCGGTCACCCCTGCGGCCTCGTCTGCAGCTCCACCCGCCGCGCCCGCCGGCGCACCCGTGGCACTGAATGCGCAAAGCGGTCAGGCGATGATGCAAAAGGATGGTTGCGCAGCGTGCCACGCCGTCGACAAGAAAATCGTCGGGCCGGCCTATCAGGAAGTCGCCGCCAAATACAGCGGAGACAAGAGTGCGGCAGCAAAGCTCGAGCAAAAAGTGAAGAACGGCGGATCGGGTGTTTGGGGTCCCATACCCATGCCGCCGAATGCGCAGGTTGCCGACGCCGACATCAAGGCGCTCGTTAACTGGATCCTGTCGCAAAAGAAATAGGCGGCGCGCAAGTCATGCGCGAGTGCCGGTGAGCCATTACGTCATCGGCGACATCCAGGGCTGCCTTGAAGAGTTCGAGCAGCTGCTGCGCTTGATCGCATTCGACCCGCCGCGCGATCGACTCTGGTTGGTCGGCGACCTCGTCAACCGCGGCCCGGATTCGCTCGGCGTGCTGCGCAAGATCATGGCGCTGGGCGATGCCGCGGTGACGGTGCTCGGGAATCACGATCTGCATCTTCTGACCGTTGCTGCCGGTCACCGCAAGCCGCATCGGCGCGACACGCTGCGACCGATCCTCGAGGCGGGCGATCGTGACGCGCTGCTCGACTGGCTGCGCGCGCGTCCTCTCGTGGTTCGCGAAGGCGAGCTGCTGCTGGTGCACGCCGGGCTGCTGCCGTCGTGGACTCCGGCGACCGCGCTCATGCTTTCGCGCGAGGTCGAAGCTGCGCTGGCCTCGCCGGGGCACGACGAATTCTTGCGCAAGCTGTACGGTGACGCGCCGGCAAGGTGGGAGGATTCGCTGACCGGCTTCGACCGCTTGCGCGTGATCGTGAACGCATGCACGCGGCTTCGCTATTGCACCGGCGACGACACGATGGACTTCGCCGAAAAGCGCGGTCCGGCGCACACGCCGCCGGGATTCGCGCCCTGGTTCGCGCATCCCGAGCGCAAGTCGGCGCAAGCTTACGTGCTTTGCGGGCACTGGTCGACGCTGGAGCTCATGCTCGCGCCGCGCGTGGCCATGCTCGACTCGGGCTGCCTTTGGGGCGGATCTTTGAGTGCGCTGCGCCTCGACGACGACGCGCTGTTCCAGATCCCTAGCCTTCAGCCGGCAAGTCCAGCGCCCCGCGAATAGCGCGTTCCGCCTCGCGCGAGAGTTCCCGCCGATGCCGCCCTGCGGCGGGAAGCGCGGGCGGCAGCGTGATCTCCACCACCAGGCGCCGCTCGCCAAGCACGCGCCAGAACGACGCCATGAAGCTTGTATCGCCGACATAGGCCGGCGTGTCACTGAACGACCCGTCGACCGTGCAGTAGCGTATGGCGATGGGCTGCACGTGGCCTGCTGCATCGACGACCGGCTGCAGAAGCGAGCTATGGAACGGCAGTAGCGTCGATCCATCGGTGGTGGTCCCTTCGGGAAAGATCGCGATCGTGTCGCCTGCAGCAAGCGCGTGCCGTGCCTGCTCGTTGATGCGCCGCGCGTCGCGGCGCGTGCTGCGGTCGAGAAAAAGCGTCCCGCAACCGGCGATGAGGTGACCTACCAGCGGCCACGCCTTCAGCTCCGACTTTGCGATGAAACGGGCTGGCTCGATCGTGTTAAGCACGAAGATGTCCAGCCACGACACGTGATTGGCGACAATCAGGACGTTGCCGATGTCGCACCCGCCGCCCGCCTCGCGAGTGCGCGACTCGATATTCATCATCGCGAGCAGCCGTGCGCTCCAGCGCTGGATGAGCGTCCGCCGTCGGGGCAATGCGACCATCGGAAAGACGAACGCAGTGGTGGCGACGCCCTGGAACACGTGCAGGCTCACGCGAAGATAGCGAACGAGGCGCAGGGGCAGGGGCGTGCGCGCAAGCGCCGCGCCGCGCCGATTCGCTCGTGCGGGGGTCACCGGGCGCGCGAGCGCGTCGTGTCGTGCAGCGCTACCAAGGTGAGGCGCCGAACTCTTCGGCGTAGCGGGCCGCGATGGTCTCTTGATCGATGACGTGGTTCTGTCCGCCGCGGGAGGCGATCTTGAGCGACCCGAGCAGCGACGCGAGGCGGCCAGTCTGCTGCCAGTCCCAGCCGTGGGCGATGCCGTAGAGCAGGCCCGCGCGATAGGCGTCGCCGCAGCCGGTAGGATCGACCAGCGCGGCCGGCTTGACGCTCGGGATATCCAGCACGAATCCATCGGCGTAGATGCGCGAGCCTTCACTGCCGAGCGTGACGACCAGCGCATCCACGCGCCGCGCGATGTCGGCCTGCGACAACCCGGTGCGCTCGCTCAACAGGCGCGCCTCGTAATCGTTGACCGCGAGATAGCGCGCGCTGTCGATCATCGACACCAGCTCGTCCCCCGAGAACAGCGGCAATCCCTGCCCAGGATCGAATATGAACGGGATGCGTGCCGCGGCGAAATCGCGCACGTGTTCGAGCATTCCCTGGCGGCCGTCGGGCGCAACGATGCCCAGCGCGATGTCGTCGACGTCGGCGATCCGGTTTTCGTGCGCGTGATTCATCGCGCCGGGATGGAACGCCGTGATCTGGTTGTCGTCGAGGTCGGTGATGATGAACGCCTGCGCGGTGTACGTTCCCGAGACCGCGCGCACGCCGTCGATGCCGACACCGAGCGCGGCCAGCCGCTGCGGATACTCCTTGTCTTCGCCGCCGATGGTCGCCATGACCACCGGCTCGCCGCCGAGCGCCTTGAGGTTGTACGCGATGTTGCCGGCGCATCCCCCCCACTCGCGGCGCATGTCGCCAACCAGGAAGGACACCGAGAGCACATGCGTCTGGTCGGGAAGGATGTGGCGCGAGAAGCGATCCTTGAACACCATGATCGTGTCCTGCGCGAGCGAGCCGCAGATGAGGGTGCGCGGTGCCACGCTCAGCGTCCGCGATCCGCGCGGGCGCGCGCCGAAAGCCTTCGACTACGCCACGGCATCGCGGCCGATCTCGCGGACGATGTACTGTTGTCGCCGCGAAACCGGCAATGCTTCGGTGACGCCGCGCAGCAGCACTTCCCAGTGCGCATCGCCGTCGGAGGTCACACGGCGCTCGAAGCCTCGGATCGCATCGCGCGCGACCAGGCAGTTGCGGTGAACGCGCACGAACCGCGTGCCGAACTCATCCTCCAGCCGGGTCAGCGATTCCTCGAGCAAGTACTCGCGCTCCGCCGTCCGGATGGTGATGTATTTGAGCTCGGCCTTGAGATAGACGATCTCCTCGATCGGCACCAGCACCACGCGCGAGCGCTCGGTCACCGAAAGGAAGCGCCGTGCGGCAGAAGGCAGCCGGTCGAGCTTGACGTCGGTAAGCGGACGCTGCTTGGGAAGCTTGTCGAGCGCGGAAAGCAGGCGCTGCACACGTACCGGCTTGACGAGGTAATCGATGGCGTGCACCTCGAACGCCGCGATCGCGTGCTCGTGGTATGCGGTCGTAAAGATGAGCAGGGGAGGCGAAGCCAGCTTCAGCAAATGACGCGCGAGCTCGATGCCGTCCATGTCCGGCATGTGAATATCGGTAAGCACGAGGTCCGCCGGCGTGCTGCCCAGCAGGTTCAACGCCTCGCGCCCGCTCGCTGCCTCGCCGATCACGCGCAGCGGCACGGCGCCGGTGCAATCGTCGAGAAGCTCGCGCAGCCGGCGGCGCGCCGGCGCTTCGTCGTCGACGATGAGCACCTTGAGCAATACGTCAGGCATGCGCGCCTTTTTGCGGAACGGTACGGTACGGCATCCGGATATGCACTTCGTAGCTCTCCCTGTTCACCTTGCTCTCGAGGCCGGCCTCGGCATCGAAGTGCAAGGCAAGGCGTTCGCGAATATTGGCGAGCGCCATCCTGTTTCCACTCTTGTGGCGACTTCCCGCCTGGTAAGGGTTGCGCAGGATCGCATGAACCTCGCCACGACGCAGGAAGATATTAATCGCGATGACCCCCGGTGCGCTAGACGGCTCGATCCCGTGATATACGGCGTTCTCGAGCAGAGGCTGCAGCACGAGCGGCGGCACCAGCGCGTCCTCCGGCATCTTGTCGATGTGCCATTCGATGCACAATCGCTCGCCGAGGCGCAGCTTCTCGAGGCCGAGATACTGCTTGCACAGCGTCACCTCGTCGAGCAGCGGCGCAAGCTGCCGGTTGTCGCGCATGAGCACCCGGAACAGCTCGGCCAGGTCCTCGAGCGCCTCCTCGGCCTGCTTCGGCTCGCGGCGGATGAGCGAGAGCACCGCGTTGATGCTGTTGAACAGGAAATGAGGGCGGATCCGCGCCTGCAGGGCCTGCAGCCGCGCCTCGGAGATCGCCGGTGAAAGCGCCTTGGTCCGCAGCGCGAAGTAATAGAGCAGCGCCGCCGTGATGACCAGCGCAAACAGCAGCCGCCGCAACAGCGTTGTCGTGGTGACGTCGCCGAAGGTCGCCACCAGAATCGTATTGAATCCGAGCACGACGGTGACGCTGAGTGCCAGCACCGACGCCGCGCCTTGCGCGTACGGCATTGCGAGCAGGCGAGGCGACAGCGCGTAAAGCGCCAGCAGAACTACCAGCAGCGGCGGCTCGACGGTCGCCGACATCTGCACCCATGCGTCGGATATCGCGCTCCACTGCGTTTCTCCGGCCACCGCGGCGACGAAGACCATCGCATTGACCGCGAGAAGAATACGCAGGATCGTGCCAAGGTTGCGCAGATCCGGCAGGTCGAGCGGGTCCCTGTTTTGATTTATAATCGTGCGCATCGTTTGCCGCCTTGCACCGCGAAAATCGCTGCGAAACACGCCTCGATACAAAGCGCGGGCCAGCGCGGCAACGCATCGTACGGCACTCCACGATCGATGCCGCCCGGCTATTGTGGGGAAGAGCACCGGGTGAGGCAAGCCATGAGTACACGCGATTCCGATCATTCGCCCTCGCATGGCTGGTCCGGCCGTTTCAATGAGCCGGTTGCTGAGATGGTCAAGTTGTACACCGCATCCGTCGACTTCGACCGCAAGCTCGCCGACGCCGACATCGCCGCCTCGCTGGCGCACGCGAGGATGCTCGGCGCCGCGGGCATTCTGGCCGCCACCGATGTCGCTGACATTGAACGCGGGATGGCACTCATCCGCGGCGAGATAGAGCGCGGCGAGTTCGCATGGTCGCGCGATCTCGAGGACGTCCATTTCAACATCGAGAAGCGGCTGACCGTGTTGATCGGCGACGCCGGCAAGCGTCTGCATACCGGTCGCTCGCGCAACGACCAAGTCGCCACCGACCTGCGACTCTACGTGCGCACCGCGATAGACGTGCTGAGCGAAGGCGTGGCGGCGCTGCGTCGTGCGCTGCTCGATCAGGCTGAACTGCATGCGTCGACCATCATGCCGGGATTCACGCACCTGCAGGTCGCGCAGCCGGTGACGTTCGGTCATCACCTGATGGCATACGACGCGATGCTCGCCCGCGACGCCGAGCGCATGCGCGATTGCCGCCATCGGACCAACCGCCTTCCGCTAGGCAGCGCCGCCCTTGCGGGCACGGGGTTTCCGATCGACCGCGAGCGCGTCGCCAAGGAATTGGGATTCGAGGCGCTGTGCCCCAATTCGCTCGATGCCGTTTCGGATCGCGATTTCGCCATCGAGTTCGCCGCCACCTGCGCGCTTGTGATGATGCATCTTTCGCGCTTCGCTGAGGAGCTCGTACTCTGGTCCAACCCACGCTTCGGCTTCGTTCAGCTCGCCGACCGCTTTTGCACGGGCAGCTCGATCATGCCGCAGAAAAAAAATCCCGACGTTCCCGAGCTCGTTCGCGGCAAGACCGGACGCATCTACGGCCATCTCATGGCGCTGCTTACGATCATGAAGGCGCAGCCGCTCGCCTACAACAAGGACAACCAGGAGGACAAGGAGCCGGTCTTCGACATCGTCGACACGCTCCAGCCGACGCTGGCGATCATGACCGACCTGATCGCCAGTGGCATGCATATCGATGCGAAGCGCATGCGCGACGCCGCGAGCGAAGGCTTCGCAACCGCGACCGACTTGGCCGACTATCTGGTGCGCAAGGGGCTCGCCTTCCGCGACGCGCACGAGGTGGTGGCCCGCGCGGTGCGCCACGCCGAGGCGGAGCGCTGCGATCTGGCCACGCTTTCGCTTGCGACGCTGCATGGTTTCTCACCGCTGATCGGCGAAGACGTGTACGCGGTGCTCGCGCTCGACGGATCCGTCGCGAGCCGCAATCATCCTGGAGGTACCGCGCCCGAACAGGTGCGCGCTGCGGTGCACGCGGCGCGCGCCGCGCTCGACTCGCGCTGAGCGCGTATTGATCAACAGGCAGTTCGAATTCCAGGGGATAACGATGGAAAAGCGAAAGCTGGCATTTCTCGGTCTGGGGGTCATGGGCTTTCCGATGGCAGGGCATCTGGCGCGGGCCGGGCACACGCTCACCGTCTATAACCGCAATCCGGCGAAGGCGGCGCTATGGGTCGAGAAATTCGGCGGACGTTCGCAACCCTCGCCCGCTGCGGCCGCGGGCGGCGCAGAGGTCGTGCTGATGTGCGTGGGCAACGATGACGACGTGCGCGCCGTCGCGCTCGGCGCGAATGGTGCGCTTGGCGCGATGGAGCACGGTTCGACGCTGGTCGATCACACGACGGCGTCGGCCGGCGTCGCCCGCGAGGTGCACGCCGCTGCCCAGGCGCGCGGCGTCGAGTTTCTCGACGCGCCCGTGTCGGGTGGCCAGGCAGGGGCCGAAAATGGAAAGCTGACAATCATGGTCGGCGGTGAAGCAAGCTCGTTTGCGCGCACCGAACCCGTGCTCGCGACCTATGCGCGCGCAGTCACGCTCATGGGCGGACCGGGCTCGGGACAGCTCACGAAGATGGTCAACCAGATCTGCATCGCAGGCCTTGTGCAGGCATTGTCGGAAGGACTCGATTTCGCACGCCGTGCGGGTCTTGATGTCGAGCAAGTCATCGACGTGATCGGCAAAGGCGCTGCGCAGTCATGGCAGATGGACAACCGCGGCAAGACGATGACGGCGGACAAGTTCGACTTCGGTTTCGCGGTCGACTGGATGCGCAAGGACCTGGCCATCTGCCTTGCGGAAGCGCGGCGCAATGGCGGTGCATTGCCGGTTACCGCGTTGATCGACCAGTTCTACGCGCGCATACAGGCCAAGGGTGGGGGTCGCTGGGATACCTCCAGCCTGATCCGGCTGCTGCGCGATCCGGCCTGATCGGCGCGACATGCCCGAGCGCTGAACCCGCTAGGCGACTTCCTCCAGCGCGACTTCATAGCTGATCTGCGCAGTCTTAGCCAGCATGATGGTCGCGGAGCAGTACTTGTCCTTCGACAGCTTCACGGCCCGCTCAACCTGCGCCAGATTGAGACCTTTGCCGCTCACCCGGTACTTGAAATGAATCCGGGTGAACACCTTGGGATCGTCCTCGGCGCGCTCGGCTTCCGCGTCGACGACGCAGCCGCTCACGGAGGCCCGCGCCTTCCTGAGGATCCATACGACGTCGAAGGCGCTGCACGCCGCCGTGCCGGCAAGCACGACTTCCATTGGCCGCGGCCCTAGGTTGCGACCGCCGGCATCAGGCGCCCCGTCCATGACAATGGTGTGCCCACTGCCGGTTTCAGCCGTGAAACTCACCCCGTCCACCCATTCGATCGATGCTCTCAATGCTGGCTCCATTAGACGGCGCCGTCGCGACGGCTGGGTTGATTCATTGATCCGTATGTCGTAGACAAATTATCATATTGCGCCGCAAAAAGATGTTGCGTTGTGCAGCGCACTATGCAAGAATTTACTCGTTCGCGGCCCGGGATCCTCCTCCTTTCCCACTGCGAACACATTCCTCCATTCTCCTCCTATGGCAGGAATCCTCGCGCGGCCCCCGGGCCGCGCTTTTTTTGCTCGAACGGCCGCGCGATCCGCGATCAATGTTCGTAACACGTCAAGATGTCCGGTTTAGGTAACACGCCATATGTCCGGTTTTCAGCGGACTCACGCAGCGTCTTTGTTTTTGATTTTGCGTTCCTTTCCGTTTGCGTCGTAGTG
>DASXBS010000137.1:0-3339 GCA_036491555.1 Casimicrobiaceae bacterium
GACGACCACGATCGCGATGGCCGCGAGCAGCCCCGCCCATAACGCGATGTTGGCGCCCGATACCGAGCCATCGGCGACGCCGATGACGAAAAACGCCGCCGCGACCAGCGCCGTGAGGAGATCGACGACCCACAGAGTACGAAACAGGGTCATCATCCCTTGAACAGCCCTGAGGCCGGCCCGGCGCCCGTGCACCTATAATGCACCATTGCGACCATCGCCCCTCCTCATGGATCACGCCATCAATCACGACACGTTGGCCTCGAGCATCGCTGCGCTCTGGGACGCGCAGATCGTTCCCACCATCACAGAGTACATCCGCGTTCCGGCCAAGTCGCCGCATTTCGACCCCGCGTGGGAAGCTAACGGCCACATCGAACGCGTTGTCCAGCTGGCAGCGTCATGGGCGAAAAAACAGCCGATCTCGGGGATGACGCTCGAGATCGTGCGTCTTCCCGGGCGCACCCCGCTCATCTTTTTCGACATTCCGGCAAGCGGCACGCGCGGCGACCGCAGCATATTGCTCTACGGTCATCTCGACAAGCAGCCTGAGATGGTCGGTTGGCGCGACGGCTACGGACCGTGGGATCCCCTCTACGAAGGCGGCAAACTCTACGGCCGCGGCGGCGCGGATGACGGCTACGCGATCTTTTCCGCGCTGTCCGCGATTGGCGCGCTACAGGCGCACAGCGTCGCACACCCGCGTTGCGTGGGCATGATCGAGACCTGCGAGGAATCGGGCAGCTACGACCTGCCCGCGTATCTGGCCGCGCTCGCGCCGCGCATGGGCGACGTCGCGCTCGTCGTCGGCCTCGACTCGGGTTGCGGCGACTACGAACGGTTGTGGGCGACGACCTCGCTTCGCGGCCTGGTCGGCGGAACGCTTCGCGTCGAGGTGCTCACCGAAGGCGTGCACTCGGGTGATGCCAGCGGCGTGGTGCCGTCATCGTTTCGCATCGCGCGCGCCCTGCTCGACCGCATAGAGGACGTGGCGACCGGACGCATCCTCCCTGCTGCGTTCCACGCGGACATTCCCGCCGAGCGTGCGCAACAGGCACGGCGCGCCGCCGACGTGCTCGGCGCGATCGTCATCGACAAATATCCGTTCGCGAAGGGCATGCGCCCGATGGTCGACGACCGCGCCGAGGCGCTGCTCAATCGCACCTGGCGGCCGGCGCTGTCAATTACCGGCGCCGATGGCATGCCCTCGATCGCCGATGCGGGCAATGTGTTGCGACCGCAAACCTCGCTCAAGCTCTCGCTGCGCATTCCGCCTACGCTCGACGGCGGGCGCTCGGCGCAGGCGTTGAAGCGCGCGCTGGAGGACGATCCGCCGTACGGTGCGACGGTGCGCTTCGAAGCCGAGTCGGCGGCGACCGGCTGGAATGCGCCGCCGACGGCCGCGTGGCTGTCTCTGGCGATCGACCAGGCATCGTCGCGCTTCTACGGAAAGCCCTCGGCGGCGATGGGTGAAGGCGGCACCATTCCGTTCATGGCGATGCTGGGCAAGCACTTCCCGGACGCGCAGTTCCTCATCACCGGCGTGCTCGGGCCGCACGCGAACGCGCATGGCCCGAACGAGTTCCTGCACGTGCCGTACGCCAAAAAGCTCACCGCCTGCGTCGCGCAGGTGATCGCGCAGATGCCGACGAGCTGAGACGCCAGCCAGGTGTGCGCGGCAGCGCGAGCTCGCGCGCTGCCGATCGGCGCGCTGCTACTTGATCCAGACCGCGACCACCCGGTCGTAATCGCCGGTGGCCTTGGCGAGGTGCATCCACTGGTCGACCCACGCCTTGAATACCACGTCCCCGCGGGGCAACAGGTAGCCCATCTCGCCATACTGCAACGGCTTGTCGGGATTGACCGCGCACAATCCCGGGCGCTGCTTCTGCTGCACCAGGGTCTCGACCGACTCCGAGATCATCACGTCGGCGTTGCCTTTGAGGATCTCGTCGAAGATCGCGGTGTTGTCCTCGAAGATCACGATCTTCGCCTGCTTGAAGTTAGCGCGCGCGAAGCGCTCGTTGCTGCCACCCGGATTCTCGATGACCGTCACGCCGGGCTTGTCGATGTCGGCAACGCTCTGGAATCTCTTGACGTTGTCGCACCTCGTGATCGGTGCCTTGCCGTTGACCATGTACGGTTCGGTGAAGAACGCGCGCTTCTGGCGGTCGAGCGTAACCGAGATGCCGCCGACGGCGATGTCGCACTTGTCGACGAAATCGTCCATGAGCTTGGGCCAGCTCGTCTTCACGAATTTCGCCTCGACACCCAGCGACTTGGCCATCGACTGCGCGAGATCGACGTCGATGCCTTCGTACGTGCCATCGGGCTTGGCGAGGCTGAACGGCTTGTAGTCGCCGGGCGTGCACACGCGCAGCGCGCCGTTTTTCTGGACCGCATCGAGCCGCGAATCCTCCGCGTACGCGGACGCCGCGCACGCCGCGAGACAGATGACCATCGACCATCGAGCGAGCATGTTCGTTCCCCTTGGAATGCGAGCGACCAACGCGTGAACCAAGACACATTATAGCGGCCGCCATCGGGATGACGTATGCTGGCTGACAGGTGCGAAACAATGCGCGCAACTTGGATCGACCCGCTTGCGTGACGGCCCGACCGGCCCCACCTGCAACGTGCCACCTTTAAAGAGAAACGCCATGAGAATCATCACCCTTGTAACGCTGACCGCGATTGCCGCGACCCTTACGTTGAACGACGCCGCGGAAGCGCGCCGCATGGGTGGCGGCGGCAATTTCGGCGCGCAGCGCCAGAGTGTGACGCCACAGCGCGCATCACCCGCGCAGGCCAATCCCGCCGCCCCTGCCGCGCCCGGTAATGCGACCACGCCCGCGTCACCGCAGTCCCCCGCTTCGGCCGCCGCACCCAAGACGCCTCCGGCCTCGGCGCAGCCCGCGCCGTCGGGCATGTCGCGGTGGATGGGTCCGCTTGCTGGCATCGCCGCGGGGCTGGGACTCGCCGCGCTGCTGTCGCACTTCGGCCTTTCGGAGGGATTCGGCTCGCTGCTGGTGCTCGCCTTTATCGTGTTGGGTGGCGTGTTTCTAGTGCGTACGTTCCTCGGCCGGCGCGCGCCGGCGAGTGCGCCGCTGCGCTACGCCGGCGATGCTGGCGACGCTTCGGGTGATGCCTTCGCGCAGGCGCGGCCTTCGTCGACGACGCCCACCTGGCACATCCCGTCCAATTTGGATGTCGAGGCAGCCCCCGCCACTGCGGCGCCTGCTGCTGCAGCCTTCGGCATCCAGCGTCACCCGCTGCCCCCTGGCTTCGATGCCGCCGGCTTCGCGCGCGAGGCCAAGCGCCAGTACATCGAGATCCAGC
>DASXBS010000138.1:0-10683 GCA_036491555.1 Casimicrobiaceae bacterium
CGATTCGTTCCAGTTGTAACCCGCCACACCCGCCGGTCCGTATTTCGACATTAGCAGCGCGTACATCTTCGCGCCTTCGATGGCTTCCGGTGAGTCGGTCATCAGCTTGCCGTTCTTGTCGACGAATCCACCGCCATATCCCAGCAGGAAGCTGGTCCACACCGGCACGTTGGCGTTCTTGAGTCCGCGCCCGACGAAGCCCGAAACGCCTTTGCCCGGATCGTTGAGCTTCGCCGCGGCATCGGTCATCTCAGCGAAGGTCTTGGGATAGGCGATGCCCTTGGCGTCGAAAAGCTCCTTGTTGTAATAGACGACCCACGGGTCGAGGTTCATCGGAAGGCTGTTGACCCGGCCGTCGGGTTCGACCGCGTAATTGAGCCCGCCCTTGGCGAAGTCGTTGAAGTCCAGGTTGGGATCGGTAACCGCCTTGTCGGCAAGCATCGGCCGCAGGTCGGTGAGCCAGTTGTTCTTGGCGAACTGGCGCTTCTGCACGTGGTACGAAAGCGCGATGACGTCGAAGCTCGGATTGCCCGAGTTGAACTCGATCACTGCCTTTTGCCGCTGCTGCTGCTCGGGAATCATCTCCGAGCCTACGCTGATTCCGGTCAGGTCCTCGAACTCCTTGTGATACTTGGTGAGCAGATCGCCGCGCGGGCTTTTGACGAGCAGGACCTCGATCGGCTCGCCCTTGTAGCGCTTCCAGTCGAACGTTGTCTGTGCCTGCGCGCGCGGCGACATGACGCCCGGCAGCACGCCGAGCGCAAGCGCGCCGGCTCCAGCCTGCAATAGGCGACGCCGCGTGGAATCGGCGGCATCGTCACGAATGTCGTCGGTCATGATTTTCCTCCTTAGATGGCGAATACGAGTGCGCCGTGCATCGCCGGCGTCTGACGGAAATGATACCCGACTGGCGCATGGCGCGGCCGCGCTAATGAATCTGGTCAGCTTCGCCGATCGCCTTCATCAGCAGGTCTGCCGTGCATCCCGGAGCACGCGCTACCGAAAGGATCCTGCCTTCACGCCGCGCCAACAGCTGGGCTGCCTCGGGAAGCCTTGACACCGCGCTCGCCGGTACCACGACCGCGCCGTGCCTGTCGGCGTGCACGATGTCTCCGGAGGCAACGTGCATGCCGAGGACGTCGATCTCGCCGCCGAAATCGACCGCGTGAACGAACGCATGGGAAGGCCCGATTTTCGCGGCGAGAAACTGGAAGTCGGGCGCCCATTGATCGATGTCGCGCACCGAGCCGTCGGTGACGACTGCTCGTGCGCCCAGTCCACGGTGAATAGCCGATTGAACCTCCCCCCAGAATGCGCCGTAGCCCGCGTCATCGTCGAGGTCCTGAAGAAGCACGATCGAAGGCTTCGGTCCGCTGTCGATGTAGCGGTAGTACTCATGGCGCGCGCGGCGAAGCTCGGCCGCGGGAAGCGCCGAAGGATGACGAGCGCGTATGCGTACCGTGCGCGCAAAGCCGACGACGGGAGGCATCGCCGGAAATCCGCACACCGCGGCGCGTGTCGTATAACCATATCCTCGGCGCTCGGGCACGACCAGCTCGAGCGCGTTGCATATAGTGGGCGTATCGAATGCGGCGAGCGCGGTCAATTCGGCCTCGGTGGGCAGTGCGACGTTCATGCGGTACTCCAGTGAATGGTCAGGCAGCGTCGCGGGCGGCGACGATGCCCGTGCGCGCGATCGAAGCTATGAAAGCGCGCTGTGCTTCGCGATCGAGCGGCACGAGCGGCGGCGACAGTGTTTCCCAGCTCGGGTCGCCACTCAATTCCGCGAGCAGCGCCTTGAAAGCCGCGAATATGGGCACGCGGTCGAGCAGCGAAACGAACGCTTCCACGCGTGCGAGATCGTCGCTTCCGCGCGCTTGCGGCATGTCGTGCAAGCGCCGGATGAGCCTGGGATAGAGGTTGGCGACTCCGCAGATCGTTCCCGCACCGCCGGCGGCAAGCGCTGCGGGCAGGTGCGGCTCGTGACCCACGAAGATCGACAGCGAACGGAAGCGCTCGAGCAGACTTCGCGTGTGCTGCAGGTTGCCTGCGCTGTCCTTGACGCCGGCGAGAATGCCCGGATAGGTCGTTGCCAGTCGCGAGATCACGTCGGCGGGGATCGCGACGCCGCTCAGTTGCGGGATGTGATACAGGTAGAGCTTGAATCGCGCATCGGCGACGCCGTCGATGAGCCGTGCATAGCTCGCGTAGATGCCTTCGTCGCTCAGTCCCTTGAAGAAGAACGGCGGCAGGACGAGCTGGCCTGCCGTGCCGACGCTGATCGCATGCCGCGTGAGCTCGATCGCGTCGGCCAGCGCAGCACAGCCCGTGCCCGCGACGATGCGTTGCCCCGGAATGCCTGCGCCGAGCAGGGCATCGAGTCCCTCTCGACGCTGCGCGACCGAAAACGATTGGCCCTCGCCGGTCGTGCCGAACAGCGCAATGCCGTCGACGCCCGCCGAGAAGAGCCGCTTCGTGTGCATCGCGAGGGTGTGGGCGGCAGGAGCGCCCGTCGCGTCGAGCGGGGTCAGGGTAGCGCACCAGACGCCGCGAATGCGTTCGGTCATGCGTGCTCGGCGGAGCCGTATAGCAGACGCCGGGGCAACGGCGCTTTGAGTGGGCGGGACATGGTTGTTAGGATAGCATCGATGACTAAGGCGATTTTCGCCGCCGTCGCTTTCGGGAGCGTCCCGCGCGACCCTGCATGGATCGACGCCGCGGCATCGAAGCCGAGGACGGAACGATGATCCGAGTCGACGCGCACCATCATGTGTGGCGCCTGGATCGCGGCGACTACGGGTGGCTGCGTCCGTCGGCGGCGCTGCAAGCCATCTATCGCGACTTCGACCTCGACGAGCTGCGTCCGCAGCTGCGGCGTGCTGGCATCGACGCGAGCGTGCTCGTTCAGGCCGCGCCCACAGTGCAGGAGACACAGTTTCTGCTCGAAGTCGCCAGACAGAATTCCGACGTGGTGCGCGGCGTGGTCGGATGGGCCGATCTCGCGGCGACCGATGCGCCCGATGTGCTTGCACGCATGGCGAGCAATGCCATGCTCAAGAGTGTGCGCCCGATGCTTCAGGATGAGCCCGACGCACGCTGGATACTTCGACCCGAGGTGCAGCGAGCGCTTGCCGCGATGCCCGGTCTGGGTCTGCGCTTCGATGCGCTGGTCAAGTCGCAGCATTTGCAGCCGCTGCTTCGCGTGCTCGACCAGCGTCCCGACCTCGCCGTCATCGTCGATCATTGTGCGAAACCCGGCGTTGCGCACGGCGAATGGCAGCCGTGGGCCGACGATCTCGCGGCGATCGCGAGGCATCCAACGGCCTGCTGCAAGCTCTCGGGACTGGTAACCGAAGCGGGCGCGAACTGGAGCGTCCCGTTGCTGCGCCGCTACGTCGACCACGTGCTGGACTGCTTCGGCAGCGAGCGTGTGATCTGGGGTAGTGACTGGCCGGTCGTGACGCTGGCGGCGAGCTATGCGCGGTGGAACGAAGCCACCGACGAACTGCTGGCCGGTCTTTCGCCCGAAGCGCGCACCGCCGTGCGTGGCGAAAACGCGATCCGATCTTACGGGCTTGACGCGCGCGCTCAGTAGACGTGGCGTTGCAGGTGGGCGCGGTGCATGACCGTGGTGGCGATCTCCTCGATGGACTTGGTTGTCACGTCGAGCATCTGGATATTCTCGCGCTGCATCAGCGAATCCGCCTCGCGCAGCTCGTAGCGGCAATTGTCGAGACTGGCGTACGTGCTCCCCGGGCGCCGCTCGCCGCGTATCTGGGACAGCCGCTCGGCGTCGATGGTCAAGCCGAACAGCCGATCGCGATGCGGCAGCACCGAGCGCGGCAGCTTGTGATCGACGAAGTCATCCGGAGTCAGCGGAAAGTTGGCGGCGCGTATCCCGAACTGCAGCGCGAGGTACAACGTCGTCGGCGTCTTTCCGCAACGCGAGACCCCGACCAGGATCACCTGCGCCTTGGCAAGGTCCCGCGTCGACGCGCCGTCGTCGTGCGCCTGGGCGAAGTTGACCGCTTCGATGCGCGCAAAGTATTCGTGGCTGTTGGCGATGCCGTGCGAGCGGCCAGCCGCGTGCGAGGACTTGGCCCCGAACTCCGATTCGAGAGGCGCGATGTAGGTTCCGAACAGATCGAGCACCAGCGCATCGGCGCGTGCGAGCTGCGCGCTCATCGCGTCGTCTACGATCGAGCTGAATATCAGCGGACGCTTTTCCTGGCCTTGCGCGCGGGCATTGATGCGACGCACGACCTCGTCGATCTTGTCCGGGGTGTCGACGAATGGAAGTGTTTCGCGGTCGAAGCGAATGTCCTCGAACTGGGAAAGCAGACTGTTGCCGAGCATCTCAGCGGTGATGCCCGTGCGATCGGAGACAAAGAAAACCGTTCGCCGGTCAGGCATCGTCACCAGTCCTTCCATACTGGCTGGACTCCGGCCGGCAGCTCGGGCATGTCGCCCAAATCGATCCAGCTCTCTCCGGGGCCGTGATAGTCGGATCCGGACGAAGCGAGCAGTCCGAACACCCGCGCATGGCGGGCGTATTCGGCAGCCTGCGCGTGTGTATGGCTCGAGGACAGTACTTCGATCGCGTCGCCGCCGAGATCGCGAAATTCCGCGAGCAGCGCGCGCATCTGCCGGCCGTCGATGGGATAGCGCCCCGGGTGCGCCAGCACCGACTGCCCCCCCGCGGTCGAGATCCATTCCAGTGCATCCGAGAGCGTAGCCCACGCATGCTTGACGTAGCCCGGCTTGCCCGCCGTAAGGTAATTGCGAAACACAGCCTTGGCGTCGGAAACGTATCCGCGTTCGACCAGGAAGCGGGCGAAATGCATGCGGCTGATCAGGCGCTCGTTGGTGACGTAGCAGGCCGCTCCCTCGTACGCCCCCTCGATGCCGGCGGTTTCGAGGGAAGCCGCGATCTGCCGCGCGCGCCGGTCGCGACCGGTCCGAATAGACTCGAGGCCGTCCTGCAGCACAGCGCAGGCGGAATCGATGCCCAGGGCCACGATGTGCAGCGTAACGTCGTTCCAGCTCACGGATAGCTCCGCGCCGTGAATGAACCGAACTCCGGCTTCCTCGGCGGCCGCCCGCGCCTCGGCCAAGCCGCCGGTTTCATCGTGGTCTGTGAGCGCCCAGACTTCGACACCTCGAGCCGCGGCGCGTTGCGCGACCGCTGCCGGGGCGAGCAGGCCGTCGGAGTAGGTCGAATGGCTGTGCAGGTCGTAGCGAGGCATAGGAAGTGGGGCCAGCCAATGGCAAAAAGACACCCGAAGCAGGGCTATTCTAGCAAGATCGGGGACGCCTTCAGTCTTGAAACGGGGCCCGTTCGTCGCAATGTCACATAATCGGTGTCCTTTTGGCGGCTTTTGGCCGCCGTTCGCCGGATACCCTTGCATCTAAACCAGCTTTGATAAACAATTATGCCAATGTCGTCTTTCGAGGGTGCCGTGGCTCCGTCCGCTGCGTCGCAGTTTGGTAGGTCCATAACCAAGACGAAGAAAACGTGAAACTCTTTGACCGAGTGCTGAACCCGCGCGAAATACGCCGGCGACTGGGATTGAATCAGGAGCAGTTCTGGACCCAGATCGGCGTCACGCAAAGTGGCGGCTCCCGCTACGAGAGCGGGCGCGAGATGCCCAAGCCGGTTCGCGAGCTGCTTCGACTTGTTCACGTCGAGCAGATCGACTTGTCTCAAGTCAAGCGCGTCGACTTCGAGATCATCAGCTACCTCAAGGAATCGCATCCGGATCTCTATCGCAGTCTCCGCCGTGCGGTGCGCAGCAAGCACCGACGCCCGGATGGCCCGGAAGCGGAGCTCGCCGACGATTCGTTCTTGCAGCAAATGAGCGAGAACCGGGGCGAGCTGATCGACGACGTCACCGGTCCCAACTAGCCCGGCAATCGGCGTTCTGACCGTCGCGCGTCTCGCGTGCGACGTTGTACTCCCACAAAGTTAACTGCCTGCCGTGCCCTCACGATAAAATTGTGACGACCGCGCGGCGCTGTGCTCGCGGCTGCACGGTTGGAGAACTAAGCAATGAGCGAACCGCGACGCGTCCTTTCGCTGGATGCATTGCGCATGACCGATCTTGCGCAGGTCGGTGGGAAGAATGCGTCGCTGGGCGAGATGATCGGGCAACTCGCATCGCAAGGCGTACGCGTTCCTGGTGGGTTCGCCACGACGGCGCAGGCCTTCAGAGAATTTCTCGATAGGGCCGACTTACCAGGCCGTATCGATGCCGCGCTCCGAACCCTGGATGTCGACGATGTGAACCAGCTCGCGCAGACCGGCGCGCAGATCCGCCAGTGGATCGAGGACGCCGACCTGCCGCGCAACCTGATCGAGGAGATTTCCAATGCCTACGCCGTGCTTGGCGGGGATACCGAGTCGCTGACAGTCGCCGTGCGTTCCTCGGCGACCGCTGAAGATCTGCCTGAGGCCTCGTTTGCGGGCCAGCAAGAAACATTCCTTAATATCAATGGCATAGATAATGTTCTTCAAGCGGTAAAGAAGGTTTTTGCCTCGCTCTACAACGACCGGGCGATCGCGTACCGCGTGCATCAGAATTTTCCACACGCTGAGGTGGCGCTCTCGGCAGGGATTCAGCGCATGGTGCGCAGCGACGTCGGGGCGGCCGGCGTAATGTTTACGCTCGATACCGAATCAGGGTTCGACCAGGTCGTATTCATCACCGCGGCGTACGGCCTTGGTGAGACCGTCGTCCAAGGCTCGGTCAACCCCGACGAGTTCTATGTCTACAAGCGCAATCTCGACGCCGGACGTCCTGCGATCCTCCGCAAGACTCGCGGTGAGAAGGCGATTCGCATGGTGTATTCGGGTCAGTCGAGCGCGGGCGCGTCCGTGACGACGCTCGAGGTGCCGCCTGAAGAGCGCAGCCGTTTCTCGATCAGCGATGCCGAGGCGGAAGCGCTGGCGAGGACCGCGCTCACGATCGAGCGCCACTACGGCCGCCCCATGGACATCGAGTGGGCGCGCGACGGGATCGATGGCCATCTCTACATCCTGCAGGCACGGCCGGAAACGGTGAAATCACGTGCGGGTGAGGGAGAGAATCTGCGCCGCTATCGGCTCAACGAGCGCTCCGCGGTGCTCGCCAGCGGCCGCGCCATCGGGCAAAAGATCGGGCAGGGGGAAGTTCGCCTGATCGCGTCGGCGAGCGAGATGGATCGCGTGAAGGCCGGCGACGTGCTGGTCACGGACATGACCGATCCCGACTGGGAGCCAGTGATGAAGCGCGCGAGCGCAATTGTCACCAATCGCGGCGGACGCACCTGCCACGCAGCGATCATCGCACGCGAGCTCGGCATTCCGGCAGTCGTCGGATGCGGCGATGCGACCAAAGTGCTCGAGGAGACGCAGCAAGTCACCGTATCGTGCGCTGATGGTGATACCGGTCATGTCTACGAAGGTCTGCTCGCGATCGACATCGTCGACGTCGCGCTCGACAAGATGCCCCCCGCGCCAACCAAGATCATGATGAACGTCGGTAACCCGGAGCTCGCGTTCGAGTTCCAGCGCCTGCCCAACGAAGGCGTTGGCCTGGCGCGCCTTGAATTCATCATCAACCGCAACGTGGGCGTGCACCCGAAGGCATTGATCGGATACGACGCACAGCCGGCCGAGCTCCAGCGCGACATCGCGCAGCGCATCGGCGGATATGCGAGCCCGACCGAGTTCTACGTCGCCAAGATCTGCGAAGGTGTAGCGACGATTGCGGCTGCGTTCTGGCCGAAAAAAGTCATCGTGCGTCTTTCGGACTTCAAGTCCAACGAATACTCCAACCTGCTCGGCGGTGCGCGCTTCGAGCCGCACGAGGAAAATCCCATGCTGGGTTTTCGCGGCGCATCGCGCTATATCGCTTCCGAGTTCTACGACTGCTTCCAGCTCGAATGCCAGGCGCTCAAGCGCGTGCGCGACGACATGGGATTCGACAACGTCGAGGTCATGGTGCCGTTCGTGCGAACGCTCGGCGAAGCGACGGAAGTCGTCGATCTTCTCGCCGAGAACGGGTTGCGCCGAGGCGAAAACGGATTGCGCCTGATCATGATGTGCGAGATTCCGTCGAACGCCGTTCTCGCCGATCGGTTCCTCGAGCACTTCGATGGATTTTCGATCGGCTCAAACGATATGACGCAGCTCACGCTCGCGGTGGATCGCGATGCCGGGGGCGCGATCTCCGCAACCTTCGACGAGCGCGACGACGCGGTGAAGGCAATGCTGTCGATGGCAATCACCGCGTGTCGCAAGGCGGGCAAGTATGCGGGCATCTGCGGGCAGGGTCCCTCGGACCATCCGGACCTCGCCCAGTGGCTGGTCGATCAGCATATCGAGAGCATGTCGCTCAATCCGGATACCGTCGTCGAAACTTGGCTGACCCTCGCGAAGGGAACGCGAGCGTCGACGGCCTAAACCCAAGACGCATCATCCGTTTGGCTGATTGACGCGCGCCCCATGGGTGGCGCGCAATAAAGTAGTGACCGACCTGCAGACAGTGCACACTCCGCTCGCACCTTCGCGCATGGCGGCGCTGGCGGTCCTTGTCGCGACCACTACGACCTGCGGGTTGGTGGCCTGGTTGCCCCTGCCTGCATGGGCGCAGGCAGGGTCGGTGGTGGTGATCGGCATGTATGCGCTGCAGTGTGCGTGGCGTTGGGTGACGCTTTCTTCGCCTCGAGCGATCACCGAAATTGTCGTGCGCAGCGACCGCCAGATCCGCTGCACGAGCGCAGCGGACGCTGTGTCGAGGGGGTCATCGCGGATGATTCGTATGTGGCGCATTGCTTACGACGATCGTTTTCCATGCGCCGGGACGTCGACGCGCACGAACGCTGGCATTGCTCCCAGACATGCTTTCGCAGGATGATTTTCGTCGGCTGCGCGTCCTGCTCAGGCTAGCCAGGCTACCCTCCGGCCGGGATCAAGCAAGCGCGCATCCCAGCCGTTAATCGCAGTGCGCTGCCGCGGCAACATGCCCGACCACTCCAGCGCGAGTCACGCCCGCAGCCATGCCGACGCGTCGATGATTCCGCCGCTTTCGGACTTCGGCTGCCCGTCGAGCAGGTACAGATAAAGCGGTGCGAAAGCGTCGGGCGGCGGCAATCTTGCATTGTCGTCGCCTGGATGACTCTGCGCGCGCAACGGTGAACGCATAGGTCCGGGTACGACGCCGTTGACGCGCAGCGTCGGCACGGTCTCCCATTCGTCCGCCAGAATGCGAAGCAGCGCCGACAATCCCGCTTTGGCTACGGCGTAGGCTCCCCAGTAGGCGGCAGGATCTTCGCCACGGGTGTCCAGCGTGAATACGACGCTCGCGTTTGGCGCGGCGCGCAGCAGCGACAGCAGTGACCGCGTCAAGCCGAATGGCGCAAGCAGATTGACGCGTGTCGTCGCCAGCCAGCCATCGAAGCTCTGATGCTCGACTGGACCCAGCGAACCGAGTTGCACCGCGGTATGGATGATTGCGTCGAGACGCCCGTGTTGCGCCTGCAGGGCGCTGGCGACATTGCCGAAGTCATCTGCCTTCGCGGTCACCAGATCGAGCGGCAGAATCGTAGGCTCGGCGTGGCCCGACGCCATGATTTCGTCGTAGACGGACTCTAGCTTGCGAACGCTGCGCCCATGCAGAACGACCGTCGCGCCTCGGCTCGCGCATGCCAACGCAAGCACGCGACCCAGCCCGCCGCTCGCGCCGGTGACGAGCACGACACGATCTGCGAGCACGGCACGCGTCGGCGCGGTGGGCGAGGGCATGGACATGGTCGACTCCGACAGAGCGAGCCGATGATAACGGATCGGCGATGCCGACCGCGCAATGCCACTTTGCTGCGTCCACGTAGCGCCGTCGGTTGCCTAGAACTCTGGGCAAACGCTATAATCGCCGGTCAGCTGTGGGGCTATAGCTCAGCTGGGAGAGCGCTTGCATGGCATGCAAGAGGTCAGCGGTTCGATCCCGCTTAGCTCCACCACCCGTTTCTCGCACCACCTGCCTCGTCCCCATCGTCTAGAGGCCTAGGACATCGCCCTTTCACGGCGGTAACCGGGGTTCGAATCCCCGTGGGGACGCCAATAAAACCGGCCAGAAAGTTCAACAATCAGTGCAACAATCGCGGGGCCGAGAATCGAAGCGTTGCGGCGCGACATGGGGGCAATAAATGGAAGGGTTGACGGAGTCGCAATGAGTGATATTGCGCGAGCGTGGGACGCTTTCATGGATGCCATTGTGGATGCTCGCAACGCTCACGCGCGCGGCGCGGATGATTCTGTCGTCGCCGAGCTGGTGCGCCATGCTCGCGAAATGCTCGACGTAATTGAGGATGCGATCGCCGACAATCCAATTGCGATTCCCAGTGCCGCGGGTGCGGTACTTATGAAGCTGCGCGGTCGACTGCAGACTCTGGAGCAGGACGTCGGGCCTGTCAGGCACTGACGGGAGGGATGCAAGCGCGGTGCGTGCCTCCAGCGAATGTACTGGAAGGCGAAGTCATGATTGGTAAGCGTCCGGGTTGAGCGAATAGAAGGGACTTCCCCTACCCGAAGCGGTTGAACCGCACGGCATCGAAGTGCCAAGATTGAAGTGCTATCCGTCAATCTGAACGAGAGGGGAAGTCATGAACGAGATTACTACTGTTGGTGTGGATTTGGCAAAGGAA
>DASXBS010000139.1:0-6491 GCA_036491555.1 Casimicrobiaceae bacterium
CCCCCCTCGACTCGCATGCTATCATTCGCGAGCCTCGGCAACACATGTTGCCATGCCTATGAAAATACTGAGACTTCTGGTCCTTTTGGCCGCCTCTGTCGCGCTGGCTGCACCGGCCGCGGCCGCCGACGAGCCGGTCACGCTCAACTTCGTCAATGCCGATATTGACGCGGTCGTGCGCGCGGTTGCTGAGATGACCGGCCGCAATTTTGTTGTGGATCCGCGGGTCAAGGGCACGATCAACATCGTTTCGGCGCGACCGGTGCCGCGTTCGGCCGTCTATCCCACGCTGCTTTCGGCGTTGCGCCTGCAGGGCTTCACGGCAATCGAAGGCGAGGGCGTCACTAAGATCGTTCCGGAAGCCGATGCCAAGCAGCAGGGCTCTCCGGTGGTCGCCGGCGGCGCCGCTGGCGGCGGCGACCGACTCGTGACATCGGTCTATGCACTCAAGTACGAGTCGGCGACGCAACTGGTCAACGTGCTGCGTCCGCTGATCACACCGAACAACGCGATCGCCGCCTTGCCCAGCGCCAACGTGCTGGTGATCACCGATTACGCAGAGAACCTTCGCCGCATCGACAAGATCATCGCCTCGCTGGACACCGCGCCCGCGAGCGAGCCCGCGGTCGTCACGCTGCACTACGCCTCGGCGCTCGATGTTGCGCAGATGCTCAATCGCCTTCTGGTGGAATCCGGTCCGACCGGCGCCGCTCCCGATCCGCTGCAGCGCGTCACCCTGGTCGCCGATCCACGCTCCAACAGCGTGCTCGTGCGCGCCGAAAGTCCGGCGCGCGTCGCGCGCGTGCGCTCGTTGATCGAGCAGCTCGACACACCCGGTCGCGCCGGCGGAAACATGTTCATCATCTACCTCAAGAATGCCGAAGCGGTGCGCGTCGCTGCGACGCTGCGCTCGCTGCTGGGCGGTGGAGGCGGAGGGGGTGATGTCACGTCCGGCGGCGGACTCTCGCCAGCGCCGGCGATGGGGAGCGCGTTGACCAGCGCCACTGGCGGTACAGGTGGTTCGGCGCCGATCGCAGCGCCCGCGCTGGCGTCGACATCGAGCAGCGGATCGCCGTCCTTCACCGCAGGCAATGTGACCATCCAGGCCGATGCCGCGAACAATGCGCTCATCGTCATGGCGCCGGAGCCGCTTTACAACAACATCCGCGCCATCGTCGAAAAGCTCGACAATCGCCGCGCGCAGGTCTTCGTCGAGGCGCTGATCGTCGAGGTGAGCGCCGACCGCGCCGCCGAGTTCGGCATCCAGTGGCAATACCTGCAGGGCGCGAACAGCACCAATTCGTACGTCGGCGGAGGCACCAACTTCGGCGCGCGCGGTTCGGGCAACAACATCATCGACACTTCGCTCAACCTCGGCAGCGCGGCCAACGGCCTGAACCTGGGCATCATTCGCGGTTCGATCACCATCCCGGGTCTGGGCACGATCACCAATCTGGCGCTGCTGGTGCGCGCGTTGCAGGGCGACAACACCGCGAACATCCTGGCCACGCCTAACATGCTCACGCTCGACAACGAAGAAGCCAAGATCGTCGTCGCCCAGAACGTCCCGTTCATCACGGGACAGTACGCGCAGACTGGATCCACGACGACGGTCACGCCGTTCCAGACCATCGAGCGCAAGGACGTCGGGCTCATACTGCGTGTCAAGCCGCAGATCACCGAGGGAGGCACGGTGCGCCTGGCGATCTACGAAGAAGTCTCGCGCGTACAGGACCTGACGAATCCCGCCGGGATCATCACCAACAAACGCTCGCTCGAATCGACCGTGCTCATCGACGATGGTCAGATCATCGTGCTTGGCGGCCTCATCCAGGACAGTCAGACGGACGGAACGCAGAAGCTGCCCTTCCTCGGTGACATTCCCGTCGCCGGCGCGTTGTTTCGCTACGATACGCGATCGCGTAGCAAGACCAACCTGATGGTATTCCTGCGTCCCACTATCGTGCGCAGCGCGGCGCTGGGAGCGTCGATCACCAACGATCGCTACGACTACGTCATCGGCGAGCAGCGCAGTATCAAGCCCGAGACCAACCTGATTCCGCCCGTGCTGCCCAATCTGGACGATCCGCAGATGTCGCTGCCGCTGACGCCGAAATCGTCATTGATGCCGCCGCCCTCGCAGGTACCGTTGCCTTGGTTCCTGCCACTCACTCCCTCGTCGCTGCATCCGGTGCCCGCGCAACCTGCGACCCCGCCCGCCGCGGAGCCGGCGCCTTCCAAATAGCGCCCGTGACCGCAGGCACCGCACCGGTCGCGCCGCCATCTGCTACGTCGCCTTCTGCAGGGCGGCGCGTTCCCTATGCCTTCGCGCGTGCGCACGGTGTCCTTCCGCTTCGCGACGACGGCGATGCGGTGCTCGTGCTCGCGCGGCCCGATGCTTCGCTGGAGGGCATCGCCGAGCTTGGACGCGTTCTGCAAAGACCGCTGAAGACGCAAACGGTCAACGCTGAGCGCTTCGCGGCCGAGCTCGCCCGCGTCTACAACGAGGCGTCGGCGCCGGTTGCGCAGATCAGCGAAGACATGTCGCGCGATGGCGATCTCGCGCGGCTGCTGCAGGACATTCCCAAGGCGGAGGATCTGCTCGGCGCGACCTCGGACGCGCCGGTGATCCGCATGATCAACGCGCTGCTCCTGCAGGCGCTGCGTGAGCGCGCTTCCGACGTTCATTTCGAGCCGTACGAGGCGCGCTCGGTGGTTCGCTATCGCGTCGACGGCGAGCTGCGCGATGTCATCGAGCCGCCGCGTGCGTTGCATGCCGCGCTGGTGTCGCGCATCAAGGTGATGGCGAGCATGGATATCGCCGAGAAGCGGCTGCCGCAGGACGGCCGGATGGCACTCAAGCTCGGCGACAAGAGCGTCGACGTGCGCGTCTCGACGTTGCCGACGGGCCCCGGCGAGCGCGTCGTGCTGCGCTTGCTCGACAAGGATTCGGCACGGCTCGATCTCACCGCGCTGGGCATGAGCGACGACACGCTGGCGACGATCGACGCGCTGATCCGCGAGCCCCATGGAATCGTGCTCGTCACCGGTCCCACCGGGTCGGGCAAGACGACGACGCTGTATGCGGCGATGTCGCGCCTCCCGCGCGGCACGCTCAACATCATGACCGTGGAAGATCCGATCGAGTTCGCCCTCGATGGCGTCGGCCAGACGCAGGTCAATCCGCGCATCGAGCTCTCCTTCGCGCGCGCGCTGCGCTCGATCCTGCGCCAGGATCCCGACATCATCATGATCGGCGAAATCCGCGATCTGGAAACCGCGCAGATCGCGGTGCAGGCGAGCCTTACCGGGCATCTCGTGCTGGCGACGCTGCACACCAACGACGCCGTCAGCGCGGTGACGCGCCTCGCCGACATGGGTGTCGAGCCCTATCTTCTCGCGTCGAGCCTGCTCGGCGTGCTCGCCCAACGCCTGGTGCGCTGCCTGTGCCCGCACTGCCGCCGCGCAGCTGCCACTACGTCTGCCGAAGCGGCACTTTTGTCGCGACTCGGGTTGCCTGCGCAGCCCACGCTGTTCTCCCCGGCGGGCTGCGAGGCGTGCGGCGAATCCGGTTACCGAGGGCGCACCGGCGTCTACGAGCTCGTCAAGATCGACGAGGGGCTGCGCCGTTTGATTCATGATCGCGCGGGCGAGCCGGTGCTGCGCGACGCATGCACCCGCGCCGGCGTCCGCTCACTCGCCGGCGACGGCGCGCGCTGGCTTGCCGACGGAACGACGTCGCTGGCCGAGCTTCTGCGCGTGAGCGGCGGCGCCTGAACCTGCGCGTGACCAAGCCGCCGAAATCACACCCGCGCGAAGCGCCGTTTCTCAGCTTCGGGCACTGACGGGTCACCCGATGGCAGGGTTTCGCTACGAAGCGGTCGACGCAGGCGGGCGTCCTCGCCGCGGCGTGGTCGATGCGGCCAGCGCGCGCGCAGTGCGCGATCAGTTGCGCGTCGACGGCTTGTTTCCGACGGCGGTGGAGCCCGTCGCCTCGGCCGCGCATCGCCGCACCGAGTCAACGCATCTCGGCGCCGCTGCGCTGTCGTTGACGACCCGGCAGCTGGCGACGCTGGTGGCATCGGGCATGCCGCTCGATCAGGCGCTCGCCGCGGTCGCCGAGCAATCGGACCATCCGGTCGCCGCGCGCATGCTCGAGGCCATTCGAGAGCAGGTGTCTGCCGGCGAGCCCCTCGCCGCCGCGCTGTCGCGTTTCCCGCGCACGTTTAGCGAGCTCTACCGAGGTCTGGTTGCCGTCGGCAGCGAGACCGGCCAGCTCGGCGGCGTTCTCTCGCGTCTCGCCGATTACCTGGAGTCGCGGCAGGCACTGCGCGCCAAGTTCACCGCGGCGCTCATCTATCCCGCGCTGATCACGGTCATCGCTCTCGCGGTCATCGCGACGCTGATGCTTTATGTGGTGCCGCAGATCGTCGCGGTGTATCAGCAAAGCAAGCAGACGCTGCCGCTGCTCACGCGCGCGCTGATCGCAAGCAGCGATTTTTTACGCGCAACCGGCTGGTACTGGCTTGGGGCAGCCATCGTCGCAGCGCTGGCGGCGGTATGGGCGCTGCGCCACGAGCGCCTGCGCGAGCGCTGGCAAGCGGCGCTGCTTCGTCTTCCGGTGGTCGGCCGGGTCCTGTCCGGACTCGACAGCGCGCGCTTCGCAAGCACGCTGGCCATTCTAACCGGCAGCGGAGCGCCCTTGCTGCGCGCTCTGGAGACCGCCGCAGGAGTGATCTGGGCGCGGCCCATACGACGCGCGGCGCACTCGGCAGCGGCGCGCGTGCGCGAAGGCGTCACGTTGTCGCGCGCGCTCGCCAGCGAGCGCGTGTTCCCGCCATTGCTCGTGCACCTTGTCGCCAACGGCGAGCAAAGCGGCGAACTGCCGGCGATGCTCTCGCGGGCCGCCAGCGAGCAGGAAAATGACGTCGAGCGCCGCTTGACCTGGCTGGCCGCGCTTCTTCAGCCGCTGCTCATCGTCATCATGGGCGCCATCGTCCTCGTGCTTGTCCTCGCGGTGATGTTACCCATCGTCTCGATGAATCAGCTCATTCGCTAAGCCGTGTCCCCGGCGAGCGCTATGACGCCGCGAACGCGCCGGCGCCTTTCGCAGCCTGCTGCTCGAGCGCCCACGCCACGTGCTCACGCACCATCGCCGAGGGATCGTCGCGGCGGGCCTCGAGCGCGCCGACGATCTCGGTGTCGTAGCCCGCGTTACCAAGGCCGACCGCGAGATTGCGCAGCCATCGCTCGTGGCCGATGCGGCGAATCGCGCTTCCGCGCATGCGCTCCTCGAACTCGGAGGCGGACCACGCGAACAGCGCCGTCAGACTCGCGTCGTCGAGTCCATTCCTCACCGCGAAATCGGGCGTGTCGGTGACGTGCGCATAGCGGTTCCAAGGGCAAACGAGCTGACAGTCATCGCAGCCGTAGACGCGATTGCCGATCAGCGAGCGCAGGTGCACCGGAATGCTGCCCTTGAGCTCGATGGTGAGATAGGAGATGCAGCGCCTGGCGTCCAGCTCGTAGGGCGCCACGATGGCGCCGGTCGGACACGCGTCGAGGCAGGCCTGACAGGTGCCGCAGTGCGCGGTGGTCGGTGCCGTCAGCGGCAGGGCGAGGTCGGTATAGATCTCGCCCAGGAAGAAGAAGGACCCGGCGTCCCGATTGAGCAGCAGCGTATGCTTGCCGCGCCAACCCAGTCCGGACTTCTCGGCGAGCGCGACCTCCATCACCGGCGCGCTGTCCGTGAACACGCGGTAGCGGAACGGGCCGACGGTCTGTTCTATGCGCTGCGCAAGGCGCTGGAGGCGATCGCGCAGCACCTTGTGGTAGTCGCGGCCGAGCGCGTAGCGCGAAACGTAAGCCTTGGATGAATCGGCAAGGATCTCGTCGGCGGTGCGCGCACCCGCGGGAAAATAATCGAGCCGCGCGGTGATGACCCGCAGCGTCCCGGGCACGAGCGCGTCCGGTCGGGCGCGGATCGCCGCATGGCGTGCCATATAATCCATGTCACCGTGACGTCCGGCGTCGAGCCACGCGAGCAGGCGCGCCTCCTCGTCGGAGAGTGCGGTGTCCGCGATGCCGATGTCGGCGAACCCGAGCTCGAGCGCCCAGGCACGAATATCATCCGCGAGCGTCGTCAGATCCGGCCCGTCGTGCGTTACTTCCCTCATCGCCGCGCGAAGCCTTGACTATCGAACCGCCGATTATAGAAGAGCGAAGCGTTGCGCTCGCCGATGAAGCGTCGACACTCGCGCTTGGGGCGAAGATCGCGCGCGGGTTGAGCGGTGGCATGGTGGTGACGCTCTGCGGCGAGCTGGGCGCTGGCAAGACCACCCTCGTGCGCGGCGTGCTTCGCGCCTTGGGTTGGCGCGGACCGGTCAAAAGTCCCAGCTACGCGCTGGTTGAACATTATGTCTTTTCGAGATTATACTTCTATCACTTTGATTTCTTTCGACTCACGGATGAACGTGAATGGGACAACCTGG
>DASXBS010000140.1:0-4435 GCA_036491555.1 Casimicrobiaceae bacterium
AGGCGCGGTGACGATGCCAGCGTTCGCGCCAGCGCCACCCGCTGGCGCATTCCACCCGAAAGCTGCGACGGATAATGACGCTCGAATCCGCGTAGGCCCACCATTTCCACGAAGTGCGCCGCGCGCTCCAGACGCGCGGTTTTGCTGATGCCGCTGATCTCCAGCGGGAACGCGACGTTGTCGGCGACGTTGCGCCAGGGGAAGGTCGATTCCTCCTGGAAAACCATTCCGATAGCAGGATGCGTGCCCGACACTTTTTCGCCGCAGACGCGCACTTCGCCCCGGTAGTCGGCGACCAGCCCGCCGATGATGTTGAACACGGTGGACTTGCCGCATCCGGACGGACCGATGATCGAAACAAATTCGCCCTCCGACACGGTGAAGGACATTGCCTCGACCGCGGTGGTCGATCCCTCGCGGGTCTGGAAGGTCTTGCCGATGCCGCGCACGTCGAGCAGCGCGTCGCGCGATGCGGCAGCGCGAGACGCCGCGATTGTTTCGCCAGCGGGCGCGCTCGCGCCTGGGCTGCCGGAGATCACGCGCGAATCCCCGACCCGCCTATTGCCGCGGCGGAATCTGGATCAGCTCGGCGAGCTGTTCGCGGCTAAGCGGCGCCGCGATGAACTTCAGTGCGACTGCGTCGGGGATGATGGTGTCCAGACCTACGATCCGGTCCGGGTCGACCGCTGCGCGAGGAAAGAAATCGTTGCGCGTGCGCTTGGCCATGTCGATCGGGATGGCCACGAAATCAGCATAGACCTTGAGTGCTTCAAAATCGTTCGCGTAGAGCAGGTCGATGGTCTCGCGGTAGGCCTTCATGTAGCGATCGATCACCGCCTTGCGCGTCTGCAGTGTCTGCGCGGTCGTGATCAGCAGACGCACGGTCTGGCCCTTGAACGCGGTCGCATCGTTGCCGGTGGCGATGATGCGGATCTTGCCTTCGTCGAGCTGTTGCAAGCCAAAGGGCGGCGCCGACCAACCGACGTCGATCTGATTGGTCATGACCTGCGTGAGGGTAGGCGCGGGGCCGCCGGTGGCGGTGGGCTTCGCCTTCAGGTCGTACTGCTTCATGAACGCCGTGACGATGCCATCGGTCGACGAGCCCTTGGTCGAATACGCGATGGTCTTGCCGTCGGTGTCCTTGAGCGACTTGATCGGCGAGGTCGACGGCACGTACCAGAACAGGTCGGCGGCTCCGGTCGTTTCCGCGCCGATGACGCGCAATGGTGCTCCTTTCGAGAACGCGCTCAGCACGCCCATGATGCCCGGTGCGACGCCGATGTCGACGCTGCCGGAAAGCACGGCCTGCTGCGTTTCCCCTCCGCCCTGCGTCCAAAGAATCTCGAGCTCGAGGCCATGCTTTTTGAATACGCCCATGCGCTGGCCGACTTCGGAAATGGTCGTGTCCCAGTTGCCACGCTGGCCGGCCGCGATCTTGAGCTTGTCCTGCGCATGTCCCGATGGCGCCAGCGCGATGCACAGCAGTGCTGCGGTCACGCTCGACAAAAGCCTCGATACTCTCGTGCTCATGCTATTCCTCGAAAGTTTGAGTTCGTATTGGCGCCCACTGCGGATCGGGCGAGATGGGGAGAGGTCCTAACTCGCCGAAGTCGCTCTGCGCGAAGCAAGTTCCTCTTCGGCGACGCCGAGCGTATTCCAGTGCGTGGTCTTCGGAACGATGCCCTCGAACGAGCTCAACTTGACATGCGGAACGCGGTCGGGCGACGTCCCGATGGCGGGCTCGCCTTCACGGACCCTGCGCGCCGCGTCGACCATGATGCGCCTGAACTGCGCGATC
Source organism: Casimicrobiaceae bacterium (assembly GCA_036491555.1). GTDB lineage: Bacteria > Pseudomonadota > Gammaproteobacteria > Burkholderiales > Casimicrobiaceae > PALSA-1003. The sequence goes on from DASXBS010000140.1 coordinate 1,799, forward strand.
GCGACGTCGCTCGCGCCGAGGCGCTCGCGCGACCGGTCGGCGATGCGTCCCATGGTTTCCCACATCGCGATGTCCTGGTTCGGAATGCCGCGTATGCCGGTATGACTGCCTTGCTTCATCGCATTGCGATCCTGCAGGTAATTGTTGTCACGCTGCCGGACGCTGCGAAACTCGGCGTCGAGATCGGTCCCGGGCAGCGCTGCGCAAAAACGCCTCCATGCGTCCTGGTCGATGCCGGGCTTGTCGTCGCCGGCCCATGCGATGAAGTAGAACATCGTGCTCGTATCGTCGCGCGGGATGTTGAGGATCGACAGGTTGTAGCGGTCGTTGGGAGGGATGAGCACTGTGAATGGCGCCACGAACAGCGTGATGCGCAGATAGTCGTGCGTGTCATGACCCTGAAGGGGGGTGCGTATTGCCACGTAGCGAAATCCGAAATCGGTGCGCTGGACCTGCAGTCGCGGCGCCTTGTCGGTAGAGGGACGCAGCCATTCGCTCGACGTCGCGCCGGCGGCACCGACATCCGCGGGCACCATGTCGGTCGAATGCAGGCTCGAACTGTGCGCCGAGTCGATCGCGCCCTCGAGCACTTGCGCCCAGTTGCATTCGACGCGAATCTTGACGATGCTCGTGCGTAATCCAGGTACCGGCGCCCACGCGGGCGGCTCGAATTCGCGCACATCGGCGGGCGGTCCCATCCAAACCCATACGAACCCGCCGGCTTCCCGGCTCGGATAGGCGTGGGTACGGTTCGTGGGGCCGGGTACGCATCCGCGCGGCTCCGAAGGCTTGTCGACGATGTTGCCTTCGACGTCGATTTTCCAGCCGTGATACAGGCAGCGCAGGCCGCACTCTTCGTTGCGTCCGAGCGCCAGCGACGCGCGGCGGTGCGGGCAGCGCTCGTCGACGACACCGAGTCGCCCGCGCGTGTCGCGGAACGCGACCATGTCTTCGCCGAGCAGGCGAATGCGCACCGGCGGTCCGTCGCCCTGCGCAACTTCCTCCGACATGCACGCCGGAATCCAGTGCTGTCTGAATAGCCGGCCCATAGGCGCGTCGCCTTCGACGCGGCACAACAGGTCGTTGTCGGCAGGGGTGAGCATCGATCCTCCAGGCGCCCGCGCATTGCCGCGCGCGGTACAGCAGCATAGTATTGGCTTCGCCAGATGGTAGTCATTTCGCACAACGCTGTCGAGAACGCGGCCGGACCGAACACCGTAGCGCCGGCATCCGGTGCCACAGAGTGTCGACCGCGCGCGCATCGGGCGGCCCTGAGCGCAAGCGGATGAGCGAACGACGCATGCGCGTTGGCGTGGCCGGGCTCGGGCGCGCGTTCATGCTCACGCTGCCGGCGCTCGTCGGTGATCGACGCGTCGAGCTCGTCGCAGCCGCCGATCCGAGGCCGGAAGCACGCGAACGATTCGCGTCAGAGTTCGGCGCCCCAGCGTACGCGTCAGTCGAGGAGCTGTGCGCGGACGTCGCCGTGGAAGTCGTCTACATGGCGACCCCGCACGAGCTGCATTCGCAGCACGCAATCATGGCGGTGCGCAGCGGCAAGCACGTCGTCGTCGAGAAGCCGATGGCGGTCACGCTCGACGACTGCGTCGCCATGGTTGCCGCCGCCGAAGCCGCGCGCGTGACATTGATGGTCGGTCACAGCCACAGCTTCGATCGTCCGGTCACGCGCACTCGCGAGCTGATCGATTCGGGCGAGTTCGGGTCGCTGCGCATGGTCCAGGCGCAGTACTACACCGATTTCCTCTATCGTCCGCGACGTCCCGAGGAGCTTGCCACCGAGCGCGGTGGCGGCGTGGTTTTCAGCCAGGCCGCGCACCAGGTCGACGTCGTGCGTCTGCTTGCCGGAGGCCGCGTGCGCAGCGTGCGCGCATTGACCGGGGCGTGGGATCGTGAGCGCCCGACCGAGGGCGCATACGTCGCCTTGCTGCAGTTCGAACAGGGTGTCATCGCGTCGTTGGGCTACAGCGGCTACGCTCATTTCGATTCGGACGAGCTTTGCGCCGGCATTTCCGAACTAGGCACACTCAAGCCGGTGTCGCACTACGGCTCGGCACGACGCAACCTGGCGCTGCTCGGCGCGCGTGACGAGGCCGCGGAGAAGGCCGCGCGTGGCTATGGAGGCTGCGAAGCTGCACGGGGTTCGGCGCAGCAGAAGAACGAGCGCACCTGGCACGAACATTTCGGCGTTGTCATCGCGTCCTGCGATCGCGCCGATCTGCGCCCGCTTCCGACCGGCGTGATGGTGTATGGAGACGATGCTCCACGCATGGAGGCGCTGGACAGGCCGGCCATCCCGCGCTCGACGGTGATCGACGAGCTCTACGCTGCCGTCGTCGAGGGCGTGCCAGCGCTGCACGACGGGCGCTGGGGCATGGCAACGCAGGAAGTCTGCCTGGCGTTATTGCGCTCCGCGCGTGAGGGCCGTGACATCCCGATGAGTCATCAGGTCGCCGCGAGTCGGTAGCGGCGCATCGAGCGAACCCGGTATGATCCGCGCTTGCACCGGAGAAGCATCGTGTCGACGTTGCGCCTGACGCTCGCCTGCTGGGAATACGATCGTACGCGCGCGCTCGCCGACGGCAGCGTGCGCGCTGAGGGCATCGACCTCAACTGTCTGAA
>DASXBS010000141.1:0-7578 GCA_036491555.1 Casimicrobiaceae bacterium
TCAGCGTCTTGGCGTTGAGCACCTTGCCGAGCGCGAAAGCGCCGGTCCAGCGCACGACGCGGATCGTGCCGAGGTCGGCGTCGACGCGTACCTCGCAGAATTGCGCGCCGAAGCCATGCATGGTGTACCCCTCCTTCGACGACTCTCCGCCGCCGCCACCTGCAGCCTCGCCGGGCGCACCGCGTTCGCGTCCCGGCTGCGCCGAAGCCACCTGCTCGACCGAGCGCTTGCCGTAGCGCGCCAGGATATCGGCGTAGCTGATGCGCTTGGACGAATCCTGTTTCGACGAGGCGACCCCGTCCTTCACGTCGATGTCGGCGGACTTGAGGTTCCACAGCGGCGAAGCCTCGTCGGAGGTGGCGTTCTGCAGCACGCGATTGCGCAACGCGCGCGCCGCGAGCTGAACCGCGGAGCCCGCGCTGGTCGCAGAGCACGAGCCGCCCGACGTGGGCGCGGGCGGCAGCTTGCTGTCGGCGATCTCAACGCTAACGCGTGACGGCGCGACACCCAGGGCATCGGCTGCGATCTGGGTCAGTATCGTATAGGTGCCCGTGCCCAGGTCCTGCGTTCCGCACTGGATCACGACGCTCGCGTCGGCATGCATGATCGCCTTGGCCGAAGCCGGCCGGAAATTGGCCGGATAGGCGGCAGTGGCCATCCCGTAGCCCACCCGCCAGCGACCGTCGCGCATCGAGCCCACGGCAGGCACGCGCCGGGACCACCCGAACGCCTCCGCACCGCGCGCGTAGCATTCACGAAGCGACTTGGTCGACCACGGTTTCCCGCTGTTTTCGTCGCGCTCGGCATAGTTGGCCAGTCGCAACTCGATCGGATCCATCGCGAGCGCAACTGCAAGCTCGTCCATCGCGGTCTCGAGACCGAACGATCCACTGGATTCACCGGGCGCGCGCATGTAAGTCGGCGCACCGACGTTCAGGCGCACCAGCTTGTGCCCGATATCGACGTTCGCGCAGGAATAGAGCAACGAGGGCGATGCGCCCGTCGGCTCCATGAATTCATCGTTCATCGATGTGTGGTTGTGCGCCTGGTGCTGCAGGGCGACGAGCTTCGCGCCGGCCGCAGTCGCCAGCACGTTGGCCTGACGGGTCTCGGGGCGGTGCCCGATCGAGGTCCACATCTGTCGGCGAGTCAGCGCCAGGCGGACCGGTCGCTTGACCACCCGCGACGCCATCGCGGTGAGCACCGTATGCGGCCACGATTGGCCCTTGCATCCGAAGCCGCCACCGACGAAAGGATCGATCACGCGCACTTTTTCCGGCAGCAGTCCGAATTGCTCGGCCAGGTTCTGCGCCGTGTTTCCGACGCCTTGGGTGGCGTCGTATACCGTGAGCTTGTCACCGTCCCATATGGCCACGGTGGCGTGCGGCTCCATCGGGTTGTGATGCTCGGCCGGAGTGCGATAGATCGCGTCGATCCGCGTGGCAGCGCCGGCAGCTGCCTGCGCGAAATTACCGCGCTTCGACTCCGCCGGCCGGTTCCCGGTGTTCGGCGCGAAGGCGCTGGCGAGTCGCGCCTCCATGTCGACATCCGGCGTCTCCACCTGATATTGCACGCGCACGAGGTCGGAGCCGTGGAGCGCCTGCTCGACCGATTCGGCAACCACCACCGCGATGGTCTGTCCGCTGTAATAGATCGTCGGGCTCAGCAGTGCCACGCTGTCGCCGGATGGCGGGACCGATGGGCGCGACATCGCCGGCATGTTCTGGGCAGTGATCACCGCGAGCACGCCGGGCGCGCGGCGCGCTTCTTCGGCGTCCATGCGCTGCACGCGTCCGCGCGCGATCGTGCTCTGCAGCAGCGCCGCATGCGCGAGACGCGGCGCATCGAAGTCGCCGGCATACCGCGCCCCACCCGTGACCTTGAGCGCGCCATCGACGCGGTCGAGCGGCGCGCCGACGTACTGGGTGGACGGTGAATCGGCCATGATCGTTCCTCAGGTCGGGGCCACTTCGGTCAGCGCGCGGACAATCGTGCGCTTGGCGAGCTCGATCTTGAACGTGTTGTGCTCGTAGCCTTGAGCGTCTCGCAGCGCCACGTCGGCCGCTCGGCGGAACGAGGCGGCGTCGGGCGCCCGCCCCTGCAGCGCACGCTCGGCCTCCAACGCGCGCCACGGCTTGTGCGCGACGCCGCCCAGCGCGATGCGCGCCTGCTCGATGGTGCCCGCCGGCGCGTACAGCGCGACCGCGGCCGACACCAGCGCGAAGGCATACGACGCCCGATCCCGCACCTTGAGATAGTGCGAGCGCGCGGCGAGGGGCGACGCAGGCAGGTCGACCGCGACGATCAGCTCGCCGTGGCGCAGGTTAGTGTCGACATTGGGCGTGCTTCCGGGAAGGCGATGGAACTCTCCGATCGGAATGACGCGCGCGCCGCCGGGCCCTTGCACGCGCACGACCGCGTCGAGCGCGGCCAGCGCCACCGCCATGTCCGACGGATGCACCGCGATGCACGACTCGCTTTGCCCTAGGATCGCGTGAATGCGGTTCTGCCCGGTGATCGCGGGACAGCCGCTGCCGGGCGAGCGCTTGTTGCACGCAAACGCAGTGTCGTAGAAATAGTAGCAGCGCGTGCGCTGCAGCAGATTGCCGCCGGTGGTGGCCATGTTGCGAAGCTGGGGGCTTGCACCGTTGAGCAGCGCCTGCGACAGCACCGGATACGCCTGCACGATGCGCGGATCCTCGGCCAGATCGCTGTTTCTAACCAGTGCGCCGATGCGCAAACCGCCGCCGGCAAGCGGCTCGATGCCGGTCAAGGGCAGCCGCGTCACATCGACCAGGCGCGAGGGCTCCTCGACACCGTACTTCATCAGGTCGACGAGATTGGTGCCGCCACCCAGAAACCGCGCGTACGGGTCTGCTGCGAGCAGACGTACCGCCTCGTCCACCGTGTTCGCGCGTTGATAGTCCAGGGGTCTCACGCACGGCCTCCTTCGGTGCCGCGCGCACGCTCGATCGCGGAGCAGATTCCGTTGTACGCGCCGCAGCGACAGAGGTTGCCGCTCATCCATTCGCGGATCTGGTCGCGATCGCGCGCATGCCCTTCACGCACGCAGGCCACGGCCGACATGATTTGGCCCGATGTGCAGTAGCCGCACTGGAACCCGTCGAATTCGATGAACGCCGCCTGCATGGGGTGCAGGCGCCCGCCTTGGGCGAGGCCTTCGATGGTGACCACACGCGTCCCCTCGGCCTGCCGCGCGAGCACCAGGCAGGAGTTCACGCGCCGTCCATCGACGTGGACCGTGCATGCGCCGCATTGCCCGTGATCGCAACTTTTCTTGGTACCGATCAGCCCGATGCGTTCGCGCAACGCGTCGAGCAACGTGATGCGCGCGTCGCCGTCAATGCGGTAATCGATGCCGTTGACGTTGAGCGACGTGGCCCTGCCGCGGGCGGAAAGCGGCGCTGCCGCGCGCACGTCGGCGTCGGCGGCGCGGGCCCAGCGAGGAGGCACCCCGGCCGCCACGGCGAGTGCGACTGCGGTGAACAGGAATTCGCGTCGCGTGACGCCGTGCCGGATCCACGGATCCGCGATCGCGTCGAGCAATGCGTGCAGCGCGGGTTGCACACCAGGGGGGGAGACGTTGCGCCAGCGCACGATGCCGCCGGCGTCGATGAGGAACACCGCCTGCATGCCCTCGACGCCGAAACGCGTGGCGTTGCGCCTTCCGTCAGCCGAACCACCGGCGCCCTGTGGAAATGCGAGCGACGCACCGTTCTGATCGTCGAACTCGAAGCGGGCGCGAGAGCCCGCGGATGCCACCAGTCGCGCGCCGCCGGGAATGCATCTTCTGACCGCCTCATACTGAGCGAGGCATTCGCGGCGGGCAGGATCCCAGCCATCGCCAAAGAACGCGAGCAAGATGGGCTGCCCGCGCAGGTCGCGCAGGGAGGCCGAGCTTCCGTTTTCCTCGGTCCAAGTGATGTCCGGGGCCGATTGGCCTACGAGTGGCGCGGCGGGTGAAGGATGGACGGGGCGATCCACGCTGCACATTTACGCAAGGATCCTGCCATCGCGACTTCCGGGCGCGATGCCTTCCGCAGGGCACGCTCAGCGGTAAGCGTTTCCGGTGGAATGAAAGATTTGCCGGCGCTGCAACGCGGGCCGCCGAGCGTAATGAGAGTGGCCTGCATATTGCGTCTGCGAACCGAATGGATACCGATGCCGGCGACGTGGCCTCTTCCCATCATCAAAAGCCCGACACCGCGCGGTCGATTCTCTACGCCTTGGGCGCGAACGTCGCGATCATGCTGGCCAAAGGCGCGGGCGCCTACTTCACGGGATCGTCGTCGCTGCTGGCGGAGAGCATGCATTCGCTCGCGGACACTGCGAACGAGTTCCTGTTGCTGCTCGGGCGCAAGCAGGCGAAGGCGCCCGCCTCTGCGCATCATCCGCTCGGCCACGGGCGCGCGACGTACTTCTGGTCCTTCGTCGTCGCGCTGCTCCTTTTCAACGTCGGCGGACTGCTGTCGATCGTCGAGGGCATGCGCAAGCTAGATAGCGCAAGCGGCATCGAGTCACCGTGGGTGGCGATGGCCGTCGTCACGTTCGCGATGGTTGCCGAAGGCATCTCGCTGCGCATGGCGCTGTCGCAGATCGCCAAGGTGCGCGGCCAGCTGAGCCTTTGGACGTGGTTCAGGGAAACGCGCCGCAGTGAACTCATCGTCGTGCTCGCGGAAGATGTCGGGGCAGTAGCAGGGCTGTGCATTGCGCTGATCGCGGTGCTGGCCACGATCATCACCGGCAATCCCATCTATGACGCGTGGGGTAGCATCGCCATCGGCGTGCTGCTCATGATCGTGGCGTCGGCGCTGGTGATAGAGACGCGCAGCCTGCTGCTCGGCGAGAGCGCGTCGCCGAAAATGCGCAGGGCGATCCGGCAATTTTTAAATGCGCAGGACGACATCGCCGAGATCCGTGCCCTGGTCACTTTGCAGGAAGGCGAGGATTTGCTCATCGCCGTGCAGGCGCGCATGCGCGCGATGACGCGGCCGGAGGATCTGGTTGCCGCGATCGCACGCTGCAAGCAGGCGCTCAAGGCACACTTCCCGCAGGCAACGTGGGTCGTTTTCGAGCCGGCGAACGGCTCGGACGCAGCGCCGGCGAGCGCCAATCGGCGCCCGTCTGGCAAGTCGCGCCGCGCGTCGCGTGCCAGCCGGCGCCCGGCCGACGCGGCTGCGCTGAAATCACGCGGCTAGTGCGGCTGGTAAGTACCGATCGTTTCCGGGCCCGGCCTGCGTCTTCCGATCACGCCATTCTCGTCCGAGATCACCACCTCAACACGGCGGTTCTGCTGACGTCCCGCCGAAGTGGCGTTGCTCGCGACGGGGTAGGCCTTGCCGTATGCGACAATGGTGATACGCGACGGATCGACGTGCATCTCGATGAGCGCATAGCGCACCGCTGCCGCTCGCCGCTCTGAAAGCTCGCGATTGACGAGGTCGCTGCCGACGCTGTCGGTGAATCCTTCGATGGCCACCGTGCGCTGCGGATATTCGGTCAGAAAATCCGCCACCTTCTGCACGACGTGCACGCCGCCGGGCTTCAACTCTGCGCGACCGGTGTCGAACAGCACGTCACTGAGCGTGATGACCATCCCGCGATCGGTTGGCTGAGCCTGCAGCTCGCGCAGCTCGGCTGCGAGCAGCCGTGCGCGCGCTTCTGCGTCCTGCGTTTGCAGTTGCGACGCGGCGGCCTGCGCCTGCGCGGCCGTCACGTCCTGCCGCGCTGCGGCCGCCTGCTGCTGCGCGTTCTCTGCCTGCACGCGCAGCTCCTCGGCGCGCCGCTGCGCATCCGCGGATTGCACTTGCGCCAGCGCCGCCTCGCGCTGGGCACGCTCGGCTTCACGCGTGCGCGAGATGAGCAGAATGCGGTTGCGTTCGGCGTTGGCCGTTTGCACTGCGGCTTCCGCAGCGCGCTGGCGCGCGGTGTCGATGGCAATCGCGGCGCGCTGCTGCGCGAGGTAGGCAAGGTGATCGACGACCCGCGCGTCGTCGCGATCGCGCCAAGCCGCTTCGGCGCGGCGCAGCGCTTCATCGGCCTGGCCGAGCTCCAGGCCCGCCATCGTCGGCACCTGCGGATCAGTCTGCGCGGTGCGGACCGCGGCGCGCGCGCTGTCGAGCGCGCTGCTCCGCTCGGGAAGGGTGTTGCATGCGGCGAGGGACAGCGTGAGCACAGCGCTGACCGTGGCGACGGTAGTTCGTGTGCGGTGCGAATTCATTGGCTTCTCCTATGCATGAGCGACGACTCGGGTCCCGCCTCACATGGGCTTGCGGTCGAGCTCGGCCTGTAGCGCGCGGATGCTGGCGTCGACCTCGGCGACGGCTCGCTGCGCTTTCACCGAGCGCGCCCTTGCCGCGGCCAGGCGCGCATCGACCTCGGCCTCCTCGGCGAGCGCGCGGGCGCGGCCGTTGTCCTGATCGGCCATCGCCCTCTGCGCAAGCGCCAGTTTGTCCTGTGCGTTGCGAAGTTGGGCCGGCGAATATTCTCCGCCACCCGCCGCCGTTGCATCGGCGATCGCAGCACGCGCAACGGCGACCTGCTCGGTCGGCGCCGGCGACGTCGCACAGGCTGCCAATCCGAGCGCGAACAGCGCGACGCCATAGGCTGTTGCGCGCGTTCGATACAAACGTGAATGGATAAGCATGTCCACCTCCATCGCTGTGGCGGGTTCGCCCATGCGATTGCGCACGACGGCAGCGGCGCGGACAAGTGGAAAGAATTACAAGCGGCGCTGCTCGAACCCGGATGTTAGGAAGCCCGCAAAACCTGGGCCAGCGCAAGCAAAGCGGCGGGCGTCCCGCGGCCACGCACCTTTGCTCAGCCGTCCCCGGCCACAGGCGCTTGCGCTGCGATCAGGCCTTCGTGCTTGAGTTCAGACCAGAAGGCGTGGGGAATCGTTGCCCGGCAGTGCGCAATGTTCTGCTGCGCTTCATCCGCGTGACTTGATTTCGCCGTATGGTACAACGACCGGGCGCGCGATCGTCGTCGCGGCTGCTGCAGGGCCGCGCCCTGGAACAGCGTTTCTTCGACACTTCAAGCCCGTCTCGCCGCGACACGGCGTAATCGTCGTTCCCCGTAAGAGGAGGCCTACAGGGTTTTCCGCATCCGCCGATGGTGGCGACCGCGAGGTCGGGCTAAATTGCAGTTGTCGCAGTCTTGCCGCAGGAGGCTGACATGCCCTATCGAGACGTCTCGGATTTGCCGAAGGCCCAGACCGACCAGTACAACCCGCATCAGAAGCAGGCCTTCCTCAAGGCATTCAACAACGCCTACGAGGAATACGGCGGCGACGAGGGTCGCGCCTTTGCCGTCGCCCACGCCGCCGCGAAGCACGCGGGAGACAAACCCGGGCCCGGCTAGCGCTGCGCCGCCGCAAGTGCAGTTGAGAAGGTCAGCGCGGCGCAATTGCTGCCGCAGAAGGACTCAGTCTGACAGCAGAATCAGACCGAGCCCGATAGTGGGCGCGAGGTCGCACGCCAATACTTTAGCCCGTAGCCGGGTCTGCCCGGCGAGGGGCGAACGTGTTCGGATCGCACGCAAAAACCATCTTTCCCG
>DASXBS010000142.1:0-5725 GCA_036491555.1 Casimicrobiaceae bacterium
GCCGTTCCTTCTCGGCCTCGGCGTTCTTGCGCGCGGTGATGTCGATGGTCGAACCTGCGAAGCGATGCACCTTGCCGGATGCATCGCGCATGCAGCGTCCACGCACCTGCAGCCAATGCCATTCGCGATCCGGATGCCGAACGCGATATTCGGTTTCATACCGATCGGTCCGTCCCTCGAAATGATCGCGCTCCGCGGCTTCCCTCCTGGCAACGTCGTCGGGGTGGACTTCGACCGCGGCCATCCACGCCTTTCGCGTCGTGACCACCGCGTCGGCGCTGCGGCCGTGCAGCAGCTTCATTTTCTTAGAAAGGAAGGAAGACCCGTCCTCGAAATTCCAGTCGAAATGACCTTCATTCGCGCCCTCCATGGCCAGCGCATAGCGCTCTTCGCTGAGCTGCAGCGCCCGCTGGCCTGCTTCGACGCGCCTGAGCTGGTACACCAGCGCGACGATCGCCGCGGCACCGAGCAGCACGAGGACCAGCGTCCGTGCCCCGACTTGCCAGGCTTCGTCACGCCAACGCTGCAGCACGGTGTTCTTGTCGCGGCTCAGCGTGACCACCAGTGGAAAATCGCGAACGTTCGCGATGCCGACGAAACGCGGCTGTTGATCCATGCTGTGCATAACGAGACCGGAGGGGTCGGAAGGCGGCGTGACCATCTCGGGAAATTTTCGGCCCACGACCTGTGGCATGGGTGGTTGACGAACGAAGAGCGTGCCATCATCGCGCAAGAGGCTTATGGCACTGCCCTGGCCAAGATCGATGGCCTGATAGATGCCCTGAAACTCCTCGAGGTCGACCACCGCCTGCACGATGCCGTCGAAGCGCCCGTCCGGCTTGTTCAGGCGCCGCGACATTACGATGGCGGTGCGATGCTCGATTTGGGTAATCAGCGGATCGCTCAGGATCACGCCGAGATGAGCCTGGTCGCGGTGCGCGATGAAGTAGGGCCGGTCCGACAGCGTGGCCGTGTCCCCCGGAAGCGCTCGCGATCGAAAGCGCGGAATGCCCTGCTCGTCGATGATCCTGACCTCGCGCACCTGAGGCAAGCCCGTCGACCGAGTTGCCAGCCGGGCGTCCGCGGCGGCGCTCGGCGCGGGGCGTTCGTGCTCATACCATGTAACGGTCTCACGAAGCAGCAGATCCGGAAGCTGCAGGCTGCCCTCAGCCTGTTCTGCCAGCGTCTTCGCCATGTTGCCGAGCTCGCGGTGGGTCGCGGAAATGTCCTGGTGGTACGAGCGCCACACATCGTACGCCGAGGAGCCGGCAAGCGCAGTGATGACCAGCACGCCTACGACAACAATCCAGAATCGAAGTCTGGCCGCGCGTACCGACCCCGCGTGCCGCGTGTCGGAGGCGGATGGTTGAGTCGGATGCGGGCGGTGCGCGATCAACGTGCGCCAATCGCGGCGAACACTGCCGCGAGCAAGTCGCGCCGCGCGAACGGCTTGGCGATCACCTCGCGAACGCCAAGCTCCGCGGCGGCGGTGCACGGTCCAACGAGCCCCGACCGGAACTGCCCGGAGATCGCGATCAAGGGTGTCCGCGGGTACGCTGCCCTCACCGCACGCATCCTGCTCGCTCCCTCGTGGCGCGGCATGTACACGTCGACGATCACGAGGTGTGTCGCCGCAGGCTGCACATCGCCCGCGGCACCCGTGCGCACCGAATAGCCCTCGGCGCTCAGCCACTCCACGAGGAGCTCTCGCATGAGCTTGTCATCCTCGATGACGACGATGTCCGAGACGGTGCTATCAGGAACGTGTCCCTTGGTTTCTGTGTATTCCATGCCGACATTACATCGCCTCGGTGCTGCGCCATCGTTTCCGATCCACGCGCGCGCATTACGAATGTAAGCGATCTAAGGAGTCAATACAGGACGGCTACCGGCGCGTCGAAGATGTAGCCGGTGCCACGCTCGGTTTTGATGTATTGGGGCTGCGACGGATCCGCCTCGATCTTCCGGCGCAGCCGGAGGATCTGGACGTCGATCGAGCGATCGTAGACTTCTGCGTTGTGCAGGCGTGACAGGTCCAGCAGCTGCTCCCGCGAAAGCACCCGTTGCGGCGCCGCGCAGAACGCCTCCAGAAGACTGAATTCGCCGTTGGTGAGATCGACGCGCTTGCCGTCCGCTCCAGTCAGCCTACGCGTGCGCAGATTCAATTCCCATTGCGCGAACCGGTACGCACGTCGTTTTTCATTGCGCGCCGGCAGTATCTCCCGCGCGGTTTGATAGCGGCGCAGGACTGCGCGCACGCGAGCGAGCAGCTCGCGCGGCCCGAACGGCTTGGTCAGATAGTCGTCGGCGCCGAGCTCGAGCCCCATCACGCGGTCGGCCTCGTCCTGACGTCCACTGACGATGATGATTGGGATCTCGGAGCTTTCGCGCAGTTTCTTCGCGAGCTGCATTCCGTCTTCGCCGCCCAGGCGCAGATCGAGAACGACCAGGTCGACCGCGTGCTCGGCGAGCACCTTGGTCATATCTGCCCCGGTCGCGACGGTGGTTACGCGCAGATCGTTTTCGCCGAGGTAATTAGCGATCAACTCCCTTATCGCCGCATCGTCATCGATCACCAGCACATGGGGCGGGAGGGTGGTCGTAGTCGTCATGAGTTGGGTAAACGAATCAATAGTCTACTCGTTGAATTTCGGAGCAGGCAATGTGCCGGCGCGAAAATCCGGAGGCGCGGACGCGAGTCCGGCCCCCGGTGCTCGACGAACATCACCGACCCACTATCGGACAGCAGTCTTGGCGACAACGGTCGCCTGGTTCGTCGACGCCATCGACTGGATCGACGAGGGGGCGAACTCATGCCAGACAGCGCTTTCAGACGACAGGGCCTGGAGCTGGCGCTCCGTCAGGCCGTGCGGATTCTCCTGGCGCCACGCCGAGGCAGTCCTGTCGAAAGTCGGCGTTTGAAAGTCGCTACCCAGCCCTTCGGACGATTCTGCCTGGAGTTGACGCTCGGACACGCCGTTCGGATTCGCCTGACGCCACCCCGACGGTGACTTTTCGACAGGGGCGCTGTTGAAGTAGGCATACGAGCTACCACCGAGTCGCGTCATGTCGTTGTCGTCAGCGCGTGCCACGCCCGAAATACCGGCCACAAGCGCGACCGCCAGCGCAATACCTTTAACCATTGAAATCTTGCCGTTCATGATTGCTCCTTTAGCAAAAATTGAAAGATGTTTATCTAACCAGGCGCACCCGATAAACATTGAACTTCGCGCCTGAGACCATTTGACTCTGCCCGCGCTACGGGCACATTTCGCATTCGCCAACGCGCGTTGCAGCTGTAACGGGTCGACTCACCGGACGCGGTGGCTCATGCGCGATGTCAGGCCCCAGTCTCGATGCGCTGCACGCCGCCGTTGGCCGCTTTCTGCTGGGCGATCCAGTAGGCGGGATACGCGACGCTGTCCACGCGACCCCCACCCGCGCGCGAGGCGCGATCGAAGCACTCGAGCGTGCGGTTCGCGAGCGGAAGCGCGCTTCCGTGCTCGCTCGCCTCCTGCGCGATGTAGCGCAAGTCCTTGCGCATGGTGTCGACGTCAAATGCGGCCGCATCCGAACTCTTCCCGACCATGGCGGCGACGACCTGTGGAGCTCTCGATTTCAGGACCGCTGCCCCGATATTCGAATCCGCGAGCAGATCGACGACGCGTGTGGCGTCGACGTCTGCGGCATCGAGCAGGAACAACGACTCGCCAAGCGCCTGCCAGAAGACAGCGAGCAGGAGATTCGCCGCGAGCTTCATTCGTGCCCCTGCACCGAGCGGTCCGACACGCTCGACGCGACGGCAAAGTCGTTCGAGTACCGGTCGTGCGCGCGCGAAGTCGAAGGCCTCGCCACCCACGAATCCGACCAGCGCCCCTGATCGCGCTGCCGGCACTGAGCCGCTAACGGGGCACTCGATGAAGCCGGCCTTACGGGCCTGTGTCATGACCGCGATTCGCGCATGAATGGCCGGAGTGACCGTACTCATATCGATGAACAGACGCCCACCGACACGGCCCATCAAGAGCCCGTCGGTGCCGAGGTACACGTGCTCAACGGCTGCGTCGTCAAAAAGGGAGGTGATCACCACGTCCGCATCGCTTGCCAGCTCGCTTGGCGTCGGCGTCCATTTCGCTCCCGCCTGGCGTGCATCGCGCGCGTTGTCGATGCTGCGATTCCAGACCCCGACTTCATGGCCTGTCTCGAGCAACCGCTGAGCGATGGCGGTGCCCATGCGTCCGGTCCCTGCGATTCCAATTTTCATGCCGATCTCCTAGGCGGCCAATGCCGACGCGTCACGCGAAGGCGGAGCCATGAATTCGGGACCCACAGGGTCCGTCACCGCGTGCATCAGGATTTCATCGATGCGCCTCTTTGCCTCGTCGTCGAGTGCCCATCCTATCGCATCCGCGACCGGATCGAGTTGCGCCGGTCTGCGTGCTCCCCATAACGCGATCGTGTCACCACCCTGGTCGAGCACCCAGCGCACCGCGAGCGCGAGCACTCCACGGCCATAGCGCTCGCGCGCGTAGCCGTCCAGCGAGGACACCGCTGCCAGGTACTGAGAAAATCGGGGTTGCTGAAACTTGGGATCGCTGCGGCGCAGGTCGTCACCCTCGAACCTGGTCTTTGCGGTGATCGTTCCGGTAAGCAGGCCGCGGCACAGAGCGCCATAACACAGCACCGCGATGTCGTGCTGCGCCGCGTATGGCAGGACACCGCCTGCGGCCTCGCGCTCGAACAGGTTGTACGGTGGCTGCACCGAATGGATGGGGGCGGCTTTCCGGAATTCGGCCATCTGCTCCGGTGAATAGTTGGATACACCGATGGCGCGGATCTTTCCATCCTTCAGCAAACGCGCGAGCGCTTCCGCGGTTTCCTGAATCGGAACAAGCGGATCGGGCCAATGCACTTGATAAAGATCTACGTAGTCAGTGCGAAGGCGCCGCAACGAGTCTTCGACCTCCTTGCGGATGCGAGCAGGTGAAGAGTTTCGCCATACCTTCCCGTCTCGCCATTCGAGTCCGACCTTGGTCGCGATGACTGCGCGCTCGCGCAGGCCCCCCGACAACGCCAAGCCTACGATCTCTTCGGAACGTCCGAATCCGTAGACTGGAGCCGTATCGATCAACGTGATTCCGCGCTCGACGGCCGAGCGGATGGTTCGAACCGACTCGTCGAGGTCGGAGGTTCCGCCCCACATCCAGCCGCCGATAGCCCACGTGCCCAAGGCGACCCGCGAAGCGACAAGACCGGATGCTCCGATCTGGATCGTCTCCATGGTTCTCGGTGCGCGCGTTGCATCCGCAGCCTCGGACGATCGTGCGTTGCTGCCCTTCGCAAAAAATTCGACTGCCATGGCAAGCTCCTTTGACGGATGCGGACAAATCGGCCGCGCAATAACGATCGCGCCGCCGGATGTTCGAACGGTTTCGATGCGTCTCGCTCGTGTTTCGATTGAAACGAGGGCCGGGGAACGAATCGAAGGCGGAGCGATCACGCAACCCTCGGCCAGCGCAGGCGTACCGATTGCAAATGAAACGCGAGCGACCCCGCGTGAAATCGCCGGACAGGAAAGCATCGTCATGATGAGGGCATCGAACAACCAACCCAATGGTGTGCTACGTGAGAACCGATCTGATGACGCTATGTCGCTTGGGGATTGCCCAGGCGCTGGCCGCGATGGTCCTGACGGGCTGCGGAGTGGCCAATCCGGCGCCCGCAA
>DASXBS010000143.1:0-17702 GCA_036491555.1 Casimicrobiaceae bacterium
GGTGTCATCGGTAAACCAGCCCTCGACGTGTCCGTCAATGGAAATACCGTTGTCATCGTAGAATACAATGAGCTTGCCCAGGCCGAGCGTGCCCGCCAGCGAGCACGCCTCGTGCGAGATGCCTTCCATCAGGCAACCGTCGCCGACGAAGACATAGGTGTGGTGATCGACGATGCTGTGACCTGGCCGGTTGAACTGCGCAGCGAGCAGCGACTCGGCCAGCGCCATGCCGACTGCGTTCGCGAGTCCTTGTCCGAGCGGACCAGTGGTGGTTTCGACGCCAGGCGTGACGCCCACCTCGGGATGGCCGGGCGTGATCGAGCCGAGCTGTCGAAAGCGCTTGATCTCCTCGATCGAAACCGCATATCCGGTGAGGTGCAGCAACGCGTACTGCAGCATCGAGCCGTGTCCGTTGGAAAGCACGAAGCGATCGCGGTCGGCCCAATGCGGGTGCGCGGGATTGTGACGCAGATGCCGCGTCCACAGAGCCACCGCTATCTCTGCCATGCCCATCGGCATGCCCGGATGCCCGGAATTGGCCGCCTGCACGGCGTCCATCGAGAGCGCGCGGATTGCGTTGGCGAGCAGCGTCGTGTCGTCTGTCGGTGGCGCCGGCGAAGGCATGGCCTGTGACGCAGCGAGCGGTGCGGTCATGGTTGGAATCGTGGTTGGACGGGAAGAGCGCGCCGGCGCACGTCAGAGGCGCGCCGCGCGATGCAAACGACTGCGGCAAAGCGGTAAAATTATCGCCCAGGCATCGAATTTGGGCAATAATAGCGAGTTTAGCCGGTAACTATAGAAAACTGATTCCCGGGCCTTCGGAATTGGTGCGGGGGAATTCGATTATGGACGGCATTCATCTGCTCGGAGAATGGTACGGCTGCACGGGTGACATGGCCGAGATGACGCACGCCGATGCGTTGCGCACGCTTTGCATTCGCCTGGCGACCGATTCCGGGATGACCGTGGTCGGCGAAAGTTTTCATCAGTTCACGCCTGCTGGCGTCACCGGGACGGTGCTGCTCGCCGAGTCGCATTTGGCGATTCACACTTGGCCGGAGCATGGTTTCGTGACTGTCGACGTGTACGTGTGCAACTACACGACCGACAATACCGCCAAGGCGGAGCAGCTGTTCAGTTCGATGGAAAGAGCACTCCACCCGCAGCACGCGAAGTTCCAGGCGATCCACCGCGGGGGCCGCGATGCCTGAAGAACGCGGCGGCGATCTGCTGCCCGGCGTTCTCACCGAGTACCTCGCCGACGACAACGGCATTTTCGTGCGCTCGAAGCGCGAGTACGAGCGCTTCCGCTCGCCGCTGCAGCAGGTCGAGGTTCACGAAACGACCTCCTTCGGCAAGCTGTTCCGCCTCGACGGGCACTTCATGACGTCGGAAAAGGACGAGTTCTACTATCACGAGAATCTGGTGCACGTCGCGGCGATGGCGCATCCGGCACCCGAATCGGCGCTGATCATCGGCGGCGGCGATGGCGGCTCGGCGGAGGAGCTGTTCAAACATCCGACCATGAAATCGGTGACGCTGGTCGAGATCGACCTCGCGGTCATCGACATCGCGCGCAAGTATTTCGGCGAAGTCCACCGCGGCGCGCTCGCCGACCCGCGGCTCAAGCTGCTCGTCGAGGACGGACAGGCTTTCGTTCGCGCCAGCAGCGAGACCTACGATCTCATCGTCCTCGATCTGACCGATCCGGGCGGTCCGTCCGAGCCGCTGTATGGGCCGGATTTCTATCGCGCCTGCTCGGCGCGGCTCAATCCGAGCGGCGCGATGACGCTGCACCTGGCGTCGCCCGTCGCGCAGCCGGAGCGCATCCGCACCGGCATCGCCAATCTGCGCGCGGCATTCCCCGTTGTGGTTCCCTATCTCACGTCGATTCCGCTCTATGGCGGACTATGGATGATGGCGAGCGCATCGTCGACGCTCAACCCGTCCTATCTCACCTCGCTCGTCGCCGACCGGCGCATCGCCACGCGCAGGATTCGTGATCTACAGTATTACAACGGTGACGTTCACCGCGCCGCATTCGCACTGCCGAACTTCGTCCGCGCGCTTGTTGCCTGATCCCGGGGTTGAACTACGAGCGCTTGCCCCGATCTAACGATGACGAGGCCCTCCGCGGCCGATTCGGATCGAATATCGAGCGCATGAAGCCGATCGTTACAAGTCTCGCCAACGCGATGCAGGACGCGGATTTCGTCCAGCTCAACGGTATCGTGTTCGAAACGGACTACCTTCGGGTTCCCGACGATTCCACCGTTGCCGATGACGTGGTGATGGAACTGCGTCACGGCGAAACCGAGCTTGCGTTCACGCGCGAAGAGCTCGATGACGCACGCTATGTTGGAGAGGGCGCGTACATGCTCAAGTCCGGCGTGCTGCTGCGCTTCCTGACCACCGCCACCCTGCACTAGATTTCGCCGCACCGGCGTTGCCCCGACGCTGACCCGCCGTTGCTGTTTGACAGCGCGCTGTCGTACGCCTATCTTCAGCCGCCGACGCACTGCCATGCATGAAATTTGTCGTGGCAGCGATGCGAGCGGGAGGAACCTTGACGCGCAAAACGCCAACCACGCCTGCGGGCCCTTTTCAGGCCATGGGTCCCGTGAACGCTCGCCGTCGTTTCCTGCGCAATAGCCTTGCCCTTGGCGGCCTTGCCGCCACCGCGGCGGCGCGGGCGCAGGATCTTTCGCGCAATTTGCCGCCCAATGTGCCGGAGTGGGAAACGACGCTCGGTGCGCCAATCCTCGACCAGCCGTACGGCGTGCCGTCGAAATACGAGGCCAACGTCCGCCGCCGCGAGAGTCCTGGGCTCACGCGTACACCGCAATCGTCGGTCGCCTTCACGCCGCTGCAGAATCTGTTCGGCATCATCACGCCGTCGGGATTGCACTTCGAGCGCCACCACGCGGGCGTACCTGCGATCGATCCGCACCAGCACCGCCTGATGCTGCACGGGCTCGTTTCCAATCCCCGCCTGTTCACGATGGACGACGTCACGCGCTTTACGTCGGTGTCACGCGTTCATTTCATCGAGTGCGGCGCCAACACTGGCATGGAGTGGGGCAACGTCGCGGTGCCGACGGTGCAGTACACGCACGGCATGCTGAGTTGTTCGGAATGGACCGGCGTTGCGCTGTCGGTGTTGCTCGATGAATGTGGCATCGACCGGCGGCGCGCGAAGTTCCTGCTCGCCGAGGGCGCGGATGGCGCATCGCTCACGCGCACCATTCCCATCGAGATGGCCGCCGACATCCTGGTCGCGTACGGACAGAACGGCGAGGCGCTTCGACCCGAGCAGGGTTACCCGCTGCGGCTTGTCGTTCCGGGCGTGCAGGGCGTATCGAACGTGAAATGGCTTCGTCGCATCAAGGTTGGTGACATGCCATGGAACACACGCGAGGAAGCGCTGCACTATATCGACCTGCTCCCTGGCGGAGTTCACCGGCAGTACACCTGGATACAGGAAGCGAAGAGCGTGATCACGTCGCCGTCGGGTGGTCAGGTAATCCTGGATCGCGGATACCACGAGATCACCGGACTCGCATGGTCGGGTCGCGGGCGCGTGCGCCGGGTCGACGTGTCCATTGATGGCGGGCGCAACTGGCGAACCGCCACGCTGCAGGAGCCGGTGCTGCCCAAGGCGCTTACGCGCTTTCGCCTCGACTGGACATGGAACGGTGGTGCGACGCTGCTCCAGTCGCGCGTCATCGACGAGACCGGCTACGTGCAGCCGACTTACGCGCAACTGCGCGCGGTGCGCGGGACGCGCTCGATCTATCACAATAATGCGATCCAGACATGGGCGGTCGCAAGCAGCGGTGAAGTGAGCAATGTCCAGCTCGGCACATAGCTGGCCGGGCGCGTTGGCGATCCTGGTGGGCGCAGCCATTGCCTGCGCGACGGCGCGGGCAGCGGATCCGGCGGCGCAAAAATACGGCTTCGGCAAACCGGCAACGCCGGGCGAGATCGCGGGCTGGGATATCGACGTCCGCCCCGACGGGCGCGGATTGCCGCCGGGGCGCGGATCGGTGGAGCAGGGGCAGGCGATCTACGACGAGAAGTGCGCGAGCTGCCATGGCACCTTTGGCGAATCTAACAGCTATATGCAGCTTGCCGGAGGTGTCGGCTCCCTCGGTTCAGATCAGCCGGTGCGCAGTACCGCGAGCAAGCTCAACCAGGCGACCACGCTCTGGGATTACATCCGTCGCGCCATGCCCTTCGCTGCGCCGCAGACGCTGACGCCGGACGAGGTCTACGCGCTTACGGCGTACGTCCTCAACCTCGACAACATCGTCCCGGCGGGCACGGTGCTTGATCAGGATTCGCTGCCCAAGGTGGAAATGCCCAACCGCAGCGGGCTCACAACTGCGCACGGGCTGATGCGCGTCGACGGCAAGCCCGACACCGCCAACGTGGCCTGCATGCGCGACTGCGTCGCGGCGGCTCGCCCTGCATCGGAAATTCCCGCGTACGCGCGCGGTTCACACGGCGATTTGTCGCAGCAGCGTCGCGAGATGGGCGCGATCGCCGGCGCGCCGACGCCGGGCGTAACGGTCGCGAGCGCCAATGCGATGAGCACTGGGGCGGTGAGCGGCGTCGCGCTCGCGCGCAGGCTCGGCTGCACCGCGTGCCACAGCGTCGATTCCGCGCTGGTCGGACCGCCGTTTCGCGCGGTCGCCGCGCGTTACACGGCACCGGGCACCGCGTCGGCGGCTGATATCCAGGCGGTGCTGGTGGCGAAGCTCAGGACCGGTGGAAGCGGTGTCTGGGGAACGGTGACGATGCCACCGCAGTCGCAAGTCAGTGAATCGGATGCGCGCAAGGTTGTCGAATGGATACTAGGCGGCGCACAATAGCGCCCCAGCGATACCGCCCGCGCTTGAGCGTGGGGCGTGACCCAGGAGAATCGATGAATCGGCTTCGCAGGACCGTTTTGAAGCAGGGCGGCGGGACTACGCTGCTCGCGTTGGTGGCTGCCGCGGGTTGGCTGCGTCCGGGCGCGTCGCTTGCGCAGGCAGCGGCGCCATGGAACAAGGCGGCCTTCGATACGCACAGCATGGCGGAGACCATGCAGGCGCTCGGCGGCGGCGAGCCGGTGCAAAGCAAGGACATCGTGTTCTTCCAGACTCCCGACATTGCCGAGAACGGCGCGGTCGTGCCAGTGGGCATCACCAGCAACATCCCCAAGACCGAATCGATCGCGATACTGATCGAAAAAAACCCGAACATGCTGGCTGCGGTATTCGACCTTCCGGCTGGCACCGATCCCACCGTGACCACGCGCGTTAAAATGGGCCAGAGCTCGAACATCTTCGCGCTGGTGAAGGCCGACGGCAAATACTACGTCGCTGCGAAGGACGTCAAGGTCACGCTTGGCGGATGCGGAGGATGACATGGCAGATCCGATGAAGATTCGCGCCAATGTCGTCGGCGATTCGACCGAGGTGAAAGTGCTCATGAGCCACGAGATGGAAACCGGGCAGCGCAAGGACGCGCAAGGCAAGGTCATCCCGGCGTGGTTCATCCAGACCGTGACGGCGACCTGGAACGGGAAGACGGTGCTGTCGGCGCAGTGGGGGCCCGCGGT
Source organism: Casimicrobiaceae bacterium (assembly GCA_036491555.1). Classification (GTDB taxonomy): domain Bacteria; phylum Pseudomonadota; class Gammaproteobacteria; order Burkholderiales; family Casimicrobiaceae; genus PALSA-1003. The sequence goes on from DASXBS010000143.1 coordinate 5,606, forward strand.
GTCGAAGAATCCATTTCTCTCGTTCAAGTTCAAAGGCGGTGCCAAAGGCGACAAGGTGCAGATCGCCTGGGTCGACAATCGCGGCGACAAGCGCACCGACGAAGTGACCATCGCGTGAGTGTCACAACACAAAGAGTGCTCACCGTGTCCCGCCGTCGGCTTGCTGCAGGACTACTAGCGATCTGTGGCGCACTCGTTGCACCGTTGCTACTCGCGCAAAGCTCGGCGGTCGACGAAATCGCCAAGTACCGCGCCGCGCTCCAGGAGGGCAATCCCGCCGAGTTGTGGGAAGTGCGCGGCGAGGACATCTGGAAGCAGAAGCGCGGTCCCAAGCAGGTTTCGCTCGAGCAATGCGACCTCGGACTAGGGCCTGGTGTCGTTACGGGCGCCTATGCCCGGCTTCCCAGGTATTTCTCCGACGCCGACCGCGTGATGGATCTCGAGTCGCGGATTCTGTGGTGCATGACGCGCCTGCAAGGCATCAGCGACGCCGATGCGCGCAAGCAGCTTTTCGGTAATGGCAACGACCGCAAGTCGGACATGGAAGCGATGGTCGCGTATGTGACTTCCGAGTCGCGTGGAACGCCGATGAACGTTTCGATCAATGACCCGCACGAGGCGGAGATGTACCGCCTCGGCGAAAAAATGTTCTATTTCCGCGGCGCTACGCATGACTTCGGCTGCGTCACCTGCCACGGCGAAAGCGGTAAACGGATCCGCCTGCAGGATCTGCCGAACCTCACGACCAAGGACGGCGCGCAAAAGGCGTACACGACGTGGCCCGCGTACCGCGTATCGCAAGGCGAGGTCCGCTCCTTCCAGTGGCGGCTGTACGACTGCTTCCGCCAGCAGCGCTTTCCCGAGCTCGTCTATGGCTCGGATGCGTCGATCGCGTTGACGATGTTCCTGGCACGCAACGCGAACGGTGCCGCGTTCGATGCGCCTGCCATAAAGCGCTGAGGAAAGCGATGACGAAGCGGTCCCCTGTGCTGGCGACGCTGGTCGCTGTCGCGGTCATAGGCTGCGCGACCACGCCGTCGGGCGAGGACACCGCGGCGAAGGCCGCAGCGATGCTCAAGTCGTCGTTCAAGGCCAACGGCCAGGCCGGGCTCGACCGCCTGGACCAGGACGAGACCGAGCGCGTGTGCAGCGCGCTGGCGAACAGGGCGCCGCCCAAGGACGTCGCCGAACGCATCGAGAAATTGAATCTCGCGACGATCAAATATCCTGCCGACGCAAAGTACCTCGGCGACTGGAAAAACGGCGAGAAGATCGCGCAGGAAGGACGCGGCAAGCAGTTCTCCGACGATCCCGCAGGTCCGGTCGGCGCCAATTGCTACGCGTGCCATCAGCTTGCACCGCAGGAGCTTTCGTATGGCACGATCGGTCCCAGCCTCTATCAGTTCGGAAAGCTGCGCGGATATGGTCCCGACATCCAGCGCTACGCGTACGCTAAGATCTACAACCCCGATGCCTTCGCCGCATGCTCGAACATGCCGCGCTTCGGCCACAACGGCATCCTGAGCGAGCAGCAGATCAAGGATGTGACTGCGCTCCTGATGGACCCCGCATCGCCGATCAATAAGTAGCACTCGGTTCCTCGTCTCAGCGATTCTGCCGTGGTCATGGCCGTTACCTTTGGTAACGAATCGATGTCCACGCCGCGCGCGCATTCGCGTTGATTGCTCCGACACCGTCGATTTGCGATTGACGTGGCATCGCCGCGTTCGCGGCCACTGAAGGCCCGAACGCATCGCTTTGAGCGCACCGGCGGACCCGACGACGATCGACACTACGATGGAGATGAGCATGAACAGACGCATCCAACAAGGCGCCCTGCTAGCGGTATTCACGCTGGGCGGCGCCGTCGCGCTGGCGCAGACTTCCGCTGCACCGGCTGCACCCGCATCCGACACACAGGACGTTCGCAGCAAGATCAGCGATCGCTTCAGCGCGGCCGACGTCGACCATAACGGCAAGCTGACGCGCGAGGAAGCTGCCGCGAAAATGCCGAGGGTGGCGCGCAATTTCGACCAGATCGACAAGACGCACAAGGGCTTCGTGACGCTCGACGACGTGCAGGCGTTTGCGCGCGAGCGCGCTGCCGCGAAAAAGGCCGGCAAGGCAACGCCGGCAACCTGACCGCGAACGGCGGCGATTTACCGCGTGCTATATTGGCGCGGTGAATCGCCGCGAGTTCCTGCAGGTCGTGTCCGCTGCGGCCGCTGGCGGCATGGCCCTCAGCGCGCATCCGGTAAGCGCCCAGCGTGCGGCATCGCGTTTCTATTCGGTACCGCGTTTCGGCAACGTCCATTTCCTGCACCTGACCGACTGCCACGCGCAGCTGTTGCCGACGTATTTTCGCGAACCCTCGGTCAATATCGGTGTGGCTGGGGCGCAGGGAAAGCCGCCGCACCTGGTCGGCGAAGCGCTGCTGCGGCACTTCGGCATTCCCGCGCATTCGCGCGATGCGCACGCATTCACTTATCTCGATTTCGCTGCCGCCGCGCGGACCTACGGCAAAGTCGGCGGATTCGCGCACCTGGCGACGCTGGTTCGCTCGCTGAAAGTGAGTCGGCCACAGGCATTGCTGCTCGACGGGGGCGACACCTGGCAAGGCTCCGCGACTTCGCTGTGGACGCGCGGTCAGGACATGATCGATGCCGCCAAGCTGCTCGGGGTCGACGTGATGACCGGTCATTGGGAATTCACGTACGGAGCCGAGCGCGTCAAGCAGGTGGTCGACAATGACTTCAAGGGCTCCATCGAATTCATCGCGCAGAACGTCGTCACCGCCGATTTCGGCGACCCGGTGTTCCCGGGGTACACCCTGCGCGAGCAGAACGGCGTGCCCATCGCCATCGTCGGTCAGGCGTTCCCGTACACGCCGATCGCCAACCCTCGCTACTTCGTGCCCGACTGGACCTTCGGCATCCGCGAGCAGGAAATGCAGAAGGTGGTCGACGAGGCGAGGGCCAAAGGTGCGCAGGCGGTGGTGCTGCTGTCGCACAACGGCATGGATGTCGATCTCAAGCTGGCAGGTCGCGTCACCGGCATCGACGTCATCCTCGGCGGCCACACCCACGATGGCGTGCCTCTGCCGACGCCGGTCGACAACGCCGGCGGTCGGACGCTCGTCACCAACGCGGGCTGCAACGGAAAATTCCTGGCGGTGCTCGACCTCGATGTGCGCGCGGGGCGTGTCGCCGATTACCGCTACAAACTGCTGCCCGTGTTTTCGAACCTGATTCCCGCCGACCCGACGATGGCCGGACACATCGCGAATGCTCGCGAGCCGTTCGCGGCGAAGCTCGCCGAGCCGCTCGCCGTAGCCGGGGACACGCTCTACCGGCGCGGCAACTTCAATGGCACCTTCGACCAGGTCATCGTCGATGCGCTCATGACCGAGATGAACGCAGAAATCGCGTTTTCGCCCGGCTTCCGCTGGGGCACTTCGCTACTGCCGGGCGACGCAATCACCTATGAACGCCTGTTCGACCAGACGGCGATCACCTATCCGTACGTGACGCGCAACGAGCTCAGCGGAGAGACGATCAAGACAATCCTCGAGGACGTCTGCGACAACCTGTTCAATCCGGACCCGTATTACCAGCAGGGCGGCGACATGGTGCGCGTCGGCGGCCTTCGCTATACCTGCGAACCGGGCGCGACCATGGGCAATCGCATCTCGGGCATGAGCCTCAACGGCAAGCCACTCGACGCGTCCAAAAGCTACACGGTTGCGGGTTGGGCCCCCGTCGCCGAGCAGGCGCGCGACAGCGGCGGTGAGCCGATATGGGACGTGATGGCGCGCTACCTGCGCTCGCGCAAGACGATCCGCCCAAGTACGTTGAACGTTCCGCGGCTGATCGGCGTGGAAGGCAATCCGGGTCTGGCGTGAAGCCGATTGCGCGGCTGGACGCGCACGCGCTGTCGCGGCGGCGCTAGGCGAGCGTCACGCGCGCGAACTTGCGCTTGCCGGCCTGGACGACGACGGTCCTTCCGGCAGGAATGGTCATCGATTTGTCGGTGACGACATCCCCGTCGACTTTCAGCCCGCGCTGCTGGATGAGGCGCAACGCCTCGGAGGTTGATTCGACCACTTCGACCGCCTTCGCGAGCTGGGCGATCGGAAACCCGTTCGGGAAAGCCGGCGGCACGGTCAACGCGTACTCGGGCATGTTGGCCGGCGGCGCGTGGTCCCTGAAGCGCGACTCGAAGGTCGCGAGAGCCCGTTTCGCCGCCGGCGCGGAATGGAAGCGCGCGACGATCTCCTCGGCGAGCATCACCTTGGCATCGCGCGGGTTGCGGCCTTCCGCGCATTCGCGGCGCAATGCGGCGATCTCGCTTTCGGCGCGAAACGAAAGCAATTGGTAGTAGCGCCACATGAGCTCGTCGGAAATCGACATCAGCTTGCCGAACATTTCATCCGGCGGCTCGGTTACGCCGACGTAGTTGTCGAGGGACTTCGACATCTTGTTCACGCCGTCGAGACCTTCGAGCAGCGGAAGCGTCAGGATGCACTGCGGCTCCTGGCCATGATGGCGCTGCAGCTCCCGCCCGACCAGAAGATTGAATTTCTGGTCGGTGCCGCCGAGCTCGACGTCGGCGCGCAATGCCACCGAATCGTATCCCTGCGCGAGCGGATACAGAAACTCGTGCACCGCGATGGGCTGGCCTTCGCGGTAGCGCTTGGCGAAATCATCGCGCTCGAGCATGCGCGCGACAGTGTATTTGGCGGCGAGGCGGATCATGCCGTCGGCGCCAAGCGCCGAAAGCCAGGTCGAGTTATAAGCGACCTCGGTCTTCTCGCGGTCGAGGATCAGGAAGACCTGGTCGGTGTAGGTCTTGGCGTTGGCCGCCAGCTCCTCGCTCGACAGAGGCGGGCGCGTGACGTTGCGCCCGGTGGGATCGCCGATCATGCCGGTGAAATCGCCGATCAGGAAAATAATGTGGTGGCCCAGATCCTGCAACTGGCGCAACTTGTTGAACTGCACAGTATGTCCAAGGTGCAGATCGGGACGCGTCGGGTCAAAACCTTCCTTGATACGCAGAGGTTTGCCGCGCCGGAGCTTGGCCAGCAGCTCGGACTCGACGATGAGCTCGTCGGCGCCGCGCTTGAATACGCTCAACTGATGGTCGATATCGGGAAGCATGGGAGGAAGGTCTGCTACAATCCGCCGGGCGCGCCAATGGTCTGGCAAATGCACCGGTGGACGGAGGACAATTCGGCTTGAACGGGTGGCGAATTCTAACGCAAAGCGCGACCGCGGTCGGCGTGCGCAACGTGCCGCGGCGGCTGCTCGCGGTGGCGCTGCTCATGGGCTTCGGCATCGTCGCCGCGTTCGGCCTCGCTCCCGAGTCGTCGCTACCCGACGTTGCAACGCAACGGATCCAGCGCGACCTCGCTGCGCCTGTTATCACCGAGCTTGTCCGCACCGACGTGTACTGGCGAGAGGAGCGCATCGCGCGCGGCGACACGCTGGGCAGCGTCCTGGCCCGGCTGTCGATATCCGACGCCGCGGCGCTGCAGTTCCTGCACAACGACGCGGCGGCGCGCACGCTCTATCAGCTCAAGCCTGGCAAATCGCTGCGCGTGCAGACCGACGACGAGGGCCATCTGCTCGCGCTTTCGTACCTCACCCAGAACGGCGACGTGCTCGCCGTTCGCCGCGGCGAGAATGGATTCGTCGCCGAAACCGCTGCTCCGCAGCCCACGGTGCGCCTGGAAATGCGTGCGGCCGAGATACGCTCGTCGCTGTTCGCCGCGGCGGACGACGTCGGGCTTCCGGACGCGATCACCGGACAGATCGCCGACATATTCTCCGGAGATGTCGATTTTCACCACGATCTGCACTTGGGCGACCGTTTCACCGTCGTCTACGAAATGTGTGACATCGATGGCCATGCGTCGGGTGCGGGCAAGGTCGTCGCCGCCGAATTCGTGAGCAAGGGACGCAGCTACCGTGCGTTCCTGTGGCGCGCCAGCGATGGCGTCGCCTCCTATTACACCGAGGACGGCAGGAGCGTGCGCAAGGCATTCCTGCGCTCGCCACTCGAGTTCACTCGCGTGACGTCCGGGTACTCGCTGGCGCGCATGCATCCGTTCATGCAGACCTGGCGCGCGCACAAGGGCGTGGATTTCGCGGCGCCCACCGGCACGCCGGTGCACGCTTCGGGCGACGGCAAGGTCCAGTTCGCGGGCCAGCAGAACGGCTACGGAAACGTCGTCATGCTGCAGCACGCGGGTTCCTACTCGACGGTATATGCACACCTGTCGCGATTTGCCGCCGGTATCCGCCCCGGCGTGCGGGTCGCGCAGGGAGAGCTGATCGGATACGTCGGCCAAACCGGGTGGGCAACAGGCCCCCATCTGCACTACGAATTTCGCGTCGGCGACGAGCAGCGCGATCCGATGACCATCGCGCTGCCCAACGCGCAGCCGATCGCTGCCGTGGAGCGTGCAGCATTCTTCGACCGCGTCGCCCCACTCGTTGCACAGCTCTCATTGGGTCGTGGCGTGATCCTCGCGGGCGCCGACTAGCCTCGATTTGGCTTCCGAGCTGTACGTGGGGCTCATGTCGGGCACCAGCATCGATGGTGTCGACGCCGTCCTCGCCGACTTCAACACGGCACCGCTGAGCACCCGCGCGCACGTGCACATTGCTTTCGACGCTGCCCTGAGGCGCTCGCTCACGACGCTGCAGCGCGAGAGCGCCGACGAGCTCCATCGCGCGGCGCTCGCCGCCAACGCGCTGATGGACGTATGCGCGGAAGCGGTCGATGCGGTGCTGCGCGAGGCTACGGTATCGGCATCGGAAGTCGCAGCAATCGGTGTCCATGGCCAGACCATCCGCCACCGTCCCGAGCTCGGCTATACGCTGCAACTGGCGAATCCGGCGCGCCTCGCGGAGCGTACCGGCCTTACCGTGGTGGCCGATTTCCGCAGTCGCGACGTCGCCGCCGGCGGCCAGGGAGCGCCGCTGGTACCCGCGTTCCACGCGGCGTTGTTCGCACGCGACGATCGCCATCGCGCGATCGTCAATCTGGGCGGCATCGCCAACATCACCGACCTTCCGCCGCGCGGCCTGGTGCGGGGTTTCGACACAGGCCCGGGAAACACCTTGATGGATGGGTGGGTGGAGCGCCACACCGGCGAGCGATTCGACCGCCACGGCGCCTGGGCAAGACGCGGCAGCGTGATCGAACCGCTGCTCTCGGTGCTGGCCGCCGACCCGTATTTTGCGCTGCCTCCCCCCAAGAGCACCGGACGCGACCGCTTCAACCTCGACTGGCTGACCCCGCATCTGCATAGCGGCTATGCACCGGAGGACGTGCAACGCACGCTGGCACGCCTGAGCGCGGTCACTATCGCCGAAGCGCTGCGTGCGTACTGCACGTCGGCCACCGAGGTCGTGCTGTGCGGCGGCGGCGCGCTGAACTCGATGCTGGTGCAGGATCTGGAAACGCTGCTCGCGCCGCGATCGGTGCCGCTTTCGACGACGCTGGGCGTCCCGCTTGACCACGTCGAGGCATTGGCCTTTGCGTGGCTCGCGCGCGAGGCGCTTGCCCGACGTCCCGGCAATCTGCCCGCGGTGACTGGCGCTCGCGGGACGCGGGTGCTCGGAGCGATCTATCCCGCTTAGAACACGCGGGGCGTTCGCCTATAATAGGCGCTCGCTCGCCATGGCCTACTCGGCGAGCGCTCAAATCACATTCAGGAGAAACGTAATGATCAAGCATTGGTCGCGAAGCTGGCTGGTCGCGTTGGGATGCCTTGCCCTGTTCTCGCTGGCGATGGCCGCCGATCCGCCGCCCTCCGGAACAGTCAAGATGACGAGCAAGGCGGTTGCCATCGGCGTCGGCGTCACATGGGGCGATGGCACCTTGACCTATGGCGGCAAGAACTACGCCTTCTCGGTCGATGGGTTGGGCGTCGCGGACCTGGGCGTATCCGATGTCTCGACCTCGGGCGAGGTCTTCAACCTGACAAACATCGCCGACTTCAATGGCACTTACGTCGCGGGTGAAGCAGGCATTGCCCTCGCAACGGGCCCGACCGACACGGTCATGAAGAACGAGAAGGGTGTCGTGCTGCGTGTGCATGGAACTCAGAAAGGCGCGCGGATGACCTTGGCCGCGCAGGGCGTCAAGCTCAAGCTCAAGAGCTAATCCCCGGGGGGGCGGCGGCCTGCCGCCCCCGATGCCGCCCGAGCGCTTGCGGCAGCCAGGTTGCCGCAACAACAAAACCGGGGCGCGAAGCCCCGGTCGATGTAGGGGATGTCTGCCGGAATCAGGTCGAGAACGACGAACCGCAGCCGCAGGTAGTCGTCGCGTTCGGATTCTTGATCACGAACTGCGCGCCTTCCAGGCCCTCGGTGTAGTCGATTTCGGCGCCGACGAGATACTGATAGCTCATCGGGTCGATCAGCAGCGTGACCCCGTTCTTCTGCATCGACGTGTCGTCCTCGCTGACCGCCTCGTCGAACGTGAAACCGTACTGGAACCCAGAGCAGCCGCCGCCGGTGACGAAGACGCGCAGCTTCAGATCGGAATTGCCCTCTTCCTCGATCAACGTCTTGACCTTCGCGGCCGCGGCGTCGGTGAAAACCAGCGGTGCGGGCATGTCGGTCATGGCATTCATTGCGTGCTCCTGTGTGGGTCTGGATTGATTATCGGCCGCCCAAGCCTGCGGGTCAAATGCTCAGGGCGCCTGCGTTCGAAAACTCGTTCATTGCTCTGCGACCTCATTGGCCGCGCGAGGCGCGCTTCAGTTCAACGATCGCTGCGGTCTCCGGCTCGACATGGTCGAGCTTGCCTTCGACGACCGCGCCCACGTGCATTTCCAGCGAGCGATAGTGCACATCTCCATGGACACGAGCCTTCGCCTGCAGTTCCAGGTAGTCGTTGGCTGACACCGGCCCGGTAACGGTGCCGTTGATCACCACGTGCGACACGCGCACTTCTCCCGCAACGCGCGCCTGCTCGCTGATCACCAGCGTCCCGGCCAGGTTGTCCACCGTCGTGACATTGCCGTTGAGGGTGCCGTCGATGCGCAAGCCGCCTGTGAACACGACATCGCCTTCTACCCTGGTTCCCGCGCCGATGAGGCTGTCCAGGCGCTTTTGAGGCGAATGAGGCTTCTTCCGTGCGAACATGGGGTCTCCCTACGAGAGGTTCAAGCTGCGCGATGCCTTGGTGCCGGGCTGGCCGGATTCGAGCACGCGCGCCTGCAATGTGCGCAACTGGCTGCCGGGCGGCACGCGGATGGTTCCCTCGACCCGCTGATAGTACTTGAAGTTGAGTTTGAGCGCGGCCGCGGCTTCGGGCTGGTCGTCCGGCAGCGCCAGTGTCGAGGCGTGCCCGTCGGCGATCAGTCCGGCCTGTAAAGAGATCTGACCTGTAAAGTCCTCGACGGGGTTGCCGGGGCGCACGACGAGCAGGCTGTAATGGTAGCTGTCGTCGCCATCCCGTTCGGCCGACAGCCTCTGGATGGACACTGTCCCCTGCTTGCCGGTATCGCGGAACAGCGTCTGCAGAAAGGCAAGCTCCTCCTTGATCTGCGTGTTCTCGTTTTGCAGATCCAGCGCCTGTCGGGACAGGCTCGCCTGCGCGCCGCGGGTGATATTGAGGTCGCTTTCGAGCTCCGACGCCCGCGTCCGCAGCCGCGCGTTTTCGCTGCGGATCTGCGCGAGCTCGGTCTCCATTCGCTCCTGCTGCTCGGCGACCGCGCTGCGGTTGAAGCCGCCGAGGATCTGGCCGAAGTCGAAGCCCCACCACCACATGCCGGCGGTCAGCGCGATCAGCACGAGCAGGGCAGGGATGCGCCAGCGCCACGAGAGGTGAGTGCGTACTGCCATGCGCGGGGCACTGATGCCGAAGGTCTGCCGCAGCTTGCGCCCGAACACGCGCATATTCATGGATTCTAAGGCAGCAGTGCCGGAGCGGTGAGACCCAGGGTTTCGGACACGCCGAACATCAGGTTCATGTTCTGGATGGCCTGCCCGGCCGCCCCCTTGACCAGGTTGTCGACGGTCGCGAGGACCACGACCGTGTCGCCGCCCTGTGGACGGTGCACCGCGATCCGGCACACATTGGCGCCCCGCACCGAGCGCGTCTCAGGATGGCTGCCCGCCGGCATCACGTCGACAAAGGGCTCGCCGGCGTAGCGCTTCTCGAACAGCGCCTGCAGGTCGACGTTGGCGACGCCGAGCCGCGCGTACAGCGTCGCGTGGATCCCGCGGATCATCGGCGTCAGGTGCGGCGTGAAGATCAGCGTCACCGGCGACTTCGAGAAGCCGTTGAGCCCCTGCACGATCTCGGGATGGTGCCGGTGGCCACCGACGTTATAGGCCCTGAAGTTGTCGGACGCCTCGCTGAACATCAAACCCAGCTCGCTCTTGCGTCCCGCGCCCGAAACGCCCGACTTGGCATCGGCGATCAGGTGCGCGGCATCGACCAGCCCCGACTCCACCAGCGGAAGGAATCCGAGCTGGATGGCGGTCGGATAGCACCCTGGATTGCCGACCACGCGCGCCTTGGCGATGGCGGCGCGATGCATTTCCGGCAACCCGTAGACCGACTCGGCCAAAAGTTCGGGACAGCTGTGCGGCATCTTGTACCAGCGTTCGAATTCGCCGACATCCTTGAGCCGGAAGTCGGCCGCGAGGTCGATGATTTTCGCTCCAGCAGCAACCAGCTCGCGGGCCTGGCTCATTGCCACGCCGTGCGGCGTCGCAAAAAAGACGACGTCGCAGCCCTTTAGGTCGACCTGCGCGGGGTCGCTGAAACGCAATTCGCTGAACTCGCCCATGCGGCGCAGGCTGGGGAACATCTCGCTCACCGGCATGCCCGCTTCCTTGCGCGACGTGATGACGCGGACCGACGCCTGCGGATGGACGGCGAGCAGCCGAAGCAGCTCGACACCGGTGTAGCCCGTGCCTCCGACAATGCCTATCTTGATCATCGCTTTCCCCGGACGCGGTGACGTCATTCTAGCACCGGCACGACTATGACAATGACATAGAAGGTGCCGGCCCGACAGTAAAACCGCTTCAGTAATGCATAATACAAAGGCCGCCCTGCGGCGGCCTTGGCGTACCTCAGGATTATCCGATCAGCGCTTCGAGAATTGCTTGCGACGTCGAGCCTTGTGCAGGCCGACCTTCTTGCGCTCGACTTCGCGCGCGTCGCGTGTGACCAGCCCTGCCTTGGACAGGGTGGGCTTGAGCTGACTGTCGTAATCGATCAACGCGCGGGTAATACCGTGGCGGACCGCGCCGGCCTGGCCGGATTCGCCGCCGCCATTCACGTTGACCATGATGTCGAAGGTGGCCTCGTGATTGGTGAGCTTCAAAGGCTGGCGCACCACCATGCGGCCGGTTTCCCGCGTGAAGAACTCGTCGACGTGCTTCTCGTTGACCGTGAAGCGGCCTGAGCCTTGCTTGATGAATACCCGGGCGACGGCGCTTTTGCGCCGGCCGGTGCCGTAATAGTAAGTGCCGATCATGGGCGAGCCCTGGGTTACGTTTTGGCGAAAGCGGAATTGGCTGGCTAGATGTCCAGCGGCTTGGGCTGCTGCGCCGAGTGCGGATGCGCCGGGCCGGAATAGCACTTGAGCTTCTTGATCATCGCGTAGCCCAGCGGCCCCTTGGGCAGCATGCCCTTCACCGCCTTTTCAAGCGCGCGTCCGGGAAAGCGCTGCTGCATCTGGCCGAAACTGATGGTGCGCACCCCACCTGGATAGCCACTGTGCCGGTGGTAGAGCTTGTCGTCGGTCTTGTTCCCGGTCACCCGGATCTTTTCGACATTGGTGACGACGATGAAATCGCCAGTGTCGATGTGCGGGGTGAATATGGCCTTGTGCTTGCCGCGCAGGCGGTGCGCAATCTGGCTGGCGAGTCTGCCGAGCACCTTGTCGCTGGCGTCGACGACGTACCAATCCCGGGTGAAATCGCTGGGCTTGGCGGAGTAGGTTTTCATGGACAAATACCCGGGCGGTTCAAATTTAGCAAAGCTGTGGATAATAATATGCGCTGTTGCAGCTGTCAATTGATCACGGATCACGGATCGCGCCGCCGTTCGAGCAAAAAAAGCG
>DASXBS010000144.1:0-3701 GCA_036491555.1 Casimicrobiaceae bacterium
TCGCTACAAGGGCAACGACGGCGTTGGCATCAGCGAGTGCGAAGCGTTCTCGATCGACTTCGAGAGCAACACGCGCGAATCGATCCAGTTCATCTGCCGGCACTGGCGCGACACGAAGCGCGGCGGCTACGCGCTGACGGACGAGCGCGACATCTACGAATTGCTCGCCAACCAAAGCCAGCGCCGCAAGCGCGCCGCGATCCTGGCGCAGATTCCCGGCGACGTGACCGAGATGGCGATGGAGCAGGCGTCGATCACGTTGGCCGCGAAGGCGGACACGTCACCCGAGGGGATCGCGAAGCTGGAGAAGACGTTCGCCGAATTCGGCATCACGCGGGCGCACATCGAGACGCGGATCCAGCGGCGCATGGAAGCGATTCAGCCGGCGCAGATCGTCGGCTTGAAGCGCATCTATGCATCGCTGCGCGACGCGATGAGCAACCCGGGCGACTGGTTCGACATCGAGCCCGAGGCGGTCGTCAGCGACCGGCTCGAGGCGGTGCGCGCTGCTGCGAAGCAGAAGCGCGCCGGCAAGGGGTCCAAGGAGCAGAAGCAGGCGACGGCGGCGCCGACAGGCGACGACGCGGCTGCAGCTGCTCCCGCACCGGCGACGGCGGCGCCACAAGCGACGGCGTCGACCGACACAGGCGAGCAGGCCGCGGCCGCAGGCGGCGGGCTGTTCGCCGCCACGCCCGACGACACGCGCTACGCCGAGTTTGCCGAGCGGATCAAGAAAGCGAAAACCGAGGAACGCGCGACGGAAGCGCTCGACGAAGCGCGCAGCGTGCTGTCTGCCGAGGCGCACGCCGACCTCGCCAAGGTGTGGCGCGCGAAGTGGGTGCCGCGATGAACTCATTGGAGAACACGGTGAAGACGCAAACGATCGAAATGGACCGGGCGAAGGCGCGCGAGTTGTGGCGCGACTACCGCAAGCATCAGCACTACAGCAAGCCGATCGATCAAGACGTCATGCGCACGTATCAGGCGATTGCGCAGGGCAAGGTCGTCATCCGCGCGCTCGATTCGATCGCGACGGCGGGGCTAGACGAGGACGGCTTGCCGAAGCTGGCGATCGCGCGCGCCGATCAGGCGTGGTGCTGGTGCCAAGGCGAGCAGGACGGCGGCGCGTTGTTCACGACGCATGCGGACGCGATCTGGAGTTGGGGCGGCAATCGCTTCGCGCGGCACAGCGTGCGCTTCCCGGCCAAGTCGTTCCCGTTCGCGGGGCGTCCGCGCGGCAAGGCGCTCGTGCCGCAGGTGCCGCTGCCGTTGCGCCCGAAGCGCGCGCTGCAAAACTACCACGTGCTGTTCGAAGCCGAGTGGTCGATGTCGCCGCCGGTCGATCCGATGCTGCTGCGTCGCGTCGGCAGGGCGGACCTGTGGGTGGTATGCGCCGCGTGGGACCTGACCGAGGTCGAGCGCATGGCGCTCGCCGCAAGGGTGCATGCCTGATGCGCGTGACATTCAACTATCGCAACCCGACGCCCGCGCATTGCGACGTGGCGGTGTTCGTGAACGGCGCGCTCGCCGGGACGCTGCGCATGCGTCGCGACGAAGCGGTCGATCTGCGACGCATCGTCATGGCCGGCTGCGGCGACGAGGACTTCTTCGTCGCGCACGGCAGCACGTCGCCGGGCGATCGGCGCATCGGCGATCCGCTGGATCGCGACTACAGCGCGGAGTGGGCATGATGGACGAACTGATCGAGCAGATGGCGGTCGCCGCTCGCAATGCGTTGCCAAGCGATTCCGAATCGCCCTACGTCAGCACGCGAGCCGAGTCGGGCCGTTTGATCGTGGACGCGGACCCGGCCGACGCCTACATGGCACGCTTCGCCGTCCTTGTCGCAGAGAAATGCGCGCAGGCGTGCGACGCACAAGCGGCGAGCCAGCGCGGCGCGATGCTCGAATCCAGAGCGATGGGCTCGGAGGAATGCGCCGGGCTCATCCGGGCGATGTTCCTGCCGCGAAAGGAATCGACATGAGCGATCACGAAATCACGCGCGACGAGGTCGCCGCGCTGTCACGCAAGCTCGCCGAGGATGGCAAGCTCATCGCGGCCGGTTGGGTCGGTTGCAGGCTAGCCATCGTGCCGGCCGGTGCCGGCAAGGCGCAAGTGGACGACATGGAGATGGCGTTCATGGGCGGCGCACAGCACTTGTGGGCCAGCATCATGAGCATCCTCGACCCCGGCAAGGAGCCGACCAAGGCCGACCTGCGCAAGATGACCCTCATCGACAACGAGTTGCGCGAGTTCGCGGCGAAGCTGACCGCGCGCGTTCACGGCGTCGGGCACTGACCATGACGTTCCATGTGCCAGCCGAGATCGAGCGCTTCCGCGTGCGCACGGGGCGGTTGTGGAGCGACCCGAGCGACGGCTGCAACGGCGCGTTCGAAATCCCGCACCCCATGGCGGCATCGTCGCTGCGGTTCGTCGTCATCATCAGCGACGAAGGTGGCCGCGAAGGCGGCTGGGAGCACGTCAGCGTCAGCACGCGAACGCGCACGCCGACGTGGAACGAGATGGCCTACCTCAAGCAGTTGTTCTGGGACGCCGAGGATTGCGTCGTGCAGTTCCATCCGCCTGCGAGCGACTACGTGAACAACCACCAGCACTGCTTGCATCTGTGGCGGTTGCGTGGCGTCGCGTTCCCGATGCCGCCAACGATCTTCGTCGGCATCAAGGAGATGGGAGTGTTGCGATGACGGCACGGAAATCCACCGCCGCGGAAGTGCGCGCTGCGTTCGGCGACTTGAGCGATGCCGCGCTGGCCGGACTCGCAGGCGCAACACCGCACCAGAAGGAACGGATCGAGCAGTTCATTCTGACGACGATCTATCCGATGCACGCCAGCCCGTTGCCCACCACCAGCACGCCATGGCGCGCGATCGTTGCATCACTTGAGCGTGCAGCGATGGAACACGCGCTCGCCGCGCTCGGCCGGGACTACACCATCGATTTCCATTCGCACGTAGCGAACGAATCGTGATGCAGCGAAGCGCCGGGCGCGCCGTGTAATCGCGCCCGGCCTTCTGACCACGAGACGATCGGAACGTTGTTCGTCCACGGCTGTCGGCGATTGTGCCGAACATGCGCACGCATGCAGGCGCCGCGTCGTCGCCCGCTGTGCACTCGCAGCTATGGCGCGCGTCGCGCGCCGCGTCACCCTAGGCGCGCAGCTACGCGCATCGTCCTAGGCACGTCGAAAATCCCATTGCAGATCAACGAGTTAGCTGCCCTTTACCTAGGCGCTGGTTGTCACTACAATATGCATTGGGTGGTCTAGTTAGTCGACACCCACCGCTCTTTAACAACGCGCTGATCGGCGACCGCCCCTAGGGCCCCAACGTGGGCGAATGGGTGAAAGCAACCGATCAGCCAATGCGCAACGGTCCCGCTAACGCGTGACGCATCGGCCCTCACTCGTGTTGGGGCCTGCTCCCTCCACCCCCGTTTCGCGCACGTCGCACCCTGAGACTCAACGTAGTCGCGCGGTGCCCATGACGTGCTCGGGTGCGACAGCAGGCTCGGCGAGCAAACAGGCAGCAAAAGGTCGCCCCCGCGTGGGGCACATGGCGACCTCGATGCCGTCGCGATCAGGATGCCCCGTTGCTTAGTGAGGGTCGGCGATCACACGCCGACCTGTCCACGTGTGGCGATGCATTGCGCATCGATCGGACGTCTGCGTGCAACGCAGCGGA
>DASXBS010000145.1:0-13885 GCA_036491555.1 Casimicrobiaceae bacterium
ACCCGGCGGTGCCATACCAGCGCGTGCAGCCCCGGATAGCAAGTCAGCACTTCCCAACGCGAGCGCGCCGCCGGGTCGCGCTCGAAGACGATGCCGATGTCTTCTTTTAGACGGTCGAACATATGTGGAGTCTGCCATATCCGACCGAATCGCTCAAGTATTGTGTCGGCGTGAAATGCGCTCCTCGATGCGGACCAAGATGCCCCGCAGGATGTTGACCTCCTCTTTTTCCAGCCGCGCCCGCGCGAACAGTCGGCGAAGTCTCGGCAGCAGTCTTTTCGGGTGCGCCGGCCGCAGGAAATCGAGTTCGACCAGGACCTTCTCGCCATGGTCGAACAGGCGCTCGATCTCGTCATGGGTCGCCGGCTCGAAGGCAGGCGCGCGCCAGACTTCGCCGCCTCGCGCCGCCACATAGATCTCGTAGGCGACCACTTGGACGGCGGCGGCAAGATTGAGCGAAGCGAAATCCGGGTTCGACGGGATGGTCGCGACGATCTGGCACAGCGCGAGCTCGACGTTCGACAGACCCGACATTTCGCCGCCAAACACCAACGCCACCTCTCCGCCTTGCGCGTGACCCAGTGCCTCACCCGCGGCCTCGCGCACCGCGAGCGCCCTGCCCGCAAACTCTCGTGGACGCGCCGAGCAGCCGATCGCCAACACCGTTCCGGCCAGCGCGGCGTCCAATGTGGGCTCGACTCGGATCGCGTCCAGAACCCGCGAAGCGCCCGACGCGAGTGCTTGCACGTCGGGGTGCGGATAGCGCTGCGGCGCCACCAATACCAGACGCGCCAGACCCATCGTCTGCATCGCGCGCGCCGCTGCGCCAATGTTTCCCGGGTGGCTGGTCGCGCACATGACGACGCGAATCCGATCCAGCGGAGCAGTCATGGGTGGGGCGGGTTGCAGGTAAAATGCGCGCTCGGCGTTCCTCGAACCCGGCATTCAGGGCGCCTGTCCGGACGTTTTCGCGAAGGCTTCGCAATGCATCCCATGCTCAGCACCGCAGTCAAGGCCGCGCGCCGGGCCGGCAGCATCATCAATCGCGGTGCGCGCGATCTGGACCGACTCACCGTCACCACCAAGGGACCCAAGGATTTCGTCAGCGAAATCGATCGCGCCGCCGAAGCGGCGATCGTCGAGGTCATTCACGCGACCTACCCGGACCATCGGATACTAGCAGAGGAAGGCACCGCCAAAGACGCCAACGCCGACGCCGAGCACCTGTGGATCATCGATCCGCTCGACGGCACGACCAATTTCCTGCACGGCTTCCCGCAGTACTGCGTGTCGATCGCCCTGCAGCATCGCGGCCAGATCACGCAAGGCGTCGTTTACGATCCGGTGCGAAACGATCTGTTTACGGCAACGCGCGGCCGCGGCGCGTTTCTCAACGACCATCGCATGCGCGTATCGCGACGTCAGCACCTGCGCGATTGCCTGATCGGCACGGGATTTCCGTTTCGCGACGGCAGCAATCTCGATGCGTACCTGAAGATGATGCGTTCGATGATGGCCGAAACCGCGGGACTGCGCCGCCCGGGGGCTGCAGCGCTCGACCTGGCGTACGTCGCCGCCGGCTATACCGACGGATTCTGGGAGGTAGGGCTCAACGCGTGGGACGTCGCCGCGGGCAGTCTGCTCATTCTCGAGGCAGGCGGGCTGGTCGGCGACCTCGAAGGCGAAAGCGATTACCTGTACAGCGGACAGGTCGTTGCCGCAAATCCGAGAATTTTCGCGCAAATGATCACTTTGTTGGCTCCGCACCGGGCCGCGCTCAAGCCAACCGCCGCCGCCCGCGTCTAGCCTTTCCCGCGGCGCCGCCACGGGCTGCACAGCCCGCGGAATCAACGGCGTTTCCAGCCGTACCGCCGGCATGACAATTGCATGGTCATTTGTTGTACGATGACCCGCCGCTCGCATCGCCCTTCGACGATGCGCGTTCGGCGTCGTCCAAAGGGAGGAATTCATGCCGCGAATCAGCTTGCGCGCACTGCTGTTGGTCGCGATCTTCGGCGCGACGTCACCGATGGCCGCGGCGGGGCAGCTGATCCACTTCAGGGTCATGCTTCACCCGATGGTCGACCCCCTCGCCGCGTTGGCGGGCCTCGAAGCCGACGCCGGAACGTCCCTGACCATCACCGGAAGGACGCGCACTGGCGCACTCGAAATCGCATTGCCCTCTCCGCTCGATGGCCCCGCGAGCCGAGCGCTGCTACAAAAGCTGCGCAACGACCGCAACGTGCTTTGGGTGGAAGGCGGCTCCATCGGCGCGGCGGCAACCAATCGGCAGAGCACCCAGAAGGCGACTGGCCCCGAGCTGGGCGTTCCTGGGCGCAAGCTGATGGTGCGCTTGAGCGGCGACGCGACGCCCGATTGGTCGGCGTTGCTGCCCAAATGGTCGGCGCTGGTTGGCCAGCCGGTGACCGTGGACCATCAGATCGGCGCAATTTGGGTCTTGACGCTGGCCACCACCGTCCCTGATAGCCAACTCGCGGCGATCGCATCGACGCTCGAAAACGACGCCGTCGTTCAATACGCCGATCCGGTGCGTCGCGTCTACCCCAAGCTCGTCCCCAACGATCCGCTCTACGCGCAGCAGTGGGCGCTCTCCGACCCGGTGGGTGGCATCAACGCGCCGGCAGCGTGGAGCGTGCAGACCGGCAGCGCGGGGATGGCGATTGCGGTCATCGACACCGGCATCACGACGCACCCCGAATTCGCGGGACGTATTTCGCCGGGTTTCGATTTCATCTCGGACACGCACCGCGCCGGTGACGGCGGTGGACGCGACGCTGATCCTTCCGATCCGGGCGACGCTACCAGCGACAACGAATGCGGCAACGGTATCCCAGCCGAACCCAGTAGCTGGCACGGAACCTTTGTCACCGGGCTGATTGCCGCCAACAGCAACAACGGCTCCGGCGTGGCCGGCATGGACTGGAAGGCCAGGATCGTGCCGGTGCGCGCGCTCGGCAAATGCGGAGGCTCTTTCGACGACGTGACCGCCGCGGTGCTCTGGGCGGCTGGAGTGCCGGTGACCGGTGCACCGGTCAATCAGACGCCGGCACGCGTCATCAACCTGAGCCTCGGCGGAATATCGCCCTGCTCGCAAGCGCTGCAGGATGCGATCAACACGGCGCTCTCCCAGGGCGCGGTGGTCACGGTGGCGGCCGGCAACGAGGCACTCGACGCCGCCGACTCGTCGCCTGCGAATTGCAGCGGCGTGATCACGGTCGGCGCGTCGAGCCGTCAAGGCGACCGCGCGAGCTATTCGAACTTCGGCACGCGCGTCGATATATCCGCACCCGGAGGCGACGGCAGCCAGACCGACTGGATCATCTCCACCGGGAACGACGGACTCTCGGGCCCGGGCAATCCCATCTATGCACGAGGTATCGGCACCAGTTTCGCGGCGCCCTACGTCGCCGGCACGGCTTCGCTGATGCTCGCGCGCAATCCGAATCTCACGCCCGGCCAGGTGCAGGGAATACTGTCCGGCACGGCGCGGACTTTCCCGACCGGCACGGTTTGCGCGCAGGCAGGCGTCTGCGGCGTGGGCTTGCTCGATGCGGGTCTGGCGCTGCAGAGCACGCCGTCGTCGAACGAGAGCGCACCGCCAGGAACGGTGCCTGTCATCGAGTACTACCGCGCGGATCTGGATCACTACTTCATGAGCGCGGACCCGACCGAGATCGCCCGGTTCGATGCCAACGCCGCGCAACCGACATGGCCTTGGCAACGCACCGGCCAGCTTTTTTACGCGTGGCGCACGCCGGCATCGGCACCGCTAAACACGCCGCTGACCAATGTGTGCCGCTTCTACAGCCCGCTGCCCTACGTCGATTCCAACATCTTCACTGCCGTGCCCAGCGAGTGCGCGTTCATGATCGCGCACTGGGCCGGGTTCTGGAACCTGGAGTCGACCGCAGCGTTCTACGTGATCCTTCCCGACAACGCGGGCAACTGCATCGGCGGGACGGTTCCGGTTTATCGCTTTTTCAACAACCGCAACGACGCCAACATGCGTCACAGCCGCGACCTCACGGTGCGCCGCGAGATGCTCAACAAGCAGTGGGCACCCAACGGCTTCGGCCCGAACAACGTGGCGTTCTGCACGCCGGCCTGATCGCGTCGCTGCGATTTGCCGCGGGGAGTCGCACGCCTGCTATCTCCGGCCTGAGCGCAAGCGCAGCCGGTGCCGAAGCGCCGATTCAGGCAGGCGCAGGTGCCGGCGCGGCAGGTCTCGCCGCCGCCAGCGTATCGAGCGCTGCACTGACCGCGCGATCAAATAGGGGTACCGGTTCGACCACAAGGCTCGCCTTGCCGGCGCCAAGTTGCCATGCGAGCTCCTCCGGCGTGACCACGATCGCCTTGCTGCGCGCCCGGCTGGTGAAGATGTATTTGCTGCGCAGCGGACTGACCCAGGAGAGGCGCGCATTGATCGTGTTGCCGTCCTCGCCGAATGCAAGCCAGGTGCCAACCACCATCTCGTTGACGAAGTCGTGCACGTTGCCGAGCACCGGGCTGTCGACCGCCGCACGCGTCACCGGCGTTGAGGGTGTGGACGGCGCGGAGTCTGCCGAGGGCGCATTGGCCTGAGCAGGCGCGCTGGCGGAATGCACCGCAACGGGAGGCGCGTCCTGAACGCGCGGCTTGATCGCAGCCATATGCATCTTGTAGACCGTCTCGAGGAAAGGCTGCACGCGCTCGGCGGCGACCTTGACCGCGGTGGCCCCGGCGCGGAGGTTGCGGATGATCGACGGCACCAGCTTGGCCAGCCGCGCCTTTTGCGCGGTGCGCTCCTTCGCGGTGATGCTCCACAGCAACTCATCGAGGGTCTGCACGGCGGTCTTCCAGGCAACGCTGGTGGCGCCGTCTCGGCTACGAATCTCGGTCAGGTAATCCGCCCACACCGTTTCGCTAAAGGCACGCACGTCGAAGGGAACATCGAGTCCCGAAAGCTTGTCGCGTATGACCACGCGCACGTGGGCACGATCCGATTCGCTCTTCTCCGCGCTGAGTGCCTCCACGACCTCGGTGTCGAGCGATGCGCTGACCTTGCGCTGCTCGCTATCGACGAATTCCTGAAGGCGCACGTCCGCATCCTCGAACACGCCCATGTCCACTTTGAAGTCGCGGCAGATCTCGTCGATGATGCCGCTAGCGATCAGCTCGAAAGACGCACAGTAGCCCGCTTCGCCCGTGGCGCCTATCGAGGCCGCCGCCAAATGGTCGAGCAAGCGCCGGGCCGGATGTTTCTTGTTCGAGAAAAAACTCCGATCGAGCAGCGCCGTCTTGAGGATCGGGACCTGCAGGCG
This sequence comes from Casimicrobiaceae bacterium, assembly GCA_036491555.1. GTDB lineage: Bacteria > Pseudomonadota > Gammaproteobacteria > Burkholderiales > Casimicrobiaceae > PALSA-1003. The sequence goes on from DASXBS010000145.1 coordinate 5,322, forward strand.
GCTGAACAGGCTGCGCAACGTCTCGGGGATCGAGGGGTCGCGAAAAATATAGTCGAACAGGAGCGCGATCACGTCCATCGTGATCTTGTCGGTCGAATTGACGATCTTGTCGGCGATCGCCGCGCGCATGAAGGGAATGCGGTTGAGCGGCAACGCTGCGGACGGCCCCTCGGCATCGCCTGGGCGGCCGGCATCGCCATCGGCGTCGCCATAGCGCCCGCCCGGATCGAGATGCTGCCAACGGTCCAGGACAGCGACCGCGGTCGATAGGGTTCCGAGCGCGAGCATCGGATCGAGCGTCGGCAACCCGAAAGCGCCGACCGGTTGCACTGCCGGTGGGTGCTCCCGCGCCACGTCGACGACGTAGGGATTGGCGGTGATGAACACCGGCTGGGGAACAGCGTGGGCCATCGGGTCCGGCGCGCCGGTGAGAAGATGGTGAAGCGGTGTGTCGGAATCCTCGGACGGCGGTTCGTCTTGCAACATCGGCGGCGCAGGTTCCGCCACAGGAGCGTTCGGAATTGCCGGTGCCGGTGTCAGCTCAACCTCGCCAGTGCTCGCTGACGGAACGTCAGTGGCGCGCGAGACCGGCGGCGTCACTGGCGCGAGCGCCGCAGGCTTCTCGGGGGCCACGCTGGCCGGCAGAGCTTCCGCCGCCGATGCCGCGGGCACCTGGATGTTCATTGCGAGCAGCGCATCCGCTACGCTCGGGCCCGCCTCCTTGAACAGCTGCAGGAACGCCGGAAGCAGTTCCGCATCATCGGCAGGGCGCAAATCGCTGCGCGCGCGCAGCTCCGCCTTGATTTCCGGAAGGACGTGGCGGTCGGCCAGCAAACGGTTGACGCGTATGTAGACTTTCTTGATGCCGGGCGTGATGTCCGCGAGCACGCGTTCCATGAGCGGACGCCACACGCGCGGATTCGGATAGATCGAACGACAGGTGACTCCGATCGCGTCGAGCACATAGTCGGGAGAGAAGGGGTTGTCGGTATCGCGAATGCGCGGCTCGCGCAGCAACACCCCGGCTCGCATGTCGATCGCATTCATCTCCCGCCGCGTAGTCTGGCGAACCATGGCCGAAGCCATGATCAGCGATGCCTGCTTTTCCTGATCGAATGCATTGAGCACACGCAACGTGGTGAGTGACGCGTCGAAATCGGGGCGGCGGCCGCTGCGCTTCTTGCCCGCGATGCGCTTCTCGAAAAGATCGGTCAGCGTCTGTTCGAAGCGCTTGACCCACTCGCCACGCTTGCTGCGAAATTCCTGCGCATCGTTCTCGCTCACGTACTCGTTCATCTCGAACAGGTCGTTGGTCGTTTCGATCGACATCGCGACAGGGTCGTGCAGGGCGAGCTTGAACTCCGCGAAACAGTCGCGCAGCAGCGAGTTCGCTTCTTCAGCACTAAGCAGCAGCTTGCCGTCGGCGTCGGTGGCCGGCGGAAACGTCAGAGTCGTGGTCGGAGTGTCGAGCATCGAAGACGATGACGCAGCGTGTGCGGGGCGCCGTGCCGCGCCAAAGCGCGGCGTTTAGGCGTCGCGCTGTCGAAAATTTTCCTGCGCCGAGCGGATGTTCGGATACGCGGTGTTGCGACTAGTCGTGCGCACGTTGGCTCGCGTCGGGGGGAATGGGACAGGTAAATTATACACGCCGCGACGGTCACGACCGTGGCTGCCGACGGCCGTTTTTCCAAGCAGGACAGATGGTTACGTCATGCTGGTGCACGCGCCTTGTCATCGACAACGGCGACGTCGCGAACGTGTTGAATCGCACAGGCCGCCATGTAAGCATCCGTTTATGGTTCGCAAGGGAATCGTTCTCGCTCTGGCTTCCGCCGCGCTGTTCGGCATGAGCACGCCTTTCGCCAAGCTGTTGCTTGGTGAAACGCCGCCGCTTCTGCTCGCTGGACTGCTGTACGCCGGATCGGGACTCGGCCTCGGGCTGATTTTCGTTGGACGCCGGGTGGTTGCCCCCCGAACTGCAATCGCTCTTCCGCGTCGCGGCGAATGGCGCTGGCTCGCGGTCGCGATCGTATTCGGCGGTGTGCTCGCTCCGGTAGCGATGATGACGGGCCTGGCTACGAGTACAGCGTCCACCGCCTCACTGCTGTTAAATCTCGAGGGTGCCTTTACGGCGCTGCTCGCGTGGTTCGTTTTCGGCGAAAACGTCGACTGGCGGATCGCGGGTGGAATGGCTGCAATCATCGCCGGTGGGCTTGCGCTGGTGTGGAATCCGGGCTGGAGCGCGGGAATTTCTGTTGGGTCGCTGCTGGTGGTGCTCGCATGCATCTGCTGGGCGATCGACAACAATTTCACACGCAGGATCTCGATGACCGATGCGACGTTTATAGCGGCCGCCAAGGGGTTGACCGCGGGCGGCGTCAATCTCGCATTGGCGCTGCTTACGGGCCAACAACTGCCTGCCGCACCCGTGTTCGTCAGCGCGATGCTGCTGGGTCTGGTCAGTTATGGTGTGAGCCTCGGCCTGTTCGTGCTCGCGCTTCGCGAGCTCGGCGCAGCTCGCGCAAGCGCGTATTTTTCCGTCGCGCCGTTTTTCGGCGCAGCCCTCGCCGTGATCATGCAGATCGATCACGTCACGGGTCGACTCGTCGGCGCCGGGTTACTGATGGCAGCGGGTGTCTGGCTGCACGTCTCGGAGCGGCACGCTCACGCGCACTCGCATGAAGCGATGCGACATACGCACACGCACGTGCACGATGAGCACCACCACCATTCACATGACGAGACATCAGCCGGTAGCCAGCCGCACACCCACGAACACGAGCACGCTCCGATGACGCACGCGCATCCGCACTACCCCGACGTGCACCATCGGCATCCGCACCCTCGTTGACGTCAATCGTGGGCCTCGACGCCGCCTCCGTTCGTCTGGCGCGGAGCCACATCGAGCCTGATCGTTGCGGTCAGCTGCGCACCGCGCCCCCCGGCGGCAGGTGAGATGCTGCAGTCGCCGCGAAACTGCCGCGCGCGCTCGCGCATGCTGATAAGTCCCAGCGACGCGCGTGGCGCATCCTGCGAGGCGTCGATGCCAGCACCGTCGTCGACGACCTTGAGCGTAATCTGCTGACCGGCACGATCGAGCCGGATGTGAACGCTTTTTGCGCCGGAATGCTTGGTGACATTGTTCAATGCCTCCTGCACGATCCGGAACAATGCGATCGACCGCGCGTCGTCGAGGCGCTCGGTGCCTTCGGCAAAGACGAGGTCGCTGACGATGCCCGTGCGCTTGCTGAACTCGGCGACGTAATTCTCCAGCGCGACGCGCAATCCCATCGTGTCGAGCAGCCGTGGATGCAAGCCCTGCAACGCGCTTCGCTGCTGTTCGATAGCGGTATCGAGCGCCGCCAGCGCAGAATCGACGGCGCTGCGCACGCCTTCTGGACTCGAATGTGCCGAGCGCGCCGACAAGAGGTCCATGCGCACCGCGGTCAGCGAGCTTCCGAGCCCATCGTGCATCTCGCGCGCGAGCGCGCTCTTCTCCTCCTCGCGCACGCTGAGCAGGTGGTGCGAGAGCTTGGCAAGCTCCTCGGTGCGGGCGGCGACAGCGCGCTCGAGCTCCACGTTACTGAGCTGCAGCTTGCGCTCGAACTCCTGCCGCTTGGTGAGGTGGCGCACGATGGCGATCCCCAGCCCGAGCAGGAACGACGCTGCGATCGCCGCCATGACGATGTTGACGATGAGCCCCCAGCGGAATATGCGCGCGCGCTTGGCGCGCGCCTCGTTCTGCGAGGTCTGCACGTCGGCCTGGCGCTCCTCGATGAGCGCGCGCAATCGGTCCATCGCCGCCTTGCCGACGTCCGACTGGACCACGATCAGCGCGTCGCCGGAAATGCCTCGGCGAAACAGGTCGATGGTCTGAGCGAGCTCCTCGAACTTGAGCTTGGTGAGACGCTGGATTTCGTCGACCTTGGCGCGCTGATCGGGCGGCAGATCCGGTACCGCCACGATCCTTGCGATGACGGCATCGATGTCGCGCGTCGCATTCAGATAGGGCTGCAAATATTGCTCACGTCCGGTAAGCAGATAACCGCGCTGCCCGGTCTCGGCGTCCTGAAGCAAGTCCTTGGCGGCGACGAGCTGGTCGATCTCGCCGCGCGCTGTCTGAATGACTCGCGCGTTGTCCTCGACACTGTCGATGACGTAGCTGAACAGGAAGGCATCGAGAATAACCGCGAGCAACGCCGCTGCGAAAAGCACCGCACTCGCGCGCGGAACAAACCAGGGCGTCGCATCGAAAACCCTGACCATCGCTGGCTAGCGCCGCGAACTGCGAGTGGGGTCGCGCAGCTGAACGGACGTCGTCATCGCGACAGTTTTGCCACGCCATCGGGACCCGTCAAGTCGAGGCGGTTCGCGTGCTTACGGCGCGACGACGGCATCATTGGACGTGGCGTGGAACGCCCGGGATACCGGGCGTGCATTCCAGCAAGGCGCGATCCCAACGCGCGGCGTCAGCTGCAGCTGCGTAGGTGCTTTCGAGAAACGCGAGTAGCGTGGACTCCGGGTCGGGTGCGTTGCGGACCGCGTCATAGGGAAGCAGGAATTCCCCGAGCGGCTCGCTGAAGAGCGCCGCGGCCGGCTGCACCTTGGCGGCGCGAAATCCCTCGGGCTCCGGATACGCGTAGGAATAGAACGCGGCGAACTCGATGCCGTTGCCACCTGGCCAGAACCCACAGCTACTGACCTCGTGCGAGTACGCTTCGCGCGCGACTTCGTCGGGGAGATGGGGAACGTTCCCCGGATGCGGCGGTGCCCTGCGCCCCGAAAAGCGGGTCACGGCGAGATCGAAGCTGCCCCAGAAAAAATGCACGGGGCTACACTTGCCGATGAACGACGTGCGAAATTGCGCGAACACGCGCTCGATCTGCACCAGCGCCCGCCACAACTGCTGCGCGCACTCGGCGTCGTACGCCGAATGGATGCGATCCTCGCTGAAGCGCACACTATCTGCGATCTCGTTGGGCATCTCGTTGATGTGCACGTGCATGCCGACCTCGTCGAGCGCCGCCATCAGCGCGCGATAGAAATCCGCCACCGGGCGCGGCTTGAGCGTAACGCGCTGCACGGCGCCATCACTGGTTTGAAGGACCAGCGCGTGGTCGAGAAAGTCGAAACTCAGATCGAACGCGCGCCCGCCGTACGGTATCAACGATGTCGTGAGCCCGCGTGCGCTTACGTACAGTGGAACGTGCCACGAATGGTTCAACCAGGGCGATTGCACAAGCCGAATCTTGCCGACGATCTGCGTCCATAGGCGCAGCGTCTCGCAAGTCTCATGCAGACGTTCGTAGGGGAGCGCCGGCCAGCGCTCATCGGTGGCATTCATACGACGCTTGCGACGCTCCTATCGCACCGCTTCATGGTTTCCACCGAAAGACCTAGATACTGTAACAAAAAGAGCGCGCGTTCGATATATTTGTCAACGCATGTGGGTCGGAGAAGTCTTCGCGCGCGCCCATTCGTCGCGCAGCCACACGGCGCACGCCACGTTGTTGTCGAAGATCGAGTGGCGCGCTCCCCCACCGTAGTCGATGCCAGGCAGGAATTCCGTCGAGATGTGCTGCAATGTGCTGTCGGCGCTGCTGGCGTGATGAAGCAGCAGCTGCCGCATGATCTCCTTCCAAGGCTCGAGTTGCTGCTCATCCATCCCATTGCGAATGCCATTCGCCCGGCCGCGGCTCCATGAAAGGATACTGAATGCCGCGGCCCGGACGACCGTCCGGGTGCCGCGCTAAGACGTTAACTGGATTGGCCGGCACCGCGGCGCGCGCGTGCGCATGACGTACGTACTCGTTGCGGATCCATCCGCCTGTGACGTGGTCCGGCATGCTCGGATCGAGCACCAGCGTCCCTGCTTCGATGTCATCGTGCATTCCCTGCACACCTTGCTCGACCGCGTCGTCGATCTTAAAAATGACATGCGAGTGGTCAAGTATGTTGAACCTCGCGCCTTGCGCCTTCACCAGGCGCGCGACACGCTCGACGCGCGCGCGATGCTCTGACCGCATGTTCACGTGCACCTCAAGGCACGGCACGACGCCGAGTCGGTCCCCGATCTCTGCGGCCCGCAGGTACGCGAGCGCGACATCCTCGTCGGTCACCATTCTGCCGCTCGCGTCGAGCGTGCGGATCTGGACGTTGTGCACGCGCGCACCCACCTCCTTGCCCACCCGCAAATGCCACTCCAAGAGCTGCTCGTCGCGCCCGAGCGTGTAGTAGAAACCTCCTGCTCGTATCGGCAGCGCGTACTTGGCGCTCGCCGCCAGATAGGCGTCGATCTCGCCCGGGGGCGGAGTCTTGTCGTAGTAGTCGAAGATGCCGGCTTCCTTCACCATCCGAAAGCGGGTTATCCACGTCGAAGCTGTCGGCGTCAGTGTGCACCACGCCATTGCCGGTAATGCCGAACTCGAGCGCGGGCGCAGGAGGCGGGATCACCAATGCGGCCGCGACAGCGCCGTTCAGAGTGTTGTGCGGATTGCGGCCTGCTGCTGCAGGAACGCGATGATCGCGTCCCGGCCCCGCGTCACATTGTTGAGCGCCGCGACGCGCACGCGGGCGGCGCGGTTGCCACGCATCGCGGCAACGATCTGCTCGTGCTCGACGATCGCCGCATCACTCCGGTCGAGAGAAAACCCTTCGAGCGCACGCGTGAAAATAATGGTGTCGAAGAGTTTGCACTGGAAGTCGACCAGCACAGGATTGCCAGCCTGCTGGGAAATGCGCAGATGAAACGCTTTGTCGGCCACCATTCCAAGGCGCCTGTTCATCGCTCCCTTGAGGATGCGCCTGTAAGTCTGCTGGATCGCAGTGATGTCGCTGACGAACGCATCGTCGCGGCGCTCGTAGGCGGCAACGGCGGTGAATGATTCGATACACAAGCGCGTGTCGAACAGGTGGGCCGTCTCCGCGACCGAAATGACGCGCACCGCGAAGCCGCGATTGGGCAGCGCGCGCACCAATCCCTCCCCCTCCATCAGCCGCAATGCTTCCCGCACCGGGGTACGGCTCACCTCGAGCCGACTTGCGACGTCGTCGATCGGGACTTTCTGGCCGGGATGCAACTGCTGGTCGAGCAGCATGCGCTTGACGGCACCTTGTGCGCGCGTGATCGCGCTCGCCGATGCCGGCGCGGACAGCCCGAACGGCAGATAGGGATCGAGCCTCTGCCTGTCTTCCGCGGTCAGGAGCACGGGGAAACCCGGCGCCAGGGTGCATGCGAACTCATCGTGCGCATCGAAGCAGCGGGGTTGTCTGCGCGGAATCTAGCTTCCGGGTAATGCATAGACCTCCGGAAAGAACATATCCTTCCAGGTTTCAGGCTGTACTTTGATCGATCCGACGCTGTACATGAAATTGGCATACTTGGTGACGTTCTCTGGCGTTAGCGTGAAGACGATATCGGGATCGTTCAGCACTTCCATCATGTCCGCGACCGTCTCCCTGCTCTTGGACAAGCGGATGTAGAGCTCCGCTGCGGCCTGCTTGTTGTGGTTGATGAACTGGGTGGCTTCCTGTAACGCGCGATAGAAAGCTCGGTAGACGCGGGGATTCTCGTTGCGGAACTTTGCGGTCGTCCATACCAGGGTCGAGGTGGTGCGGCCGCCGAGGATCTCGTAAGAAGAGACCACGGTATGGATCGCAGGATTGCGCAGCTCCTGGTAGTTGAAGGGCGGTCCCGTGAAGTGGCTGTTGACCTCGCCGCCACCGGACAGCAGCGCTATCGCGCCGTCGGGATGCGACATCGCCACGGTCAACGGGTCAAGGCGCGCGAAGTCCGCCTTGCCGAATGCCTGTGCCGCGGCCATTTGCAGCGTCACCGCCTGGATCGACACCTTGATCGCCGGCAATGCGATGCGGTCCTTGTCGGTGAAATCCTTGATGGTCTTGATCGCCGGGTTGCGCGTGGTGAGCACCACCGGCATGGAATTGATCGCGCATACCGCACGCACGTCCAGCGAGCTTCGCGTCTTCGCCCATAGCGTGATGATGGGGCCGATGCCGCCCGAGACGAAGTCGAGGTCGCCGGAGAGCAGCGCATCGTTCATCATGCCGCCGTTCGCGAGCTTCGGCCACGATACCTTGAGGTCCGGAAGTCCATCAGCGCGTGCGTGCTTCTCGACGAGCTTCTGGTCCTCCATCACCATCAGCTGCAGGTAATTGAGTCCGTACTGCTGCGCAATCCTGAGTTCGCTCACCTCGGCACGCAGCGACACGCAAGCAAGCGCTGCAAGGCCCGCGATGAAGACGCGGGCAAGCGTTATGGGCTGCATCCATCCTCCTCCAACCATCGTTCGTCGACCGCGAAGCACGCGAACCCCTTGCGGTGCCGTGGGAGCGTATATATTCTTGTATACAAACTTTAGGCGCGATGCGGGACTTCGTCAATCGCGCGCCTTCGGAGAGCGAGCGATGCACGTCACCGATCGACGGGCGGGGACCGAGAATCTTTCGTCGCTCGTCGGCGCATTTCGCGCGAATGGCTATTACTTTCCGTTGCGGGCGCTTTCAGCGGCTGAAGCCGCTTCGTATCGCCAGCAATTGCAGGC
>DASXBS010000146.1:0-16816 GCA_036491555.1 Casimicrobiaceae bacterium
CCCGTTGCTGACCGCGCGGCAGCGCTGTCGCGCTGTCGGAATCCCTCCTACGCACGCACGCCGCTCCGCCGATGGTGCGCGCGAATACGTTGCGCGACTATCGAGAGACGACTTCACACCATGCAGCGAGGATGAACATGAGTATCTGCGACATGTGCGGCAACGATTACGACAAGACCTTCACCGTCACCATGATGGGAGCGACGCACACGTTCGACAGCTTCGAGTGCGCGATTCACATGCTGGCGCCCAAGTGCGCGCACTGCAGCTGTCGCATCATCGGACACGGCGTCGAAACGGGCAGCGCGCTGTATTGCTGCGCGCATTGCGCCGAGGCTTCGGGAATCGGCGGGCTGAGGGACAGGGTCGGAAGCGTGGGACACACGACCGCACAGCCGGCCAAGCTCTGAGCCCGAGGGTTACGCCACTTTACCCAGGGTGCGCCTGCGACCGCAGTGAACTGCGGACAGATCGCATCGCCACCGCACCGGGCGGAGGTTCCACGGCATAATCGACGTTCCGGGCGGTAAAAGGCCCGGCCGATGCCATGCCACCCCACGGGCGCGACTGATGAAAATGATTCGAAGGGACTGGGTCTACTTCCTGTTCCGCAATCCGATCGTGACCTTCGTCCTGCTCGGGGTATTTTTTCTGCTGTTCGGCATCACCTCGATCAACCTGTTTTTCCTCCTCAAGGCCAACATCAACCTATTCGTCGAGTACGGGCTGATGGTGATCGACGACGGCGCGCTCGAGCAATTATTCGAGCTACTCGGCTCGGCCTATCTCAGCATGCTGTTCTGGATTCTGTTCAAGCTGTGCGAGCGGGTACTTGTCGAGCGCCTTACCAAGCGTCGTTTCGGCGCGCACTGGGTCAACCAGGAATTCGGTGGCGGCGAGTGACCCGACACGCCAGCGTCAGCCGGCGCGACAGTTGAGCGGAAGAAACGCGGCGGGGATATCGGTTTTGTCGACGCCGATGGGGACCATCTTTGCAGGCGTCGATGCGTGCCCGCACAGCCATGTCGGAGGTACGATCGGCGCGTCGGTGACCACGGCAGGCCGGATCGTGAGTATTTTCCCCCTGAGCGCGGCGCTCGCACTGTTGCCGAAAGTCATGTCGATGGCTCCGCTCGCAATGGCGACCGAGCTGATGTAGTTGCTCACGATCTTGTCGGCGACGGGCAGACCGGCGGCGGCATTGTCCACCGGAAAAGTCTGCGTCGCCGCCCAGGCGATGGCGATCGGCGGCTTGGCGACCTCGGCGAGGGGCACGGCCGCGATGACCTGGTCGCGAACCAGCTTTTCCTGTAATGCGGGTACCGCCATGAGGCCGAGGATCGCGACGATACCGATCACGACCAGAACTTCGATCAAGGTCAGGCCGCGGACGCGGACGCTCGGCGGCGGCATCCACATGCCTTCGTGCTCCGCGCTCAGGCTCATCGCGCGAGCGGCCGTGCCGCCGATGGACCACGTCCACCTCATGCGAGCGCCTGCTCGATGTCTGTGAGCAGATCCTGCGTGTGCTCTATTCCCACCGACAAGCGCACCAGGTCGGCGGGGCAGAGCGTGTCAGGGCCTTCGACGCTGGCGCGATGTTCGGCGAGGCTTTCCACCGAGCCGAGCGAGGTCGCCTGCTTGAATAGGCGCAGGCGATTGGTGAAGGTTCTGGCCGCGGCTTCTCCCGCCGCCAGCCGCAGCGACATCATGGCGCCGAAGCCGCCGCTCATCTGGCGGGCGGCGATTGCATGGCCGGGGTTGCCGGGCAATCCGGGATACAGCACGTGCGACAGGCGCGCATGCCCGGACAGCGCCTGTGCTAGAGCCATCGCGCTCGCGCTGGCGGTCGTCACCCGCAGGTGCAGCGTGCGCATGCCACGCAACAACAGCCAAGCTTCAAGCGGGCCGAGAATCGCGCCGCCGGCGCTGCGGATGTAGCGTATGCGCTGCCACAGCGCGTCGTCACGGCGGCAGGCAAGCGCTCCGGCGACGACATCGGAATGGCCATTGAGATACTTGGTCGCCGAATGCATGACGACGTCGGCGCCCAGCGCGAGTGGCCGCGTCAGCAACGGTGTCGCGCAGGTCGAATCGACCGCGACGAGCGCGCCGACCTCGCGCGCGATCGTGCAGGCCGCGGTGATGTCGGTGACGTCCCAGGTGGGATTGGCGGGCGTCTCGACCCAGATGAGTTTGGGGCGACGCGCTCGCGTTATCGCCGCGAGGTCGTCGAGCGAATCGTTGACGTAGAACTCGACGCGGAGTCCCCACGACGTGGCAAAGCTTTGCAGCCATTTGCGCAGTCCCCAGTACATGTTGCGCGGGACGAGCGCGACGTCGCCGGGCGCCAGGGCCTGGAAGACCGCGGCTGCAGCGGCCTGCCCCGAAGAGAACACCAGCGCCGCCTGCGCGCTCTCGAGCGCGGCGATCAGCGCCTCGACCGGATCGAAGGTCGGGTTGTCTGCGCGCGCGTAGATCCGACCGCCAGGGTACGAGCCGTCGGCTGCCCGCTCGTAGGTGGTGGCCATGTGGATCGGCGGCAGGATTTCGCGATACGGCGAGGAGACACTCGCGACGCCCTGCGCGACCAAGGTTTGCGCGTTCAATGCTGCGCGGTCGTCCTTCATCGAAGCTTCACGCTGAACATGCGCCCGAATATGCACGCAGCCGACGCTGGCTGCAACCGGTCTCCGTGACAGCGAGCCGCCGCTTGGATACCATCGGCCGGCGTTCGCAGCAGCCACGGCTCCTCGGTTTTCTATAACTTCGGACTCCATGAACGACGCCCCCGCACGCATTGGCGACCCGATCGAAAGCATCGACACGCCGGCCCTCGTCATCGAACTCGAAGCCTTCGAGGCCAACCTGGCGGCGATGGCGCGCTTCGCGAGGACGAGCGGCGTTCGTCTGCGGCCGCATGCCAAGACGCACAAATGCCCGCTCATCGCGCGCAAGCAGATCGAGGCCGGCGCGGTGGGGCAGTGCTGCCAGAAAGTCGGCGAGGCCGAGGCGCTGGTCGATGGCGGCGTCGGTGACATCCTGGTCACCAACGAAATCGTCGACCCGCGCAAGCTCGAGCGCCTCGCCCGACTCGCCACGCGCGCCCGGATCGCGCTGTGCTTCGATCATGCCGACGCGGTCGATGCCGCGTCGAAGGCCGCACGCGCGGCCGGAGTCGAGCTGGGCGCGCTGGTCGAGGTCGAGGTCGGCATGCGACGCTGCGGCATCGCCGGCGGCGCCCCCGCCGTCGCGCTCGCGCGACGCATTGCCGAGGCGCCCGGTCTGCGCTTTCGCGGCCTGCAGGCTTATCAAGGCGCCGCGCAGCACCTTCAGACCCGTGCCGAGCGCGAGCACGCGATCGCGGCCGCCGCCGACGCGGTGCGCGCGACGCTGGCAGAACTCGACCGCGCCGGGCTCGCCTGCGAGTTCGTCACCGGCGCGGGCACCGGCACCTACCGCCTCGAGGTCGCGAGCGGCGTATGGAACGAGCTCCAGGCGGGCTCGTACCTGTTCATGGATACCGAATACGCGCGCATCGATGGCAACGCGGCACCGGGCAGGCGCTACGACGATTACGCCCACAGCCTGTTCGTGCTGGCGAGCGTGATGAGCGTTCCACCGGGGCGCGCGGTGCTCGACGCAGGGCTCAAGTCCTTCAGCGCGGAAAAGGGCTTCCCATGGGTGCATGGGCGCGCGGGCATCGAGGTCACCGGCGTGTCGGACGAGCACACGCGCCTCGAGCTTTCCTTTGCTGCGACGACGCTTTCGCTCAACGAGAAGGTATGGCTTATTCCAGGGCACTGCGACCCGACCATCAATCTGCACGAGGTGTATGTCGCGGTTCGCAACGGCGTCGTCGAGGCGCTTTGGCCGATCGCCGCGCGCGGCGCCAGCCGCTGAAGGCTGCACCGCGGCGGACTGATAGAATCACGCACCACTCTTTCGCGATTCGTACCCACGCCATGGATCAAGAAAATCTGCCGGTCCCGTCGAATCCGCTGGGCCTGCAAGCCGTCGAGTTCATCGAGTACACCACGCGCGAGCCGCTGGCACTGGGCGCGCTCTTGCAGCAGTTCGGCTTCATGCCGGTCGCCCGCCATCGTTCGCGGGAAGTGATGCTGTACCGCCAGGGGCCGATGAACATCATCGTTGACGCCGACCCTGCGAGTGTGCGGGAATCGACTCGCGCCGACGCGCCGGCCATCGCCGCGGTCGCGTTTCGCGTTCGCGACGCCGCATTCGCGCATCGCCGGGCGCTCGAGCTCGGCGCATGGGACATGCCCACGCGCGCGGCGGCGATGGAGCTCAACATTCCCGGCATCCACGGCGTCGGCGATAGCCTGATCTATTTCGTGGAGCGGCACGAAGGGCTGACCATTTACGACGTGGATTTCATCCCGATCGCCGCTTCCGATCCTGCACCACCCGCGCTCGCCGGACTGCACTGGTTCGGATTGGTGCAGGCGGTGCAATCGGACCGTGCGGCCGACTGGATCGACTTCTACCGGACGCTGCTGGGGTTCGAGCCGCTGCGGCGCGGACAATATTTCGGCGTGCTTCCCAAGGGAACGCTGTTGGCGAGCCCCGATGGCGGATTTTATTTCCAGCTGGTCGAACCGCCGCCGGGCGCGGATTTCGTCGAATGGAACGAAACGCTGCTGCGCGTCGGTCTGGGCGCGCCGGACGTCATGGCCGCGGTTCGCGCGCTCCAGGCGCGCGGCATCGTGTTCGTCGACCGCGAGCCGGTGCGCCCGTCGGACAAGGGTGCGCTGACGCAGATCTACCTTGGCGGGTTCTGCGTCGAGCTCGTGGTCAGTGCCACGCCCACCCCCGCGTTGAGGGTCGCTTCGTGAAGCTCGAGGATTTCGGCATGGACACGATCACCCTGGCGGGCCCGATCGAGGCCAAGCTCGAGGCGATGCGCGAGGCTGGATTCACTCAGGTGATGCTTTCCGCGCGGGACCTGGTCGACCATCCGAACGGCGAGAAGGCGGCGATCGAAGCGGTGCGAAGGAGCGGCCTGCGCGTCACCGGGTTGCAGGTGCTGCGTGATTTCGAAGGCTTGTCCGGGCCGCTGCACTCCTACAAGGTCGACGTGGCCAAGTCGATGCTGCAGCTTGCCCGCGACGTGGGCGCGCCGCTGATCCTCGCATGTTCGAGCACGTCGGCGCACGCGACCGGCAACTTCGATGCGCAGGTCGCCGACCTGCGCAAGCTGGCGATGCTCGCTGTCCCTATGGGATTGCGTATCGCGTACGAGGCGCTGTCGTGGGGCCGCGTCGTCGATGACCTCGCCGCGGCGTGGGCGCGCGTTCAGGCTGCCGATCGCTCCAACCTGGGCGTCGCCATCGATTCATTCCACATGCTGGCGCGCGAAACGCCGCTCGGCGTCCTTGAAGAACTCAATCCCGAAAAACTTTTTTTCGTGCAGCTTTCCGATTTCATGTGGAGTGCGCCGGCCACGCCGGAGGAGCGTCGTGAAACCGCCCGTCATGCGCGCGTCTTCCCCGGTGAAGGGGCGCACAGCGATACGCTTAGCGACATGATCCGCGCGATCGATGCGCTGGGCTACGAGGGCGACATCAGTTTCGAAGTCTTCAACGACGATTACGTGCAGATGCCGCTGCCGGTGGTCGCGCAGCGTGCCCGTCGATCGGTCCAGTGGATCACCGACCACGTGTCCCGGCGCAGCCTTCCGGTGCGCCGAAGGGTCGCAGGCTGACCGCTCTACCCGGCGAGCTCCCTCTCGTCCAGATGCTGCACCGCGCCCAGTTTGGGTGGCGAGCCGGTCAGTATGGCCTTGGCGACCTTGAACAGCATCACCGGCCGCGAATCCTTGGACTTGAAATAGGTCACGCTGTGCGCATGCACGTCGATGAGCACGATGCGTGGATCATCGGGCCCTCCGTCGTAGGGAGCGCCACGGTCTCCCAGCCATGCCTTCCAGTCGCGCTGGTAAAGCTCGCGGATTCGCTGCGGATTGCGCGAAAGCGTCGCCGTGCCGCTGACCGACACCCATTCCTTGGTCCCGCCGGCAAAGTACATGACATTGACCTCGGGGTGACCCTGCAGCGAGTCGACCTTGTGCGTCTCCGAACTGGTCATGAACCAGAGGTCTACGCCGGGTGTCGCCTTCTGCGTCGCCATCGGCCGTGACACCAGCGAGCCGTCGGGCTCCCACGTCGTGAGCATGGCGGTATCGATCTTCTCGATCAGCGAATACAGCTCGTCGATGCGCTTGGCGCCGTGCGCGGGTCTCTGGTTATCTTGCGGCACGCCCTTGCCGTCGGGCAAGAGCGATTCGAACTTGACGTCGGCGGGATTCATCGCGATTCCTTCAGGGGAAGCATCGCCGCCATTGTTCGAGCGCGGCGAACGCGATGCCATCGGACGAATTCTGAAACCAACGTAGGAATTGCGAGAGACGCGGCGGTTCACGCCGCGGGTGCGGCCGACGGAATCAGCTGGTGAGATCGTGGTCCCGGGAGCGCGTTTCAGGGCGGCCTGCCGAGCGCGATTGCATGATGCTGTCCCAGTTCTCGTCAGCGACCGGGGCGGTCGCGCCGCGCACGTGCGCCAGGCTCTGGCGCAGGAGTTCCGCGGTCGCGCCCGCGGGCAGAGGACGCCCCAGCATATAGCCCTGCACGGTAGTGCATCCCAGCGCCACCAGAAAATCGATCTGCGCCTGCGTCTCCACTCCTTCCGCGACAACCGAGAGCTGCAGGCTGTGCGCGATCGCGAGCACCGCCTTGATGATCACGCCGTCGCCTTCCTCGGTGCCGACGTCGCGCGTGAAGGACTGATCGAGCTTGAGCTTGTCGACGGGCAGCCGCCGCAGATAGGCGAGCGAGGAGTAGCCGGTACCGAAGTCGTCGATCGCGATCTTGACCCCCATCTCGCGCAACGCCGTAAGCGTGTTCAGCGTCGCGTCGAAGTCGCGCATCAACATCGACTCGGTCACCTCGAGCTCGAGGTAATCGAGCGGAACACCGACAACGCGCGCGCTTTCCTTGACCCGCTCGGCGAGGCCCGGATCGTCGAACTGGACGCTCGACAGGTTCACGGCGATGGTGACCGCCGGCAGCCCTTGCTCGAGCCACGCGTTGTGCTGGATGAGCGCGGTCACCATCACCCATTCCCAGATGTCCATGATCAGTCCCGCCTCTTCGGCGACGCTGATGAAGTGGCCCGGCGTGAGCAAGCCAAGCGTGGGGTGGTTCCAGCGAATCAGGGCTTCGATGCCGACGATCCTGCCGGTGCGGACCTCGATCTGCGGCTGGTAGTAGAGCTCGAACTGGCCGCCCTCGAGCGCCTTGCGCAGGTCGTGCTCGAGCGAAAGGCGTTGCGCCGTTGCTGCGCGCATCGCCTCGCGATAGAAGAAGCAGCGGTTGCGGCCCTCGCCCTTGGCGTGCGACATGGCGACGTCGGCGTTCTTGAGCAGCGTATCGAGGTCGTCTCCGTCGCGCGGATAGAGCACGATCCCGATCGATGCCGACACGAAAACTTCCTGGGTGCCCAGCACGATCGGCTGCGCCAGCGTCGCAAGCAGGCGATTGGCGGCGCGTGAGGCTTCCTGCTCGGTGGCGACACCATTGAGCAGCACGATGAACTCGTCCCCACCCTGCCGGCAGACGTCGCGTTCGACCGCCTTGGCGTGCGTCGGGCCGGCCATGTCTTCTGCGCGCAGGCTGCGCGTGAGGCGCTGCGCGATGATACGCAGCAGGTCATCGCCGACCGCGTGTCCGAGCGCATCGTTGATGCGTTTGAAGTGGTCGAGGTCGAGAAACATGATCGCGAAGGGGCGCGCTTCGCGACGTGCGGCTTCCAGCGTCTCGGCGAGCTTCTCGTGGAAACGCGAGCGGTTGGGCAGCTCGGTGAGCACGTCGAAATGCGCCAAGCGGTGGATCTGCTGGATGGCGCGTGTTTGCTCGGTCGAATCCTGGATGGTCCCCGTGACGCCGGTGCACAGTCCGTCGTCGCCGAGGATGCCTTCGCCGAGCAGGTGCACGTGGCGCAGGTCGGCGTCACGGAGCAGGACGCGCAAGTCGATTCCTTCGACACTCGCGCCGCGCGCGAGCTTGATCATCCACCGGCGGAAGGCGCGCCGGTCGTCGTGGTGGAGCAGCGCCTCGATGGTGGCGGGTCGCGGCCGAAACGACGCCGGATTGAATCCGAGGATGCGGCTCACTTCGACGGAGCAGGCAATGGCGTCGCTGGCGCGATCCCACTGCCAGCTGCCGAGACCGGCGATCCGCTGGGCGCGTGTGAGTTGGCCCACTTGCTCGCGCTGAGACCTGGCCTCGTTCTCCGCGGTGTCGCGCTCTGCCCTCAGCCGTTGCACTCGCCGCAGCGCGCGTCGATGAGCGCTTTCGAATCCGTGTTGCAACTGGAGCAGTCCGACGCGCGCGCCACTGCGGGCATCGTCGCCTTCTCGCTGGGCACTGAATTGCAGCAGCGCCGCGCGCAGTCCGTTGAGCGCGCGCGCCCAGCGCTGCCCTAGGACCGCGAGCGCGGCGCAGGAGAGGGCCAGCGTGACCAGCGCGAAGCCCACCCCGCCTATCCAGCCGCGCAGCAGCAGCGGCAGCGTGGCGGCGTGGGCAAACGCCACCGCGGCCATCGCCTGCGCGGTCAGGTTGTCCGCGAGCTCGACCCAGCGCCGGCGCGGCGGCGCGCCCAGGCCGCGACTCGACGTGGAGATGGTCTTCGGATCGCAAATCGCAGATCGTTCCACGCTCGCCTCATGCGGACACGGCCCGGCTTCGAGGCTCGGGGTACGCGTCCAGCTCCGCACACACCGTGCGTGGGACTTCGAAGCGCAAGCTCCATGCCAGCTGCCATCGGGACGGAGACAGCCGGCGGGGCGCCGTGGGGCGGCCGAAGCTGCCTCAGTCCGTCACCCGGGCGCCTGGGAGGACCTGGGCCCGAGCCTTGAACGTCCCGGGTGCGGGGGGGGCCGCGCCAACCGCCTGGAGTAGAGTAGCGAAGGCGGCCCGGACGCCCGGATCCGGGCGGTTTCGGACGCCCGATCGACAAGGGAGGACTGCATGAAGACGATGCTTGCGCTCATTTGCGCCGGAGTGCTCGCCGCCGCCGCTCCGGCGCGGGCGGAACTGAGCGAATTGAGCGTTGCGCAGCAATACGGTGTTGCTTTCCTGCCCCTCATGGTCATGGAGCGCGACAAGCTGGTGGAGAAGCACGCCAGGGCCGAGGGCCTGGGCGAGGTGAAGGTCAACTGGGTCAGTGTCGCGGGTCCCAGCGTGATGAACGACGGAGTGATCAGCGGGGCCATCCAGTTCATCGCCGTTGGCGCGCCATCGCTGATCACGCTCTGGGACAAGACCAAGACCAACGTGCAGGTCAAGGGCATGTCGGCGATGACCACCTATCCTCTATACCTCAACGTGCGCAACCCGGACCTCAAGTCGGTCAAGGACTTCAGCGACAAGGACCGCATCGCAGTGCCGTCGGTCAAGGTGTCGACGCAGGCAATCATGCTGCAGATGGAAGCGGCGAAGATCTACGGTGATGCCAACTACGGGCACTTCGACCCGCTGACCGTTGGACTGTCGCACCCCGACGCGATGGTCGCGTTCATGAACAACACCGGTGGGGTCGACGCGCATTTCGCAACGTCGCCGTTCCACGAGCAGGAAATCAAGCTGCCCGGCGTGCGCACGTTGACGACCAACTACGAAATCCTCGGCGGTCCCGCGACCGCGCTGGTGATCGCCACGTCGACGCGCTTTCGCGAAGCCAATCCGAAGCTCTACAAGGCGTTCTACGACGCATTGAACGAAGCGATCAACGGCATCAACCGCGACAAGCGCGCCGCCGCGAAGGTCTATCTCGAGCAGGCCAAGGACACCAAGAACAGCGTCGACGACATCTACGCGATGATCAACGCGCCCGACTACGCCTACACTCTGATGCCGCAGAAGGTCGGCAAGACCGCCGACTTCATGTACAAAATCGGTAGCGTCAAGACCAAGCCCGCGACCTGGAAGGAGCTGTTCTTCCCGGAAGTGCACAACCTGCCCGGTGATTGACCGCGTGACGCGGCCAATGCGCATCGGCAGCGGGGCAGGGTTCGCCGGCGATCGCCTCGAGCCGGCGGTGATTCTGGTCGAGCAGGGCGGCATCGATTATCTCGGACTCGAATGCCTCGCCGAGCGCACCATCGCGCTGGGGCAGTTGCGGCGCCGCGCCGATCCCGATGCCGGTTACGATCCGCTGCTCGAGCGGCGCATGGAAATGCTGTTGCCGCTGCTTCGACGCAAGGGCGTGCGCCTGATCAGCAATTTCGGCTCGGCCAATCCACATGCCGCGGGAGAGCGTATCGTGCGCATCGCGCAGCGTCTGCGGGTGCCGGTCAGGGTCGCGGTGGTGACCGGCGACGACGTGTTCGACCGCGTTTCGCCGGACGCGATCGCGCTCGAGACAGGCGCCGCGCTGCGCGCATGCGGCGAGCTCGTTTCCGCCAACGCCTACCTCGGCGCCGAAGCGCTTATGCCCGCGCTGCGCTCCGACGCGGACGTGATCGTCACTGGACGCGTCGCCGATCCGTCGCTGTTCGTGGCGCCGATCGCGCATCATTTCGGCTGGGCGTTCGACGATCTGGAACGTATGGCGCGCGCGACCGTGGTCGGGCACCTGCTCGAGTGCGCCGCGCAGGTGAGTGGCGGCTATTTCGCTGATCCGGGGCGCAAGGAGGTCGACGATCTGGCGCATGTCGGCTTTCCCTACGCGGACGTCGATGCCGACGGCAACGCCGTGATCGCCAAGGTCTCCGGTACCGGAGGCCTTATCAGCCTCGCCACCGTCAAGGAGCAGCTCCTCTACGAGGTCACTGATCCGGCGGCCTACGTCACGCCCGACGTCATCGCCGATTTCAGTGGCGTCGAGCTGACCGCGATCGCGCCTGACCAGGTGGGCGTGCGTGGCGGTCGCGCGCGCGGACGCACACCCACGCTCAAGGTCAGCGTCGGCTACCTCGCAGGCTATCTGGGGGAAGGCGAGATGAGCTACGCCGGTGCCAACGCGTTGCCGCGGGCGCGGCTTGCCGGCGAGATCATCCGCGAGCGCATCGGCGAGGCGTATCCCGAGCTGCGCATCGACCTGGTGGGAAGCACGTCCGCGCACGGGCGCTCCTTCGACGACGCCGAACGGCCATATGAGATCCGCCTCCGGGTCGCGGCGCGGGCACCTACCCGGGAGGCGGCGGAGCGCATCGGCGAGGAAGTCGAGGCGCTCTATCTCAACGGTCCGGCAGGAGGAGGAGGCGCGCGCAAATATGTGAGCGAGCAGGTCGGCATTGCCTCGACGCTGATCGAGCGCAGCCTCGTTGCTTTCGAGACGACCCACCTGGAATGGAGCGATGAGCCGGCGATTGCATGACATCGCGCACTGTCGCGCCGGCGACAAGGGCAATACATCGATTCTGTCGGTGATCGCCTATCGCGGCGAAGACTATCCGCTGCTCGTCGAGCGTGTGACCGTCGAGGCGGTTAAGCGTCATCTCCGCGGCATCGTCCACGGCGAGGTGCGGCGCTTCGAGCTTCCGAGTCTCGGCGCGTTGCAATTCGTATGCGAGCGCGCGCTCGGCGGCGGTGTGACCACGTCGCTCGCACAGGACGCGCATGGCAAGACACTGAGCTACGCGCTACTCGAGCTCACGCTCTAGCGCGAGGTCCAACGGGACGATGCATCGTGCGATAATGCACATAAAGGCGCTCGTCGTTTGCGCGCAGTTCGCAAACTGGGCGCAGCACGCGCAAATAAGGCAGCACGCGAGTCGCAGGAGCTCCACATGATCGACAAGACGTCCCCGTCGGCGGAGGCCGCCGTCGCCGACATTCCCGATGGCGCCACGGTCATGATCGGCGGCTTCGGCACCGCCGGCACGCCCTCCGAGCTGATCGACGCGCTGATCGCGCGGGGATCACGCCATCTCACCATCGTCAACAACAACGCGGGCAATGGCGACACCGGCCTGGCGGCGCTGCTCAACGCGGGCCGCGTGCGCAAGATCATCTGCTCGTTTCCCCGGCAGGTCGACTCGCACGTGTTCGATGCGCTCTATCGTGCAGGCAAGATCGAGCTCGAGCTGGTGCCGCAGGGCAACCTCGTGGTGCGCATCCAGGCGGCGGGCGCCGGCCTGGGCGCCATTTTCACGCCGACGGGTTACGGCACGCTGCTCGCCGAGGGCAAGGAAACGCGAACCATCAACGGCCGCAACTACGTGCTAGAGATGCCGATCGCTGCGGACTTCGCGCTCATCAAGGCCGATCGCGGCGATCGCTGGGGGAACCTGGTCTACCGGAAGACGGCGCGCAATTTCGGACCGATCATGGCAGCCGCCGCCAAGGTCTCCATTGCGCAGGTGCGCGAGATCGTTGCGCTGGGCCGCCTCGACCCCGAGGCGATCGTGACCCCGGGCATTTTCGTCCAGCGCGTCGTGCGCGTGGCGTTGCCGCAGCGCGCCGCCGCCTGAAGGGACCTGAGGGGACACACCATGAAGCGTCTGACCCGAGACCAGCTCGCCGCGCGCGTGGCGCGCGACATTCCCGAAGGCGCGTACGTCAACCTCGGCATCGGACTGCCGACGACCGTCGCCAATCATCTTCCTGCCGACCGCGAGATCTTCCTGCAGAGCGAGAACGGTTTGCTCGGCATGGGCCCGGCGCCTGCGCCCGGGTACGAGGACCTCGACCTCATCAATGCCGGCAAGCAGCCTGTGACTCTGCTCACCGGCGGCGCGTACTTCCACCATGGCGATTCGTTCGCGATGATGCGCGGAGGCCACCTCGACATCTGCGTGCTGGGCGCGTTCCAGGTGTCGGTCAAGGGCGACCTCGCCAACTGGCACACCGGCGGACCCGACGCGATTCCCGCCGTCGGCGGCGCGATGGACCTGGCCATCGGCGCCAAGCGTGTCTACGTGATGATGGATCACCAGACCAAGAGCGGAACATCGAAGATCGTGGCGAAGTGTACGTATCCGCTCACGGGAATTGCCTGCGTGCATCGGATCTATACCGACCTCGCCGTCCTCGATGTCACGCCCAATGGCCTGCAGGTCGTGGAAATGATCGACGGCCTGAGCTTCGATGCGCTCCAGCGCCTGTCCGGCGTGCCGCTTGCTCCGTCCCGCGCCACCGCGGCTGCCGCGTAGGCGTCGCTGGAGCCACCATGCAGGAAGCCTACATCTGCGATGCCCTGCGCACGCCCTTTGGCCGCTACGGCGGGGCGCTGGCGAGCGTGCGTCCCGACGACCTGGCGGCCATCCCGCTGCGCGCGCTGATGGAGCGCAACCGCGGCGTCGATTGGAGCGCGGTCGACGACGTGATCTACGGATGCGCCAACCAGGCAGGCGAGGACAACCGTAACGTCGCGCGCATGGCGCTGCTGCTGGCCGGCATTCCCATCGATGTCCCTGGAGCGACCGTGAACCGCCTGTGCGGGTCGAGCATGGATGCGGTCGGCATCGCTGCGCGCGCGATCAAGGCGGGAGAGACTTCGCTGATGATCGCCGGCGGCGTCGAGAGCATGTCGCGCGCGCCTTTCGTGCTGCCGAAGGCCGAGTCGGCGTATTCACGCGCGGCCAAGATCGAAGACACTACCATCGGATGGCGATTCGTCAACCCGCTGATGAAGGCGAAATACGGCATCGACTCGATGCCCGAAACCGCGGAGAACGTCGCCAGCGATTTTTCAGTCTCGCGCGCCGACCAGGACGCGTTCGCGCTGCGCAGCCAGCAACGAACCGCGGCGGCGATCGCGGCGGGCCGCTTCGCCAGTGAGCTCACACCGGTGTCGATCGCGCAGAAAAAAGGCGACCCGGTCGTGGTGGCGCGCGACGAGCATCCGCGCGAAACCACGATCGATGCGCTGGCCAAGCTCAAGGGCGTGGTCAAGCCTGACGGCACGGTCACGGCGGGCAACGCCTCGGGGGTCAACGATGGCGCGTGTGCGCTGCTGCTCGCCACGGGAGAGGCCGCGAAGCGGTTCGGGCTCTCGCCCAAGGCCCGCGTCATCGCAACCGCGGTGGCGGGCGTGGCGCCTCGCATCATGGGCTTCGGCCCGGCGCCGGCCATGCGCAAGGTCCTCGCCAAGGCTGGGCTCACACTCGCCGATATCGACGTCATCGAACTCAACGAGGCGTTCGCATCTCAGGCGCTTGCTGTGCTGCGCGATCACGGCATCGCCGACGATGCGCCGAACGTGAATCCGAACGGCGGCGCCATAGCGCTGGGCCATCCGCTCGGCGCCAGCGGTGCGCGCCTGGTGACCACCGCGATGTACCAGCTGCACCGCACCGGCGGCCGCTATGCACTGTGCGCCATGTGCATCGGCGTCGGCCAGGGCATCGCGATGATCATCGAGCGCATCTAGATCGGTCGAAAAACACTTGCAGGGAGGAACGGGCGTATGGACGAACGCGAGCTCTACGAAGCGGGACTGAAGGTTCGGCGCGAGGTGCTGGGTGATGCGCACGTCGACCGCACGCTGGCGCACCGGAACGAGTTCAACACCGAGTTTCAGGAGATGATCACGCGCCATGCGTGGGGCGACATCTGGACGCGTCCCGGGCTGCCGCGCCACACGCGCAGCTTGATCACGATCGCCATGATGATCGCGCTCAACCGCGCCGACGAGTTCAAGCTGCACGTGCGCGCGTCGTTCAATAACGGCGTGACGCGCGACCAGATCAAGGAAGTCATCCTGCAGGCGGCGATCTATTGCGGCGTGCCGGCATCGAATACCGCGATGCATCTCGCCGAAGAGGTATTCGCGCAGATGCAGCCGGCGCCGAAATAGCGGGCGGCGCACGCCGCTCTTCTCATGAGTGCTCGCACGCAGGTCGCCATTGTCGGCGCCGGCCCGGCGGGACTGCTGCTTTCGCACCTGCTGCACCGCGACGGCATCGAGTCGGTCGTCATAGAGAACCGCAACCGCGACTATGTCGAGCAGCGCGTGCGCGCCGGCGTGCTCGAGCAGGGCAGCGTCGACCTCCTGAACGAATCCGGCCTCGGCGAGCGGATGCGGCGCGAGGGATTGGTGCATCAGGGCATCGAGCTTCGCTTCGACGGCGTCGGCCACCGCGTCGATTTCCCGTCGCTGACCGACGGGCGCGCCATCACCGTCTATGGCCAGCAGGAAGTGGTCAAGGACCTGATCGCAGCGCGGCTCGCCGCCGGGGGCGCCATCCACTTCGGCGTGAGCGATGTCGCGGTGCACGATTTCGACACCAAGAGTCCGCGCATCAGGTATCGAAGCGACGGCAAGAGCATCGATCTCGCATGCGATGTCATCGCCGGCTGCGACGGATTCCACGGCATCTGCCGGCAGGCGATCCCGACGGCGGCGCTGTCGGTATTCGAGCGCGTCTACCCCTTCGCGTGGCTGGGTATCCTGGCGCAGGCTGCGCCGACGCACGACGAGCTGATCTACGCGTACCATCCGCGCGGATTCGCGCTCTACAGCATGCGCTCGCCCGAGATCACCAGGCTCTACCTGCAGGTCTCGCCGGAGGAAGATGTCGCCGGCTGGCCTGACGAGCGCGTCTGGGCCGAGTTGCACCGCCGTCTCGAAACCGGCGACGGCTGGAGGCTGCGCGAAGGCGAAGTTCTTGAAAAGAGTGTCACCGGAATGCGCAGCTTCGTGACCGAGCCGATGCAGCACGGCCGCCTGTTCCTTGCAGGCGACGCGGCGCATATCGTCCCGCCGACCGGCGCCAAGGGCATGAACCTCGCCGTCGCTGACGTGAGAGTGCTTGCACGCGCGCTGCGTTCATTTTTCATCGAACGCCGAAGCGAGGAGCTGGACGCGTACTCCGCGACGTGCTTGAAACGCGTGTGGCGGGCCGAGCACTTCTCGTGGTGGATGACCACCATGCTGCACCGCTTTCCGACCGACGATGCTTTCCAGCAGCGCCTGCAGCTCTCGCAGCTGCGCTATGTCACGAGCTCGCGCGCCGCAGCGACGTCCCTCGCGGAAAACTACGTCGGATTGCCGTTCGAGTGATACGCGGCCAACGCGGCCGGCTAGGCGTTGCCCCAGACTTCGCGCGCGGTGTCGACCACCAGCCGGATTTTCGCCGCCTGCGCCTCGCGATGGATCGCGTTGCCGTGCACCGTGCTCGAAAATCCGCATTGCGGCGACAGGCACAGCTGCTCGAGCGGTATACGCTTGGCTGCCTCGTCGATCTTGCGCCTGAGCGCGTCGGAGGATTCGAGTGTGTCGAGCTTGGTCGTGACCAGGCCGAGCACGACGGTCTTGCCCTTGGGCACGAAGCGCAGAGGAGCGAAGTCCCCCGATCTCGCATCGTCGTATTCGAGGAAATAGCCGTCGACATCGAGGTCGTTGAACAGCACTTCCGCGACGGGTTCGTAGCCGCCCTCGGCTACCCACGCGCTCTTGAAATTACCGCGGCACAGGTGCACGCACACCGCCATGTCGGCGGGCCGGTCGGCGATGGCGGCATTGATCAGCCGCGCGTAACGGCGCGGCAATTCGTTGGGATCGTCGCCGCGCTTGCGCGCGCCTTCGCGCATTCTCTCGTCGCACAGGTACGCAAGATTGGTGTCGTCGAGCTGCAAGTAGCGGCAGCCGGCATCGGCGAGCGCGCGGATCTCGGCGCGGTATGCCGTCGCGACGTCTGTAAAAAAGTGCTCCATGTCGGGATACGCTTCGCGGCTGATCGCCTCCCGGCCGCCGCGAAAGTGGAGCATGGTCGGCGAAGGGATCGTCACCTTCGGCGTGCCGCGCGTAACCGATTGCAGAAAACGAAAATCGGCGACCTGTATCGGCTTGA
>DASXBS010000147.1:0-11760 GCA_036491555.1 Casimicrobiaceae bacterium
CGGCGAAAGGTGTGGCTGATTTTCATTTCCTCTGTCATGCCCATGCCGCCGTGCAGCTGCACCGATTCCTGTGCGACATGGCGGCACGCATCGGCGATGCGTACCTTGGCGGCCGATACCATGCGCTTGCGCCGCGGCGCATCGTTCTCGGTGTCGACCGCGGTGCACGCAAGGCTCGCCATCGAGCGCGCCTGTTCGCTGCTGATCACCATGTCGACCGTGCGGTGCTGGAGCGCCTGGAAGGCGCCGATCGGGACGCCGAACTGCCGGCGTGTCTTGAGATACTCGAGCGTCGCGTCGACCGCGTAGCGCATCGCGCCGACGGCTTCCGCGCAGATCAGCGCGGTGGCGAAATCGATCACTTCCTCGATGAGTGCGAGCGCAACTTCTTCCTTTCCGATCCGTGCTTCGTTGGAAACCTGGACGCCATTCAGCGTGAGGTCGGCAGCCCGCATTTCATCGAGCGTGCGGTAGGACGTGAGCGCGAGGCCGGGGTTCTTGGCGTCGACCACGAACAGGCTGATGCCGTCGCGGTCAGTCTCGGTGCCAGCGGAGCGCGCCGAAACCACGATCGCGTCAGCGCAAGGCGCGTGCAGCACGACCGACTTCGCGCCGTCGAGCACGTAGCCGCCGCTCACGCGACGCGCACGCGTGCCGACGTGTGCGAGGTCGTAGCGCGCATCGCGCTCGGCGTGCGCGAACGCCATCTTGAGGTCGCCGCTGGCGATGCGCGGCAGCCACGTCTCGCGCTGTGCGGTCTCGCCGCCGCGGCGAATCGCTTGGGCGGCGAGGCCGACGGTCGCGAGATACGGCTCGACCAATAGCGCCTCGCCGAAGGCTTCCATCGCGCTCATGAGGTCGACGGCGCCGCCGTCGAAGCCGCCGGCGTCGGCAGGAAGCGGCAGCGCCAGCAGGCCCAGGTCGGCAAGCGCGTGCCAGGTCGGGTCGCTGACGCCGGCGTCCGAGCGCACGATCGACTTGCGCGTCTCGAAATCGTATTGCTTCTCGACCAGGCGGCGGATCGACGCCGCCAGCAGCTGCTGCTCCTCGCTGTAGTCGAAGTTCACCGGCTGAGCCCCCTAGAGTCCGAGCGCCATCTTGGCGATGATGTTGCGCTGGATCTCGTTCGAGCCGGCGTAGATCGAGGTCTTTCGGTAGTTGCAGTAGCGAGGTGCGAGCGCGGCCAGGTAGGCGTCGTCAGCGTCGGCAGCCGCGCTCACGCCCGCCTGTGCGAGCGGGCCCGCGGCCTGCATCATGAGCTCGGTCAGCGCCTGCTGGATCTCGGTGCCGGTGATCTTGAGCATCGACACTTCCGCGCCGGGCGTGCTGCCGGCGCGCAGCCGGTCGAGAAAGCGAAGGTTGGTGATCGACAGCGCCATCAGCTCGATCTCGACGCGCGAGAGACGGTCGCGAAAGCGCGGATCGTCGATCAGCGGCTTGCCATCCTTGCGCTGAGCGGTCGCGAGCGCCTTGAGACTCTCGAGCTCGCGCTGCGAGGTGCCGATGCGTGCGGTATTCATGCGCTCGTGCCCGAGCAGATACTTGGCGACGGTCCAGCCCTTGCCTTCGTCGTGCACGCGCTGCTCAATGGGGACCAAGACGTCGTCGAAGAATACCTCGTTGACTTCGCGCCCACCGTCCATGAGCTGTAGCGGGCGTACCGTGACCCCCGGTGTCTTCATGTCGATCAGCAGGAATGAAATCCCGTCCTGCTTGCGTTCGCCCTCCCGTTCCGTTCGTACCAGGCAGAATATCCAGTCGGCCATGTGCGCAAGGGTGGTCCAGGTCTTCTGTCCGTTGACGACGTAATGGTCGTCGTCGCGTTCGGCGCGGGTCGATAGCGATGCGAGGTCCGATCCCGAGCCGGGCTCCGAGTAACCCTGGCACCAGAAGTCGTCGCCGCGGTAGATGCGCGGAAGAAAGCGCTGCTTCTGTTCCTCGGTGCCGAACTTGAGCAGCACCGGCGCGCACATCATGAGTCCGAAAGGGACCAGCGGCGGCGCGCCGGCATATCCGCAAGCTTCCTCGAAAATGTAGCGCTGGACCACGCTCCACCCGGTGCCGCCCCATGCCTCGGGCCAAGCCGGCGCGATCCATCCTTTCTCGGCCAGGATTCTGTGCCAGCACAGCAGGTCGTCGCGCGTCAGCGGCCGGTAGTGCGTGACCTTGTCGCGCAGGTCCGCCGGGATGTGCTCGCGCAACCAGGTGCTCACCTCGTTGCGAAAGGCGATGTCGTCGGCGGAGTAATCGAGGTCCATGCGCTGGCAATGCCGGGAAAGAGAATGCGCCGGTCCGTCGTGCGTTGCCGCGCATCGCTCCCCGCCGCAGCGGGAATCTTAACTTACAATGCCGGCTCCCGGCAGCGGATGCGCTTTCCCTGCCGCCCCAGGAGCGACGCTTGAATGCACCGACGCAAACGCTGGACATCGAGGCCACGCTCGGGCGCAAGCTTCCGTTCGCGCGCCACCTTGGCATCCGGCTGGTTGCGCTGGGGGAGGGCACGGCACGCCTTGCGCTCGACGCCCGGCCCGAGCTGCTCAACAGCTGGGACGCCGTGCACGGCGGCGCGACCATGACCCTGCTCGACATCGCGCTCGCCGTCGCGCTGCGCTCGCTCGACGCCGAGAAGCGCGGCGCCATCACCGTCGAGCTCAAGGTGAACTTCGTCGGTTCCGGGACCGGCACGCTCTACGCCGACGGCCGCTGCGTCCACCGTGGCCAGACCATCGCGTTCTGCGAAGGTGCCGCGCATGACGCGGCTGGCAAGCTGGTGGCGACCGCCAGCGGCACCTTCATGCTGCGCCGCGAGCCCACGGCGAAAGGCTCTCCGAGCGGTTGATGCGCACCGACGTACCGCGCGATCCAGCTGCCGCGTTGCGGTGCGCGTTCGGGACCATCGAAGCGCAGATCCGCGCGCACGCCGCGCGTGATGCCCGTCACCCGGCGCTGGTGCAGGACTCAGCGCGCCTCGACTACGGCGAGCTCGACGCCGCGATGGACCGCGTCGCGGCGGCGCTCCAGCGCGACGGCGTGCACACGCGCGACACGATCGCGATTTGCGCGGCGAACTCGATCGACTACGCGGTCGTGTTCCTCGGTGCGCTGCGCGCCGGCGTGACGGTGGCGCCACTGTCGCCCTCGCTGACGGCAGACGCGATCGCGTCGATGCTGAACGATTGCGGTGCCGAGCTGCTGTTCGCCGACGCCGAGGCGGCGAGTCTCCTGGCAACGCATGCCGGCGAGACGAGCGTGCGTTGCATCGGTATCGCCGATCACGCTCGCCCGCTCGCGGACTGGCTGCCTGCCACTGGCGTCCGCCCGGCGCCCATCGCGGTCGAACCCGACGATGCCTTCAACATCATCTATTCGTCGGGCACCACCGGCGAGCCCAAGGGCATCGTGCAGCCGCACGCGATGCGCTGGGCGCACATGCAGCGCGGTCCGGTGTACGGCTACGCGCCTGACGCGCTGACGCTGCTGTCTACGCCGCTCTACTCCAACACGACGCTGGTGTCGTTCTTTCCCGCGCTGGCGATGGGTGGCACCGTCGCGCTGATGGCGAAGTTCGATCCTGTCGCGTACCTGCAATGCGCGCAGGACCTGCGCGTCACGCACACTATGCTCGTTCCCGTGCAGTACCGCCGCCTGTTGGATGTGCCGGATTTCGATCGCTACGACCTCGCTTCGTTCCGGATGAAGCTCTCGACCAGCGCGCCGTTCGCCGCGGAGCTGAAAGCCGAGGTGCTGGCGCGCTGGCCCGGCGAGCTGGTCGAGTTTTACGGCATGACCGAAGGCGGCGGCACGTGCGTATTGCGCACGAGCGAGCATCGCGACAAGCTGCACACCGTGGGAGTGCCTGGGCCGGGACACGACATCCGGCTCGTCGATGATTCGGGACGTGAAGTCGCGCCCGGCGGGGCCGGCGAGGTCGTCGGCCATTCCGCCGCCATGATGACCGGATACCATCGCCGCCCCGAGCAGACGGCGGAGGCGACCTGGTTCGACGCCACCGGCAAGCGCTTCATCCGCAGCGGCGACATCGGCCGCTTCGACGACGACGGGTTCCTGGTGCTGCTCGACCGGAAAAAAGACGTCATCATCTCGGGCGGCTTCAACATCTACGCCGCCGACCTCGAAGCCGTGCTGCGCGCTCACGCGAGCGTGGCCGAAGCTGCGGTGGTCGGCGTCGCGTCGACGCGCTGGGGCGAGACCCCGGTCGCATTCGTGGTGATGCGCGAGCCCGATGTCGATGCGTCCGCGCTGCTCGAATGGGCGAACGCGCGCGTGGGCCGGATGCAGCGCATCCACGAAGTCGTTTCGGTGGATGCGCTGCCGCGCAGCCCGATCGGCAAGGTGCTCAAGCGCGAGCTGCGCGATCGATACGCGGCGTCGCGCGCTGCACGCTGATTGCTTCGCGGCGCGCGACTCGCCTATGATGCGAGGGCCATGCCGCCTACTACGCCAAAGCCGCCCGCCGCCGCGCTGATCGACAAGCTCGTCGTCGCCAACCGCATCCTGTTCGACCAGGGGGTGGTCGACGGTTTCGGGCACGCCAGCGTGCGCCACGACGCCTCGGCGTCGCACTTTCTGCTCGCGCGCAACATAGCGCCGGCGCTGGTGCGCCGCGACGATATCCTGGTGTTCGATCTGGACGGCAACGCGCTCGACGCGGGTGGCCGTCGCGTCTACCTCGAGCGCTTCATCCATGGCGAGATCTATCGCGCGCGGCCGGACGTGAACGCGGTCGTGCACAGTCACTCGCCCAGCGTGATTCCTTTCGGCGTGACGCGGCGGGCGTTGCGGCCGGTCTTCCACATGAGCGGATTTCTTGGGCAGGGGACGGCGCTTTTCGACATCCGCGATGTCGCCGGCGACACCGACTTGCTCATCAGTAGCGCCGGACTCGGTGCCGCGCTCGCGGCGACGCTGGGATCGTGCTCGACGGTGCTCATGCGCGGGCACGGCTCGACCGTCGTCGGCGAGTCGCTGGAGCAGGCCGTGTATCGCGCGGTCTACGCCGAGGTCAACGCGCGCCTGCAGATGCAGGCCATCGGGCTGGCGCAGGGGAGTGGCGAGGTAATCTATCTCAACGCGCAGGAGGCCGCCAAGGCTGCGGCCACCAACGACACGCAACTCGCGCGGGTGTGGGAGTTGTGGAGCAGGCGCGTCGGTGCGATCGACTAGGGTGTCATTCCGAGCGCAGCGAGGAACCTGCATTTGACGCGCTGGCCAAGCAGATCCCTCGTCGCGACGCTCCTCGGGATGACGGTGGGTATCACTTCGCGGGCTTCGCGTAGTACTTGAACAGTTCGTCGATCTGCGCCTTGGTCAGTGGCGCGGGCAGGAACTTGAGGCTGACCGCGTCGACCATCGCATCATCGAGTCCCGACAGACGGTCGAGGCGCAGATTGTCCTTGGGATAGAACTGGTCGCGCACTTCCTTGGCGAGCGATTCGGAAATCCCGACCCATTCTGCGTAGGCCTTGAGCGCCGCGGGATCCGAGTACATCCAGTCAAGCGTCTCGCGATATGCCTGCAGGTAGCGCTCGACAGCGTCGCGGCGCTGTTCGGCGGTCTGCGCGTTCGCGATCATCAGGCGAACCGTCTGATTGCGAAAGACCGGCACATCACTTTCGCGCACGACGATGCGGATGCGACCGGCCTGCAGGTCGGACACGCCGAAAGGCGGCGACGACCAGCCGATGTCGACCTGCCCGGTCATGGTCTGGGTGAAGGTCGAGGCCGGGCTGCCGGTTGCGACCGGCTTCGCCTGAACCCCGAATTCGCGATTGAACGCGAGCACCGCCAGGTTGGTCGACGAGCCGTTGGTCGAATAGGCGATCGTCTTGCCGTTCGCGTCTTTGATGCTCTTGATCGGCGAGGCCGCGGGAACGTACCAGAACAGGTCATCGGCTCCGGTCGTCGAGTTGGCGATCGCGCGCACCGGCGCGCCTTTCGCGAATGCGCCGAGGACGCCCGCGGTTCCGACGCCCACGCCGATGTCGACGCTGCTCGAAATCACCGCCTGCAGCGTCTCTCCCGCGCCTTGCGTGTACAGCAGCTCAAGCACCAGGCCACGTTTTTTAAAGAATCCCGCTTTCGAGCCGAGCTCGGGCGCGGCGTTTTCCCAATTGCCGCGCTGGCCGATGGCGAGCTTGAGCGTGTCTTCCGCCAAGGCACGCTGCCACGTCACGAGCGCTATCAGCGCGATGAGCGCGTGCATTGCACGTCTTGATTTCACATGGCCTCCCGGACACGGATTTTGTAATCGTAAGCGTAGCCCATTATGCCGGGACATGGCCCCGATGACGAGGTTGGCCATGGCACGGCCACCGAAGTCGGCGGCTTCGCGTAAAATGCGCGTCCTGCCTTCATCGCCAGCAAGGAATAATCTGGATGCGCGTATTCAACTTCAGCGCCGGCCCCGCGGTGCTGCCGGAACCGGTATTGCAAAAAGCGGCCGCGGAGATGCTCGACTGGCACGGCAGTGGCATGTCGGTGATGGAAATGAGCCATCGCGGCAAGGAATTCATGTCCATCGCCGCAAAGGTCGAAGCCGACCTGCGCACCCTGCTGGCCATCCCGGCGAACTACAAGGTGCTCTTCCTGCAGGGCGGCGCCATCGCCGAGAATGCGATCGTGCCCATGAACCTCCTGCGCGGGCGGACCGTCGCCGACTATATCCACACCGGCGAGTGGTCCAGGAAGTCGATCAAGGAGGCAGGAAAGTACTGTCGCGCCAACATCGCCGCATCTGCCGAAGATGGAAAGTTCACCTACGTTCCCGCGCAGGAGAGCTGGAAGCTGAGCGAAGGCACGGCGTACGTGCATATCTGCTCCAACGAGACCATCGGCGGCGTCGAGTACCAATGGACACCCGAGACCGGCGACGTGCCGCTGGTTGCCGACATGTCCTCGCACATCCTGTCGCGCGTGATCGATGTCTCGAGATACGGCGTAATCTACGGCGGCGCGCAGAAGAACATGGGCCCGGCCGGGCTGACGCTGGTCATCGTTCGCGACGACCTGCTCGACCGAGCGCTGCCGATCACGCCGTCGGCGTTTCACTGGCGGGAGCAGGCCGCGAGCGAATCGATGCTCAATACGCCGCCTACGTATGCGATGTACATTGCGGGGCTGGTGTTCGAATGGCTGCTGGCGCAAGGGGGGCTGGCCGCGGTCGAGCGCAGGAACATCGCCAAGGCGGCGCTGCTGTACGGCTGTCTCGACGAATCAACCTTCTACCGCAATGACGTGCGCAAGCAGGACCGCTCGCGGATGAACGTCGTCTTCCGCCTTCCCGACGAATCGCTCGACAAGGCGTTCCTGCAGGGTGCCGAGGCGCGCGGCATGGTGCAGCTCAAAGGTCATCGCGCCGTCGGCGGCATCCGTGCGTCGATCTACAACGCCATGCCGATCGAGGGCGTGCAGTCGCTGGTCGCCTACATGCGCGAATTCGCAGGCAAGCATGCCTGACGCCGCCACGTCGTTCACCCCATCGTTCACGCAATCCATGAACCGCTACCAAGTCCTCACGCTCAACCAGATTTCGGGGCAGGGCCTGCACAGGTTTCCTGGCGCACGCTACACCGTGGGCAAGTCGGTCGAGCATCCCGATGCGATCCTGGTCCGCTCGCAAAACATGCTCGACATGGCAATCCCGGCGAGCGTGAAGGCGGTGGGACGCGCGGGAGCGGGTACCAACAACATTCCCGTCGCCGCGCTGTCCGCGCGCGGCGTGCCGGTGTTCAATGCGCCCGGCGCGAATGCCAATGCGGTCAAGGAGCTGGTGCTGGCGGCGCTGCTGCTGGCTGCGCGCAACGTCGTTCCGGCGATCAGCTACGTGCGCGGGCTCGACCCGTCGTCACCCGATCTCGAGCGCCAGGTCGAGGAGGGGAAAAAGCAGTTCGCGGGCATCGAGCTTCCCGGGCGCACGCTGGGCATCGTGGGACTCGGCGCGGTCGGCGGACTGCTCGCCGACACCGCGATCAAGCTCGGCATGCACGTCGCCGGCTTCGACCCTGAAATTACGGTCGAAGGCGCATGGCGGCTGCCGTCGAACGTGCGCAAGGCTAACAGCGTCGACGAACTGCTCAAGCACGCCGACTTCGTCTCGCTGCACCTGCCGCTGCTGGGGGCGACGCGCCACCTGATCGACGCCAGGCGGCTGTCGGTGATGAAACCCGGCGCGGTGCTGCTCAATTTCGCGCGCGACGCCATCGTAGACGAGGCGGCGGTCATCGCTGCGCTTCAGGGCAGGCGTCTTAAGAGTTATCTCTGCGATTTTCCGAGCGCGGCGCTGCTGGCACAGCCCGGCGTGGTGGCGCTGCCGCACCTGGGCGCGTCGACCGAGGAAGCCGAGCAGAATTGCGCGATCATGGTCGTCGACCAGGTCCGCGAGTTCCTCGAGCACGGCAACATACGCAACGCGGTGAATTTCCCCGATGTGGAGATGGCGCGCGAGTCGCCTCACCGGGTTGCCATCGCCAATGCGAACGTGCCCAACATGCTCGGCCAGATCTCGACCGCCATGGCCGCTGCGGGGCTCAACATCCACAACATGGTTAACAAGTCGCGGGGAGAAATAGCTTACACGTTGGTCGACGTCGACAGCCCGGTGGGAGTCAACGTCGTGGACGCCATCGCCGCGATTGGCGGCGTGCTATCGGTGCGGCCTATTCCGCTGGAACCTGCGTAGCGCTGGAAGCGGCGGGACGCTGGGCGGATGCCTGGCGCGGGACGGCGGACGCTACAAGCCCAGCCAGGCGATCGTTTTGAGCTCGTCGTCGTGGTTGCTCGCGACGAACCCCTTGTAGCCGAGCGCAGTCAGCGCCTGCTTGCCGGGATCGTTCTGAGTGGCGCCCAGCAGCGCAGCGCGAATCTTTTCGACGTCGTCGGAAGGTACCTTGGTCGAGACGATCCACTGCTTGATGGGAACCGGACGCGACGTTAGCGCCACCTTGCCGCCCTTGTCGGTCCAATCCTTGGCCACGCTTTTCGCCGCGGTGGCGCCTACCTGGGCGAAACCGTAGGTCACATAGAAGGGCACCGCATCCTGATAGCGGGTGGTGATGATCTTGAGGTCGGCATCGGGCTTGAGATTCTGGTCGCGCAGCATCGCACGCAGCATCCATGCGGTGATCGAATCCGGATCCGGACTGACGATGGTGTGGCCGCGCAGGTCCTCGAGCTTGGTGATCGGTTGATCCTTGTTGGTCAGCAGCATCACCGAGTAGTCGGTGAAGCCGGTGGTCCAGGCGATCGACCGGTACTTGCCCGACTTGATCGCGGCGAGCGCAACGTGCGCCGGGTGGATGAAGGAAAGGTCGTATTCCTGCTTGTCCAGACCTTCGCGTACCTCGTCGTAGGCGCTGACCACCACGACACGCACCGGGCGCTTGATGGCCTTGGAGACCAGATCGGCGATCGGCGCGAAACGCGCCTGGATTTCGCGGGGGGTCTGGTAATAGGTGACGCCTTCTGTAACCGACAGCACAAAGTCTGCCGCGCCGGCGAGCGGAGCCGTGAGCCCAGCCATCAGCCCAGCCGCCAGCAGCACCGCCCCCACCCAGCGATTCGACGTGTTTCGCAACCGCGACAACCTATGTTTTTGTCCGCGACAGGATAGCATAGCGCTTGCCGCACAGACCCACCCGCGCTGCCAGCGCAGGTCGCATTGCCTTCCGTGTCGCCGGTCGGTTGTTGTGCAGTGCATGAGGCGGGTCGGTGGCACCCACCTCGCAACCGCGTCATACTGATTCGATGACATTCGCACCTATCATGAGGCATCGATGCCGTCGTACCTGTCGATCAGTGACCTGAGCGTTTCCTATGGCGGGCAGCGCGTACTCGACCGGGTCAGTCTGGACGTCGAACGCGGCGAGATGATCGCGCTGCTCGGGAGCAGCGGCTGCGGCAAGACTACCCTGTTGCGCTCGATCGCCGGGTTCGTGATCCCGGATTCGGGGACGATTACGGTCGGTGGCAAGGACATCACCCGCCTGCCCCCCGAAGCTCGCGAGACGGCGATGATGTTCCAGTCGTATGCGCTGTGGCCGCACATGAGCGTCGCCGAGAACATCGCCTATGGCCTGCGCATGCGCGCCTGGAAAAAGGACGCGATGGAAGTTCGCGTCGGCGAGATGCTCAAGTTGCTGCAGCTGGAAGGTTTCGGCAAGCGCCCCGTGACCCAATTGTCCGGCGGCCAGCGCCAGCGCGTCGCGCTCGGCCGCGCGCTCGCCATCGACCCGCATCTGCTGCTCCTCGACGAGCCCATGTCCAACCTCGATTACAAGGTGCGTCTCGAGTTGCGCCACGAGCTACGCGCGCTGCAGAAGCGTATTGGGATCACCGCGGTCTACGTCACCCACGATCGCGAGGAGGCGTTGACGCTCGCCGACCGCATCGCCGTGATCGACGCCGGGCGCGTCGTGCAGATCGGCGCGCCCGAACAGATCTTCCATCACCCGTCGTCGGCGTTTGTCGCCGGCTTCATGGGTGCCGACAACGCGATCGACCTGGCGCGCGGGTCGGGGGGAACGCTCGCATCAGCCGGCGCGCACACGCCCTCCTCGGAGCGCGTGCGCGCGCATTTTCGAAGCGACGCGGCACGCCTGTCCGACCGCAGCGCCGAGTCGGTCTGCGCTG
Organism: Casimicrobiaceae bacterium; assembly: GCA_036491555.1. GTDB lineage: Bacteria > Pseudomonadota > Gammaproteobacteria > Burkholderiales > Casimicrobiaceae > PALSA-1003. The sequence continues at coordinate 10,648 of DASXBS010000147.1, forward strand.
AAGGCGACCTGGTGCTCGACGGCACGGTCGCCCAGGCGGTCTACGTCGGGCAGGGTTATCGCTACCGCGTCCGCGCCGGCGAAGCCGATATCTGGGTCAATGCGCCCGAGCGCGTCGCCGAAGGCACCCATGCGAGGGTCGTCGTCCCGCGCGCTGCACTGATGTTGTTTCCGCACGCACAATCGATGACACAATAGTCGACACAGTGCTACATGTTGGTCACACCAAGGAGGCAGTGATGAAGGTTAGACATTTGATTCCAGTTGCGCTGTTCGCGCTGGCCGCGAGCGCGTTCGCGCAGACGACGCTCAACGTCGTCACCGCGGGCGACCAGAACATGGTCGACTACGTCAACAACTACCTGGCGCCGAAGTTCGAGGCGGCGAATCCAGGCGTGAAAGTGCGCGCGGTCGGAACGGGTCCCGGCGACGGCGGCTCGCAAAAGATCTACGAAAAGCTCTCCGCGCAGCAGAAGGCGGGCAACGCCGAGTGGGACGTCGACGTTGCGGTGATCCACCAGCTCGCCTCCGCGACCATGGTCAACGAGAAGCTGCTCATGCCGTACCGCAACGACATCAGCGCCGGCAAGCTTGTCTCCCGCGACACCGCGAAGAACGCGCTGGGCGCGAACGTCGACGGCTATGTGCTGCCGATGTTCCACAGCCAGATCGCGTTCGCGTACAACCCGGACCTGGTGAAGTCGCCGCCGAAGTCTTTCGCCGAGCTCAACGAATGGGTCAAGAAGAATCCGAAGCAGTTCGGCTATAACGGGGTCAAGGGGGGCATGTCCGGCGTTGGCTTCGTGACCGGCTGGGTGTCCGCGTATAGCGGGCTGTCCGACAAGCTCGAGAAGGGCCCGTACGACGCGAGCTCGCAGGCGGCGATCGACAAGGCGCTGGGCGGACTAAAGGAGTTCAACCAGTACGTGGTGATGACCCCGGGCAACGCGGGAACACTGGATATGCTCAATCGCGGCGAGATCGCGATGGGTCCGGTGTGGGTCGACATGTTCTACACCTGGCAAGCGGACGGTCGCATGAGCCCGAAAGTGAAGCTCGAGCTGCCTTCCCCCGGGCTGCCCGGGCAGCCGATGTACTACGTGATCCCGGCCAA
>DASXBS010000148.1:0-8480 GCA_036491555.1 Casimicrobiaceae bacterium
GCCCGAAACGACGCACGGCGACGCGATGAGCCGGATCGTGTTCGACAAGCGCTACACCATTTCGGGGACGCATCTGGCGCGGCCGATGGTCGAGTTGCACGACGGCGAGAAGAGCTCCGGAGGCAGCCCGGACGCAATGGCTACGGCGTATCTGATCGCCCTCTTGGAGTCGATCTGCATGCGCGAGCTGGAGCGCTTCATCGATCGTGCCGACGAGACCATGGTCGGCACGGCGGTGGATTGCAGGCATTGCGCCCCGGTGGCGGCCGGCGCGGTACTTCGAGTCAGCGGCTGGGTCGAGCGCGTCAACGGCGATGAAGTCAGATTCCGCGTGCAGGCGCAGGACGAGCAGGAACGCGTGTGCGAGGGCTCGATCTGCCTGACCATCGTGCCCCGCGACCGCATCAGCCTCAGGATTCTGCGCAAGCGCGAAGCGATCGCCCGCCGGGAATTGTTCGTCGGCGCCTGATGACCCGACCGCGAGACGCTGACAGGGCGTCTTCAGGAGCGATCGATCGCGTATGGGCGCGAAACGCTAGCGCTCGACCCATCCCATCGCGTCAAAGCAGATGTTCAACCACTCGATCGGCAACCCGAACGTCCCTTGCTCATTGAGCGAAACCGTCGTGGGGGAATCGCTTGCAGCCACGATCTGCCAGGTGCCGGTCGCATACTCCGGCGGCTGATCGGGGCCTGTCGACGAAATGCCGTGCGGGTTTCGCAGCATTACGTACGACTTGCCATCGAGCGTGGCGGTGCCCAACACGGCGTAGGCGTGATTGGGAATAAGCCCGGTGCGATCGAACGTCAGTCCCTGAAGATGACTCACGTTATCCCAGGTCCATGCCATCGTGGGGAAGAAGGCGACCCCGCGCGTGTCGCACCGATCGCCAATGTGATGCCAATTCGGTACTGCTTTGAGTTCGAGATTGCGCAGGTGCTTGGGCCGACCTCCGACCAGCATCTGACATGCTTCCTGCGGGTCGACGCCTTCATTGCCGACCATTTGATAATCCGCGGGCTGAGGGTCAGCACTCACGTTGCCGCACCGCTGCATTACGTAGGCTTTCTCCACCACCGAGGTCCAGCCTTCGCGCGGATCCAGGGAGCGCGCGAAGCATTGCCTGCCTTGGTCATCGAACGGCACATCGCCGGGTGCGTCGAAGGCCGCAGCGGGCGCCGAATCGGCAGCGAAGAAATTAAACCGGAATTTGCTGCTACCCGCACCCGGCACTCCCGAGCCATCAAGCAGCGCCTGCCACTCCGGAGGACGTACCCACGCCAACGCAATCAGCGAAGAAATCAGGTAGCAATCGGCAATGCTTCCCTGAATCGGGTCCAGGAAGGACGCGTCATCAATCATGAATTCGTCGACCGGACGGTACTCGCCGACGAACTGAGCGGCGCCGGCAGGCGCCCCCGGCTTTCGAAAAGCCGAATCGTCGATTGGGATCAGGAACGGCAGCACCCGCCGAACAGCCGCGTCGCCATAGATCTCGCGCACGGTTCTGACCAGCGGGTCCGTCCAGACAGTCTCAAAACGCATCCGCTTGCCCACTCGGTCAGCTATCGCCTGGAACAGATTGAACCGCGGCGGATGTGCTCCGTCGGGATCAAAGAGAACCGTGCGCTTGACCTTGAACGCGTCCTCCAGGAGTCGCCGCGCGCTTTCCCAATCCCGAACCTCCACGTTCTTGCCCAGCAACAGCTGAGCAACCGCGTAGGGATTTGGCGACCAGGTGCGCTTTGACATTTCAGGGTCCGCCGATGTCTGGAACACTGCCGGGCGGAGTGTCTGAAAGGTCGCGCAGGTCTTCCTGCACTTGAGACAGCTGATCTTGCAGCTCAGCAAGCGCATTTTGCGCGTCGACGATCGCCTGTATGGCTGCGTTGAGCTTGGCCGTGTATTCGTCCCAGGTTGGCCGGTCTGCCATGAGTTGCTCCCCGTTGGAGTAGCGAGCGTGCCTCTACCGCGAGGCCGATGTTGCTGAAGCGGTGCCCGCATCCGCCTCGGCATGAATCCTCTGTCTCAACTGCTCGGTTTCGGGCGAAGGCACGACGCCCAGCACGACCGATAGCATTTCTCGCAACCGCCTATATACGCGCAATGCTTCAGCTTGCTGGCCTGCTCGAATGAGTGCGCGCATCAGAGCCCGTGCCAGGTCTTCGGATGTTGTGTCGGCGTTGAAGGCGCGCTCCAAAGCCATGAGAAGCTTTGGATCCTCACCATCCTCGAGCAGCGACTCGGCGCTGAAGAGAGTAGCACGCACCGTGGATGCGACCGCTTCACGCCCGGCAAGCAGCCACGGCGGCCCCTCGTCTTCCGGCAGGAACGGTCCCCTAAAATGCTCAAGCACTGCGGCCACGTCGGCAGCAGCCACTGCGCGGTCGAGTGCGTGTCCGGCAGCGGCCCGGTCCCGCAGGGTTCCGACGCGCGCATGCGCTTCCAGCAAGAAGGCAACATCGCTCCAAACGCGAGTCGGCGACAGCCCGAGGCGCGACTCCTGTCCTATGATAGCGTCTTCGTCACGCAGCAACCGTCGCAACCTGGAGATCGTCATGTCGAGGGATTTGCGCGCGTTGGCATCATCGGCTTCAGGCCAAAGACGCTGCGCGATCCACTGCTTGTCCGCGGAATCGCGGCGCATCGCCTGACAGCAGACGAGGAGCTTGAGCAGCTCAAGAGGCTTGTCCTGCGCTTTGCGTGAGGGCTTGTACGTCTCCGACGCGATCTCGAGGTCGAATCCACCCAAAGTCCGGATGCGCACCGGCCAGGGCCAATACGCACCGGTGCCCGCAGGCGGCAACAATTTGTTGGTCGCGATCAAGCGGTGCACGAACTCGACCTGGATTTGATGGCGAAGTGCACTGTCGCAGAGAGTCGGCAGGGTCTTGCCGGCGCGCGCCAACATGTAGACGTATCCTGCGCTCTCGGCCTGATGCAGGCCGCGGCGTAGCGAGTCTGGATCGCACTTGTCGTCGGCGAGGAAGTCCAGGCAGTGCGCTATGGAATCAGCGAAGACGAACTGGGCGCCTTGCAGGCGCGACGCCATGCCGCGCGCGTGTTGCGACGCTTCTCCGAACCGTCCGTTTGCGGCGAGGCCGAAAATGCGCTCCAGTTCGAAAACGCGTGCCGATGCGCCTTCGTAGCCCGCTTGTTTGGCAAGGTCGAGTGCTTGTTCCGCCCACCGCAATCCCTCCACATAATCATGTTGTGCGAGTCTGAGGCGTGCCGTTAGTCGTGCGTACCCGGCACGCTGCGCCGGCGTGCCGTTGACTACAAGCGATTCGAGATTCGCGAGGTGGTCCATCGCGACCTTGAGATCGCCCTTGCTCTGCGCTGCGTTTACATCGTGCTGGGCGATGTCAAACGCCAGCCGCCGTGATCCACTTTGTTCGGCAAGCGTACGTGCATCGCGCATGTACCGCTCGGCGGTGTCGCGCTTGCCGTCGGCAAGATAGGCGTCCGCCGCGCTGAGATACCAGCGCCCGCGCTGAAGCGCCCCCGCATTCGCATCGTCGGTGTGGCGGCGCATGGCTAGCACCATGTTCTGCGCTTGTTCCCGGTTGCCGAAAACGCGTGCGTGGTCGACCAGCAGTCTGGCGGCCTCGACAGCGTGGTCACGGGTGAGCCAAGCGGACGCGTCGTCGAGCAGGACCTGAAGCCGATACACCACCGCGCTCGAGTCGACGGTCGCGGGGTACGAGCCTGCATTGAGCGCGGCGCAAGTTACCGCCATGCACAGCGTTGCCTCGTGGGCGCAGCCGTGTTCGATGGGCAGCTCCCCGCCGGCGTCGACATGACGGCGCAGCCAGGTGTCCAGTGTGCGGATATCGCCGTATTCGATAATGAAGGCGATGACTACGCTTGCAGCGGCAATTCGCATGCCAGCGACATCTTGGGAAGCCGCGAAGCCTGCGTAGCTGCGCTCGAACCATCCGCGAGCCTGCTCCTCGTCGGCACCTTGCAACGCGCGCCCGACCCAGAAACACAGCCATGGGTGTCGATGCAGCGTTCGCTCATCGAGAAGATTTGCCGCGCGAGAGGCACGTGACGCCTCGCCTGAGCGTGCATACTGTGGGGCGAGGGCCTCAAGCACTTCGGCAGCGCGTTCCTGCGCTCGATGCTCTATCAGCAGATCGAATGCTTGGTCAGGATGACCGTGTGCTTCGAGGAGGTCGGCCGTCTTCAACGCCAGCTTCAATGCGCTATCTTCGCCGTCTCGCTCACGGATCGCCGTCTGCGCACCCTGTCGAATCAAGGCGTGCGCCTCATAGGTTTCTCCCGTCGAAGACGCGTGTCGGCTTAGGAGACCCTGCCTGACCATGCCCTCAAGCTCACCAGCGGCTTCTTCGCCGCCGAGCGCTGCGGCAAGCGCCACGCTGAACTGTGGCGCGAAGGAAGTCTGCAGCAGCAACTCGCGTCGCGCCGGCGAGATCCGTTCGAGTAGCCGTTCGAGCAGATGCTCATGAATCTGCGCTACCAGGCCTGAATCGCTACCCCGCGCATGCGTCGTCCGAAGCAACTCGCAGGCAAGCACCAGCGTTCCTGCGTGGCCGCCGGTGATCCTCGCTAGCTCGGTGCCTGTGCGGCCTGCCAGCCTTAGCCGGTGCGCCAGTGCGGCGCATTCGTCGGTATCGAAACCTAGTGGCACGTCGTTGCACAGGGCGATCTTTTGTGCGGCGATGATGTCGAAGAATTCGCGCGGAGCGGTTTCTTGGCCGATAAGCAGCACTTCGTGCGTGTCGTCGATCGATGATGCAAAATGCGCCAATGCCTGTAAGCGCGAATGCGAGGTCAGCAGATGCGCATCATCGAAAACGAAAATCGTCGGAGTGGACCCCGGCGCAACGGCAGCGGTGAAGAACCTGCGTGCGAACGCAGCCTCGTCTGCGGCATCCTCGGCCGTAACGCGAGGAAGTGGGCGGCGTCGTTTTCCAACCAGACCAACGTTCGCGGCATTCCCCCAGCGTACATAGAAAAACGCCGGATCGTCATCGCGCGCATCTAGCCGATACCAGCAGATCCTCTTGCGAGTGGCCTTGGCGTATTGGGCAGCGGCTATTGACTTGCCGCTACCCGACGGTCCGCAGAGCCATTTGGCGGGGATTTCGATGCCGCGGATCCAATCGATCACCTTGAGGCGATCCACCGCGCCTCGAGGATTGGGCGGGGTGACCTTGAATGCGTCGAACCGTGCCGCCATGGCGCGCGCTAAGGTAGTCGAGGTTTGACAGGCTAAGATGTTTTGAGCAACAACGTCAATAGCGTGGCTGCTCAGGAGACGTGGCGAATTGAAACGCGCTTCGAAAAAGCGCAGCAGCAGCATTCATCAAATTCTGGCAGAGTCCTGATTCGTGCGAACACGCGTCGCCTTCCGACTACGTATCACGTGCGGCGAAGACATCGCGGTCGGCCCCGGCAAGGTCGACCTGCTCGAGGCGATCGATGCCACCGGCTCGATTTCCGCGGCGGCGCGCTCTCTCGGCATGTCGTATCGCCGGGCGTGGCTGCTTATCGACACCATGAACCGCTGTTTCCGGCGACCGGTGGTGGACGCCGAGGCGGGGGGTCCGCGCGGCGGCGGCGCGAGCCTGACGCCGACGGGTGAGCGCCTCGTGCTTCACTACCGGCACGCGCAGCGGCTCGCGACTCAATCGGCTCGCGTCCACACCGAGGCGATCAGGCGCCTGCTCGCGCCCACTGTTTCGGGCAAGCGGCGGCGCGATTAGAATACGCGCCGCCCGACACACCACTTCTCCAGACACGCACACCTGGGTCCCACCCGCGTCTCCTGACGCCGAGGCCTATGTCCTCGGCACGTCTATTCTTGGCCTGGACATCCCTTCCGGCAGCGGACGGCCGACGTGATCACGTGGCGTTCGCGTCCAGGCCGGGAGCGAGGATCAGGCGTAGCCCACGCTGCGCCGGTCGAACGATACCGCCTTGATCAGCGCGTGCACCTCGCGACCGGGACGCAGATCAAGCTCTTCGCACGAGCGACGCGTGATGCGCGCGACCAGCGGCACCGCACCGACGCGCAGCTCGATATCGACGATGGGTCCCCGATCGTCGCTGACGGCGGCAACGCACGCGGCCAGGATGTTCATGATGCTTACTCCGGACGGACGCGCGAGCGCGATCGACACGTCGCGCGCGCGTACGCGCACCCGGACGCGCTCGCCGACCAGCGCCTCGACGCTCGGCACCACGAGCTCGCCGCCTTCGAAGGCGAGCGTGGTGAGCCCGTAGCGCAGCTCATGCGCGGCGACGGTGGTGACGATGACCGTTCCCGCCTCGTAGCGTCCGGTCAGCGGGCGAAGATCGAGCCGGCTCATGACCGAGTCGACGTCGCCGGAGGCGATCACCTTGCCGTCGGCCATCAGCACCAGCGTGTCGGCGATGCGCGTGATCTCGGCAACCGAGTGGCTCACGTACGCGATCGGAATATGCAGCTCGTCACGCAGCAGCTCGATGTAGCGCAGGATTTCGTCGCGGCGTTGCGCATCGAGAGACGCGAGCGGCTCATCCATGAGCAGCAATCTCGGTTGCGCGAGTAGTGCGCGGCCGATGCTGACGCGCTGTTTCTCGCCACCCGAGAGTGCTCCGGGCCGGCGCCGCAGGAGCGATTTGAGTCCGAGCAGCTCGATGACCTGAGCGGGCTCGATCGGTCGCGAGGTCGCCGGCGCTCGCCGGTATCCGTAGAGCAGGTTGGATTCGACGTCCATGTGCGGAAACAGCAGGTCGTCCTGAAACACATACCCTAAGCGGCGCTGCTGCGGCGGCACGTCGATGCCGCGCGCGCTGTCGAATAGCGTCTCGCCGTTGACGACAATCCGGCCGCGCCGCGGTGTGCTGATGCCGGCGAGTGCGTTGACGACGGTGGTCTTGCCCGATCCCGAGCGGCCGAACAGCCCGACCACAGGCGCCTCGGCGCGGAATGCGACGGCGAGCTCGAATGTCCCGAGCCGCTGCTCGAGCTCAACGTCGATCATCGATGCCTTGCCTGTCGGCGCGACGCACCAGCCACTCGGATGCCATCAGCGCGCCGATCGAGACCGCGACAGCGATCGCCGACAGGCGCAGCGCCTGCGCGTCGCCGCCGGGCGACTGCACCAGCGAATAGATCGCCAGCGGCAGCGTCTCGGTTTCGCCGGGGATGTTCGAAACGAAGGTGATGGTCGCGCCAAACTCACCCAGGCTGCGCGCGAACGAGAGCAGCACGCCAGTGATGATACCTGGGAGCGCGAGCGGAATCGTGATCGAGACGAAGACCCACGATGCAGGCGCGCCCAGCGTGCGCGCAACGGTCTCGAAGCGGCGGTCGATGGCGGCGATCGACAGCCGGATCGCGCGCACCATCAGCGGGAAGCCCATGATTGCCGAAGCGAGCGCGGCGCCAGTCCAGCGGAACGCGAACACGATGCCGAGCCATTGCTCGAGCCACGGTCCGAATGCGCCCCGCCGCCCGAAAAGGAGCAGCAGCGCGAAGCCGACGACCACCGGCGGCAGCACCAGCGGCAGATGGACCAGCGAATCGAGCAGCGTCTTTCCCGGGAACTCGCTGCGCGCCAACACATACGCAACGAAAACGGCCAGCGGAAGGCTGCAGGCGACGCCGGCCAGCGCGACCTTGAGGCTCAGCAGGAGAATCTGGATTTCGTCGCCGCTCATGGCAGCGGCTTGCCGATCACGGTGAACCCGAAGCGCTCCCAGATGGGTCGCGCCGAGGCCGACGCAAGAAAGGCAATAAGCGCATCTGCGGCCGGCGATCGGTCGCCCGCGACGATGGCGCCGGGGTAGACGATCGGCGGGTGCGTGTTCTCGGGGAAGGTGGCGACGACACGCACCTTGGGCTCGGCGGCGGCGTCGGTCGCATACACGATCCCCAGCGGGGCTTCCCCGCGCGCCACCAGGACGAGCGCGGCGCGCACGTTCTCGGTACGAGCGACCTTCGCCTCCACCGTCGCCCATACGCCGAGCGTTTCGAGCGCAGCCTTGGCGTACTTGCCTGCTGGAACACTGTCGGGATTGGCCAGCGCGAGCCGACCCGGGCCGAGCGCGGCGGCCAGCGGAAACCCCGCGTCGGGCGTCAATGCGACGCGGCTGTCCGACGGCGCAATGAGCACCAGACGGTTGCGCAGCAATTCGACGCGTCCGCGCGGCGCGAGCAGGCCGCGGGTCTGCAGGTAGTCCATCCACTCGAGATCGGCGGAGATGAACACATCCGCTGGCGCGCCCGACTCGATCTGCCTGGCGAGAGCGTTGCTGCCTGCGTACGACACGACGACTTTGTCGCCGCTGCGGCTCTCGAACGCCCGCGCCTGCGCATCGAGCGCTTCCTTCAGGCTGGCGGCCGCAAAAACGGTGACCGTCGCTGCGCGCACAGTCGCGACGGTACCGGCCAGAAGCCCCAGCACGAGGGCGGCGGCGGTGATCAACGTTCGCATCGAGGACTCCTTGCGCAGTCCGACACCGG
>DASXBS010000149.1:0-2472 GCA_036491555.1 Casimicrobiaceae bacterium
CAAATCCAGAGCGACTACACCTTCACCGCGCTGGTGGGCGAATTCGGCTGGACCGCGGCGTGGGCGCTGACACTCGGCTGCGCCGTGTGGCTCTATGCGCTCGTCGGCAGGCACGGCGATGCAACCCGAGGCGAGCCGCGACTGATCCGTAGCGCCGGCCGCATCGGCAACGATGACCAGGCGTTCGTGAGCTGGCTGTGCGTTGCATGGGTCGTTCTCGCACTTTGCCAGTTGTCCGTGACCGTTGCCGGCAACCTCGCGGTGATCCCGCTGACCGGGGTCACCTTTCCCTTCGTGAGCTTCGGGATGACGTCGCTCCTGGTCAACATGGCGATGCTGGGTCTGGCCATCAACGTCAACGCGCGGCGCGAGACGGCCCATGGCTGAACGTCGACCGCTCACACTGCTGCAGCTCGCGATTCTGGCCAGCACTGCCGTCGTGCCCGTCTTGCTCGGCGTTCTGCTGAGCGTCGCATCGGCTCGACAGAACGACAGCGCAAAGCCGGCGCAAAACAGCGATCGGCATGTGAGCGTGCGCATGGTCGCGGCGCTCAAGACTTTCGAATATGCGATCGTCCGCCGTGAAAGCGTTCGCGCAGGAGCGCCCTCCGCGGCTTCGCTCGTCGAGCGCTTTCCGCAGTGTCGCGCGGCGTGGGAAGGCGGCGGCTTGTTGAGCAGCATGCGGCGAATGCTGTCACGAGCCAGCGAAGACAACCGCTCGGTCGCGGCGCGGATGAGCACCCAGCTCGGCGAGATCGACAACGCGCTGCTCGCTTTCAGCAGCGCAGACAACCGCCGCGTCAGCGCTGCCGTCGGGCTCGACAGCGCACGCTGGTTCGACGCCGTAGCCACCGCGCTGCGCACACCAGTCGAATCGTCTGACTATCCCGGTGTGCGCTTCACCGTGCAATGCGTGGACATCGCAGGCGCGGTGTCCACGCTCGCCCGCTCGAAGGTGCGGATGCTTTCCACGCTCGCATGGCGCGGGACCGAAGTCGAGCGCGTGCTGTCGCGCTGGCGTCCGGATCAATTCGTCGAGATCTCCGCGCGCAGCATCGCCCGCTCGAATCCATGGTCGGGCCTGCCCGGCTGCATCTACCTCGGCAAGTCAGACGAGGCCGATGGCTTCGATCACGACAGCACGACCTACTTCCTCAGCGGCATGCGCGGACAGGAGGATCGCCTGTGCAGACGCGCCGAGCTAAGTGGGGTCGCCGTGCAGGACCAGGCAGCGCAGACCGTGATCGGGATTGCGGGCGGCCCGGGGTCGGACACTTCTGTCGGTGATGATCGCTGGAAGGTTCCGCCCTCGCTGGACCTGATGCTGCAGCCGCTCGAAGCGCTGCACCGAACCTCCGGCGCAATGTACGCGACACAGACCGCCGAGACGTTTGCTGAAGATGGGCCCCGTGAGCACCACGGCCGTGGTCCCAATCGCCTCGACCTCGGCGGAACGCAGGTCGATGTCGGCTTTTCCATCGATCTCACCATCGACCCTTCGTTGCAGGCGCTGGCCCAGCAGACGGCAGCGTGCTACACCGGACGCGACGACGTATGTCGCGCGCTCGACATGCGGCGCAAGGAAGACGGCGAGCAGGCCGTCGGTCACGGCCTGCTCGAGCATGCGATGGTGCGCATGGCTGCGGTGGCGATCATCGACGTGGAGAGCGGTCGGATCGAAGCGCTCGCTGGCGCCCTCTCCCCGTGCACGCGCGAGGAATACGATGGGCCGGGCCGGTCCACGCACTGCGACAAGCGCCTTCCCTATCCGATCCGCTATCGTCCCGATGCATTGCTCAATCCCGCGGTGTTCTCCGATGCGATGCCGGGATCGATCATCAAGCCGATCATGGCCGCGGCGTTCTTCTCCGATCCACAGGTCGGGGCGCGCTGGCTCGCCGCCGAACGCGCCGAGCTCGCGCGTTCGGCGACCGCAGTGCCGTCGAGGGACAGTCTGCGAGCGCAGCTCATGCGATCGGAATCGGCACGGTTTCTCGACCGCATGTTCTGCGCCGACCAGGGCTTCGCGCCCTGCGCACGGCCATGGGAAGTGCAGGCGATGGCGCCGGCGTTCGGATGGAATGCCGACTGCGCGCTGCCCAGCGACCAATGCGGCAAGCGCGACCTGCTGTTCGGTCGCAGCTACGATGCCCTCGGCGACAACGGCCTGGGTCGGCCGCTCACCGTGTCGGTGCCCTATGGCCGGCTGCTCGCCGAGCCGCTCGAGGGCAAGCTCGGTGCGCCGTTGCGAGCGCGGCCGGCGATCGCGCTCGACACCTCGAAGATTCGCAGATGCGCGGCGGGACCCGATGGGCTGCGGCTGAGCAAGGACGACTGGGAAAAATGCAGCGGCGGTGTCGTGGTCGACATCGTCGCCGAGGGCTGGGGTCAGGGACACGCGCGAGCGAGCGCACTGGGCGCCGCGGGAATGATCGCGATGCTCGCCGCCGCTGCCAACGGTCAGACGCAGGT
>DASXBS010000150.1:0-6341 GCA_036491555.1 Casimicrobiaceae bacterium
CCCAGTAGCAGTTGGGGCACGTGAGCGACACGATGCACACGTCGACGCCACAGTCGTTCATCGTCTTCAGTCGCAGCGCGTAGTCGAACATCGCCGGCACCGGCGTCATGAACGGCGCACCGTCGAGGTGGATTGCGCGCAAGCCGCCGCGCACCTGCTCCACGCTGTAGCGCGGCGCGCCGTGCGCCTGCAGCAGCGAGAACCACGCCTCGGTGAGGCAATGAGTGTGAACGTCGATGACCGGACTCATGCGCCGCAGTGCTCCATATTTTGAACTCTCAATCCACCTTCGCGCCGGAATCCCTGATCGCCTTCGCCCATCGCGGCTGCTCAGCCGCGATGGTCGCTGCGAATTGCTCCGGCGTGTGCGCTGCGATCGGTTCCATGCCGAACTTGAACAACTGGGCCTGGAACTCCGGCATCGCCTGGATTTTTTGCAGCTCCGCCGACAGACGCGCCACGATCTCGCGCGGCGTTCCCGCCGGAGCGACGATGCCCTGCCACGCCTGCCAATCGTACCCCGCCACGACGTTGGCGATCGGCGGCACGCTCGGCAGCAGCGTGCTCTGGCGCGCTACCGAGGTTCCCAGCGCGATGACTTTCCCGGCCTGGATATTGGGCACGGCGACGGTCGCGTCCGCGAACATGACCTGGATCGATCCGGCGAGCAAGTCGGTCAGCGCGGCGGGAGTCCCCTTGTAAGGAACGTGCTGGATCTCGAGCCCGTACTCGGTCTTGAGCGCTTCCATGAACAGGTGATGCGGACTGCCATTCCCCACCGAAGCGTAGTTATACCTGCCTGGATTTTTTTTGATCGCGTCGATCATCTCGCGCACGTTCTTCGCGGGAAAGGACACGTTGGCGATGAGAAAGAAATTCACCGTGCCGACCTGCGAGATCGGAACGAAGTCCCTGAGCGGATTGATCGGCGACGGTTGGTACATCAGCGGGCTGATGCCGAGCGTGGTGCTGGTCGCCATCAGCAGCGTGTAACCATCCGCAGGCGCCTTGGCGACAAATTCGGCGCCGACCAAGGTGCCGGCACCGGGCTTGTTGTCGACGACCACCGGCTGCCCGAGCCCCGACCCGAGACGCTCGCCGATCGCGCGCGCGAGCAGATCGGTGAGCGCGCCAGGCGGATATGGCACCACCAGCTTGATCGGCCGCTCCGGATACGCCTGCGCGAAAAGGGGCAGCGCAAACGACGCCATCATGCCGACGGCAACGCACGTCCACGCCCTCAACCACCGACCTTTTCGACTCATGGCGCATCCGCTCCGGAAACCGGCCCACGGTACGGGAGCGGTGCGCGCAGTGTCAAGCGCCGCGCTGATGCGCAGCATGTACGACCGGATCTGGCGCTGCACGGGATCGGGACCGCTGCACGCCGCAGCGTTATACTTCGGCACCGCGCAATGTCGACTGCCTACGCCTCGTCTCGCCGTTTCGAACTCTCGCTGCGCTGGATCCCGGTGTGGCGGCGAAATCTTCTTGTCTGGCGAAAGCTCGCGATCGCGTCGGTGCTGGGCAACATCGCCGATCCGCTGCTGTACATGCTTGCGCTCGGCTACGGCATCGGCAGCTTCGTTCCGGAAATCGGAGGCATGAAGTACATCGCGTTCATAGGCACCGGCATGGTGTGTCAGAGCGCGATGTTTACCGCCTCGTTCGAAGGCATGTATTCGGCATTCTCGCGCATGCATGTACAGCGCACATGGGACGCGATCATCAACGCGCCGATCGCACTCGATGATGTCGTGTTCGCGGAGTGGATCTGGGCCGCGTCCAAGTCGGTCATCTCGGTCGTCGCCATCCTGGTGGTGATCATGGCGCTCGGCTTCGGTCACTCTTGGCTGGCGATATGGGTGATCCCGCTCGGGTTCGTCGTCGGCCTGACGTTCGCGGCGTTCGGCCTGGTGATGACGGCGCTCGCCCAGAACTACGACTTTTTTACCTACTCGATGACGCTGTTCCAGACGCCGATGCTTCTGCTGTCCGGTGTGTATTTTCCGGTCGACCAGATGCCGCCGGTGCTGCGTGGAGTCGCCGCCGCCTTGCCGCTCTCGCACGCGATCGACATCGCTCGTCCGCTGCTCGCCGGGAACGTGCCGTCCAACGTCGTGCTGCACCTGGCGGTGCTGCTCGCCTACGCGATCGTCGCCTACGCCGTCGCGCTGCTGCTCATACGCCGGCGTCTGCTCCGGTAGATCCTGAGGGACGCGATGCTCTGGGTGAAGTCCTTTCACGTCATATTCATGGTGACCTGGTTCGCCGGGTTGTTCTATCTGCCCCGGCTGTTCGTCTATCACGCCATGGCTACCGACCCCATCGGCATCGAGCGCTTCAAGCTCATGGAGCGCAAGCTTTACTTCGGCATCATGACGCCGGGGGCCATCCTCACCATCGTGTTCGGCGTGTGGCTTTGGCTGGGTTATGGGATCACCGGCGCATGGCTGCATGCGAAGCTCGCCCTGGTCGCCATCCTGGTCGTGCACCACGTTTGGCTGGGCAAGCTCATGAAGGACTTCAAGCACGATCGCAACCGTCACGGCGACGTGTTCTATCGCTGGCTCAACGAGATTCCCGCGCTGCCGATTTTGATCGGGGCGGTGCTGCTGGTGGAGCTCAAGCCGTTCTAATGATCGATCGTCGCATCGCTTCACTCGTCATCGGCCGGCGCGCCAATCAACCGGCTCGGGCGCGTCTCGCCCGTTGACATGGAGCTTTTTTTCGCACCGTGTCCGCGCGGGCTGGAAGGCGTGCTCGGCGAAGAACTGGCGCAGCTCAACGCCAGCAACATCGCCGCGACCGACGGCGGCGTTGCGTTCAGCGGCGATTTCAACCTCGCGTATCGGGCCAATCTCGAGAGCCGGATTGCCAGCCGCGTTCTATGGCAGGTCGGTCACGGCCCCTATCGCGAGGAGAACGACATCTATGCGCTGGCGCATGCGCTCGACTGGCCGCGCTGGTTTCGCGCCGATCGGACGCTGCGCGTCGATGTCGCGGCGACGCGCTCGCCGCTGAAAAGCCTCGAGTTCGCCACGCTGCGCATCAAGGACGCGGTGTGCGACCGCCACCGCGAAGCAGGCGGCGTCCGACCCTCGGTCAGCAAGGAGCGCCCGGACGTTCGCGTTCACGCATACCTCACGACATCCGATGTGACGTTCTACCTCGACACCTCCGGCGATCCGCTGTTCAAGCGTGGTCTGCGTCGCGAGACCACCGAAGCGCCACTGCGCGAAAATCTCGCCGCCGGGTTGCTGAGGCTCGCGCGCTGGACCGCGGGAACGCCGCTCCTGGACCCGATGTGTGGCGCGGGCACGATCGCGCTCGAAGCGGCGCTCATCGCGCTTGACATCGCTCCGGGTCTCAAGCGCACCTTCGGATTTCAGAAGCTCGCCTGGTACGACGGACCCGCGTGGCAGCGCATCAAGCAGGCCGCGCAGCGGCGCGCCTCGCCACCGTCGGCGACGCAGATCCATGCGAGCGACAGCGACGAGCATGCGCTCGCGTCCTGCCGCGCCAATCTGGTCGCCGCAGGCGTCGACGGCGCGGTCGTCATCGAGCACGCCGACGTGCTCACGCGCAGTGCACCCGCGCCGACGGGCGTCATCGTCAGCAATCCGCCGTACGGCGTTCGCCTCGCGGGTTCGGTGGCGCTCGCGAAGTTCTATCCGCGCCTGGGCGACGCGCTCAAGCAACGCTTCGCGGGATGGACAGCGCACCTGCTGAGCGCCGACCGCGAGCTCGCGAAATTGATCGGGTTGAAGCCCAGTCACCGCATTCCGCTGTACAACGGCGCGCTCGAGTGCAGGCTCTATGAATACCGCATCGTCGCCGGGTCGATGAGAAACCCGGCGACCGCTCCGGCGCGATGATAGAATCGACGCATCGTCGCCTTCGAGTCCTGCCCATGATGCTCCCCAGCCGCCACTATGTTTCCGAGCACACGCAATTCATCCGCGAGCTGCTCAAGGCGAGACCGGAGATCGTCCAACAGCAACGCGAGGGACGCGCGATCTGGTGGGACAAAACGCCGCGCGCACTCGCCGAGGAAGCCCGCATGGACCAGGGTCGCGTCGCGCAGCTGCCCTACGTCTACGACGCCAAGGATTAGACTCTTGGCCGCTGCCTAGCCGGCAGCGCGCCGCGCGGCCTATGCTGCCGTCGCACTTCGCCGTAAATGAAGTAGCGCGTCGTCTGTTCGAGCGTTGCGCGCCAGCCCACCGTGGTGAGCCTCGCGGCCAGCGCATCCGGCGTCCAGAAAACCTTCACGATCCGGAATTCACGTCCGTCGTTGAGCTTTCGGGAGACGACACCGGCTTCGCGCCGCGGTAGCGCGTGATCACGCGCGGTCGACGTGGCGTCGTAGGCGGAATCCACCAGATAGACCGATCCGCCGGGTGCGAGCGCGTCATCGACCAGACGCCAGAACCCATCGAAGCGCCCATCGGGAACATGCGAAAGCCAGAACGTGAAGACGACCGAGTCGTAACGCTGCCGCGGTCTCCATTCAAATAGGTCCGCAGCGACGTAGTCGACATCCGCCGAGTGCACGCGGGCGCGGTTCAGGTCGATGACTTCGCTCGACGCATCCACCGCGGTGAGGTGCTCGACATGTCCCGCGATGCGCCGCGTGAACAGGCCGGTCCCGCACGCGAGCTCGAGCACCCGTCGTGGGCGCACGCTGGCGAGCCAGCGGTCGAACGCCGCTTCGGCGGCCGCTGTCTCAGCATGCCAGTGCGCGTTGAAGGCATCACCGCGGTCGTAGCGGCCGAGGCGAAACCACCACTCGTCGTATTCGCCGGAACGCGCGCGGTAGTAGTCGATCTGGTCGTGCAGGATGTCGTCGTCCGGCATGCGCCTGACCTAGGTGGCTCGCCCGGAGGCTCGCATGGCGGGCTCAGAGCCAGTGTGCCTCGCGTCGACCCTGGGTTCGCCCGCTGGCGCCGACTCGCAATTCCCGGTCGATCCCCGCTTTCGCGGGGCCCCTCGCCCGGAGGCTCGCGTCGCTACTTGTCGTCCAACCGTATTTCAACGTAGGCCCGGTCGCGGACTTCGCGCACCCACGCCTGGAATGCTTCGTCGGCCTTGCGCTGCTTGATCGCAAGCTGCGCCTCGGCGCGCTCGCGCTCCGCGGTCACGTCCTGCTTGCGTCGCTCGAGCACTTCGATGATGTGCCAGCCAAACGACGAGCGCACCGGCGCCGAGATCTGACCGATGGCGAGCTTGTTCATCGCGTCCTGGAACTCGCCGACGGTGTCACCGGGGTTGAGCCAACCCAGGTCGCCGCCCTTCGACGCAGAGCCGTCCTCGGAATTGAGCCTCGCGAGCTCGTCGAATTTGGCGCCGGAGTCCAGCCGGTCCTTGAGACGGTCGATCTTGGTCTTCGCATCGGCTTCGGAATTGAGCTCGTTGACGCGAATCAGAATGTGACGCGCATGCGTCTGATCGACTACCAGAGTGTCGTTCTTGCCGCGCTTGTCGATGAGCTTGACGATGTGAAAACCGCTCGCGCTGCGCAGCACCGGCGAGACTTCGCCCGGCTTCATCTTCCGTACCTGATCCGCGAACACCGTCGGCAGCCGCGCGCCGGCGCGCCAGCCCAGATTGCCGCCGCGCAGCGCATCGCTCGCGTCGGAAAAACCGGCCGCGACCTGGCCGAAATCACCGCCACTCTTGACCGCGCGCAGCGCCTCTTCAGCGCGCCGGCGCTTGGCCTCGATCTGGTCGGCGCTCGCCTGCTCGGGAACGAGCACCAGGATATGCGCGATCTCGTACTCGCCGTCGCCTGCGTTCTGCGCCTTCAGCGTCGAGAGATACTGCTCGACTTCTGTGTCGCTCACCGTCAGGTGACTGTCGACCTCGCGCTCGCGCAAGCGCTGCATCACCAGCTCACTGCGGATGTCTTCGCGGTACTTGTCGTAGGTGATGTTTTCCGCGGCGAGTGCCTTGCGGAAATCCTCGGGGCTCAGCTTGTTGTCCTGTGCGATGCGTTGCATAGCGCGCTCGATCTGCGTGTCGTCGACGCGCAGTCCGGTCTCCTTGGCGAATTGCAGGAGCGACCGCTCCGTGATTAGGCGCTCGAGCACCTGCTTGTCGAGCACGTCGCCCACCGGCGGCTGTACGTTCTGCTGCTTCATCTGGCTGAGCACGACGCGCTTGGCATCGTCGATGTCGTGCTGCGTGATCGCTTCGTCGTTGACGATGGCAACGACGCGATCGACGCTGATCGCCTTGGCGGTGGTTGCCGGGCGCGTCACCGCGGCGGGCTGCGCCAACGCACCGGAAGCGACGGCCGCCAGCAAGAGCGCGAACAGGATCTCGATGAGATCGCGCAT
>DASXBS010000151.1:0-5996 GCA_036491555.1 Casimicrobiaceae bacterium
CCGCTGCGGGCACCCCGATACCCGTGCGCGGAAGCCGGCGCTGGCTGGGTATCGTGGGCTCGGTGGGGCAGCCGCGCGATCGCAGTCCGGCGGCTGCCTACACACTGTTCGATTCGCGACGCAAGGAGGTGACCTTCTGCCGCGTCGTCTATGACGCGAAGGCCGCCGCCGACAAGATACGCAAATGCGGACTACCCGAGTCGCTGGCGTTTCGCGTCGAGCTCGGGATCTAGGGCCCTAGCCACGCGGTATGCGTGAACGCATCGAACCGGGCGCGACCATCGACGGCTATCGCGTCGGAGCGTGCATCCACGGCGGCGGCACCGGTTCCATTTATGAAGTCGCCGCGCCGGCCGGGCGCGATCCGGGTTTTCCCATTGTCATGAAGGCGCCGCTGCTGGGGCGCGGGGAATCGAGCGTGGGCATCGACAGCTTCGAGATGGAGCAGATGATCCTGCCGACGCTCACCGGACCTCACGTTCCGCGCTACGTCGCATCGGGAGACGTAACGGCGACGCCGTACATCGTGATGGAGCGTATCGAGGGACTCGGTCTTTCCGAATTCGTCGCGCGCGCTCCGCTGGACCCCGACGAAGTCGTAAGCGTGGGCGCGGCGCTCGCCGACGCGGTGCACAGCGTGCATCGTCAGGACGTCGTTCACCTCGATCTCAAGCCTGAGAACTTCATGATCCGTCCCGGGGGCGAGGCCGTGGTGCTCGACTTCGGCTTCGCCCGCCACGCGCGCTATCCCGACTTGCTGGCCGAGGTGGAGGAATTTGCCGCCGGCTCCGCCGCGTACGTGTCTCCCGAGCAGCTTCGCAACGATCGCAGCGACCTGAGAAGCGACCTGTTCGCGCTGGGCGTCCTCATCTACGAACTGGCGACCGGACGTCTCCCCTTCGGCCTACCGCAGACCCTGTCCGGCATGCGTGACCGCCTGTGGCGGGCTCCGACCCCGCCGCGCGCGTTCAACGATCGCATTCCCGGCTGGCTGCAGGAAATCATCCTGCGTTGCCTGGACCCGGACCCTGCGCAGCGCTACCAATCGGCGGCGCACATTGCGCTCGATTTGCGCAATCCCGAGCAGGTCACGTTGTCGGCGCGGGCTGAAAGGAGCAAGGCGGATGGCTTTGCCCGGCACCTGGCGAACTGGTGGCGGGCACGTAGCTGGGTAGCCGCGAACGACACACGCTCGCAGGCTGGCGGTCCCACGGTGATCCTGGTGGCGGTCGATACCGAGCATCCCGACGACGAGCGTCATTCGCCGCTGCGCTTCGCGACCGCGCAAATCGCATCGCTCGATCCGGACAGCCGCGTCATGTTCGTCTCGGTGATACGCAGCCCGCCGATCGGCGAAGGTCCCAACGAGATGGACACCACGGCCGGCAGGCATCTGGAGCACAAGGCGCGGCTTCGACACTGGGTCGCGCCAGTGAAGCTGCCTGCGTCGCGCATTTCGCTGCATGTGGTGGAGGCGACCAGCGCGGCCGATACTTTGCTCAATCTCGCCCGCGCCAATCATGTGGACCTGATCGTGCTCGGCGCACCGGGGCCGTCGGAGAAGAGGCTCGGCTGGTGGCGCTCCGCGGCGTCGAACGTGACCGCCAACGCGCCTTGCAGCGTCCACGTGGTGCGCGTGCCCGAGCGAACCGCGTCAGCAGCTCGCTCTTCGCAGGGCCCCGCGGACGACCCCGTATAGCGCATTATCCGACCCCCGTTTCGGAGCGCGTCTGATTCTGCGCAGCGGACGGCACGCTCACAATGACAGCGTGGTCCCGGGATCGTCGGTCGGTCTGACGGCGCTGGGTGATACAGACAAAGGACACATTATGGACAGGCAACCGCTTTATCGATACCTGATGATTGCAACGCTCGGAACGCTGTCGACCGCAGCGCTTGCGCATGGTTCGGCACAGCCGTCGGCGCAGGGTCCGAATCCTTCAGTGGCCGCAGGGACAGCCATGGACGGCTTGGGTAGCAGTCCTGCGGTCGCGGGCGCGACCAGCTCCACCGATTCGTCCGTTAACTCGTCGAGTTCGGCCAATGCGTCCACACCTAGCTCCGACTCCGCGACGACGCCCGTTCCCGACACCAGCTCTACCGCACGCACGACCGGTGTAGCGCCGTCGAGCGGGGACATGGCACCGCGTGGCGGAGCGACCAACAACACGGACGGCGCGGCAGGCACGACCAACGCGTCTCCGATGGATAACTCCAACCTTCCTCGGACACCCGACCTTGCGCCGCGTGGCGGATCGACCAACAAGCCGCAACCGGCCGATGACACGACGCCGGGACGGGCACGGACATAGCGCCATCTAGCGAACTGAATTGATCGATGGACAAAGCGCGGCCGTTGAATGCAACGGCCGCGCCGCTATGACTGGCGCTTCGTATCGCTGTCAGGATGCGGTTTCAGGCGTGAAGCTCACCGTGGATTGACCTTCGTCAACACCCTCATCGCTATGCATGGGCAGACTCCGGCCCATGGACACTTCCGCCACCGGCCTGCTGGCGCAGGCCACGGTTCGGTTCGACCCGGTTCTCGTGCGTAAGTACGACGGTTTCGGGCCGCGTTACACATCGTATCCGACCGCCGATCGCTTCAGCGACGCCTTCAACGCGCAAGATTATGTCGATACGCTGCACGCGCGCAACCAGCTGCGCTCGCAGCAACCGCTTTCGGTCTACGTTCACCTGCCTTTCTGCAACACCATCTGCTACTACTGCGCCTGCAACAAGGTCATCACCAAGGACCGGACCCGGTCGGCGGAATACGTCGACTATGTGTGCCGCGAAACGGCGATGGTCGGTGCGTTGCTCGAGGGCCCGCGGCGGCTGGTACAGATGCACTGGGGCGGCGGCACACCGACGTTCCTTTCGCACGAGGAAATGTCGGCGCTGATGCGCAGACTGCGCGAAACCTTCCGTTTCGAGGCGAATGCGGAGGTATCGATCGAGGTCGATCCGCGCAAGGTCGACGCAGCAACCATCGATCTTCTCGCCGATCTTGGATTCAACCGATTGTCGGTGGGCATCCAGGATTTCGATCCCGCTGTGCAGAGTGCCGTCAACCGGATCCAGAGCGAGTCCGAAACGCGCACGGTGATCGACGCTGCACGCCGGCGCGGTTTCGTGTCGGTCAACGCCGACCTTATCTACGGCCTCCCGCTGCAGACGGTGGCGGGCTTCGCAGCCACGCTGGACAAGGTCGTCGCCGCCCGGCCCGACCGCATCGCCCTTTACAGCTACGCGCACGTTCCGCACATGTTCAAGCCGCAGCGCAGGATCGACGAGGCTCAGCTGCCGTCGGCCGACAATAAGCTCGCGATCCTCGCGTTGGCGATCGAGAAGCTGGGTACAGCTGGCTATGTCTACATCGGGATGGACCATTTCGCGCTTCCCGCCGATGAACTTGCGATTGCGCAGCGCGAAGGCACGCTTCATCGCAATTTCCAGGGATATTCCACCTTGCCCGACACCGACCTGATCGGGCTGGGCGTATCGGCGATCGGCAAGGTCGGCAACGCCTACGTCCAGAACGTGAGAACGCTCGACGAGTATTATGCCCGGCTCGATGCCAAGGCGCTGCCGGTGATGCGCGGCGTCGCGCTCGACGCCGACGACGTCCTTCGACGCGACGTGATCCAGCGCCTGATGTGCGATTTTCGGCTCGATACTGCGGCGATCGGGGCCGAGCACGGCGTCGATTTCGGTCGCTATTTCGCGACCGAGCTGGCGGCGTTGGCGCCGATGCGCGAAGACGGTCTGGTCGACATGTGCGCAGGTGCGATCACCGTGACCGCGTCCGGCCGCCTGCTGGTGCGCGCACTGGCGATGACGTTCGATCGTCACCTTCGCGAAGCGCGCGAGCGTGCGCGCTATTCCCGCG
The DNA here is from genome assembly GCA_036491555.1 of Casimicrobiaceae bacterium. Lineage (GTDB taxonomy): Bacteria > Pseudomonadota > Gammaproteobacteria > Burkholderiales > Casimicrobiaceae > PALSA-1003. The sequence continues at coordinate 3,893 of DASXBS010000151.1, forward strand.
TGATTTGACCCCCAGCTTCGGTGCGCCGGCGGCCCCGCCGCCAACATTGACGCGTCCGATCCTTGACGCAGGTCAATGCGAATCCACTACACTTCCGGCCTGGAGAGGTTTATGACGTACAGGCGGTGAAGGTGTCGATGCGACAGGGAGGCTGGCTTGGCATTTCGCTGGGCCTCGTCATCGCCGTGCTGGCTGGCTTCGCGGTCGGTTTCTCGCTCACACCCCCATCTGGCGCGGCCAGCCCGTGGGCCGAAGTCGCGATCGCGCTTGCGCTCGCCGCGCTCGCAGCTGCTTTTGGCATCATCGTGTACCGCCAGTCGCTGGTCCGCAGCGAGGCCCGCCTGCGCGGCGTCATCGATTCGGCGATGGATGCCATCATCGCGGTCGATGACAAGCAGCGCATCGTCCTGTTCAACGGCGCGGCGGAGGTGATGTTCGAGTGCCAGCAGTCGGAGGCGATCGGCAGCGCACTGTCGCAATTCATCCCGGAGCGTTTTCGCGCAGGGCACGCCGAGGATATCGAACGCTTCGCGCTCGCGGGCACCACTTCGCGCCGCATGGGCGCCTCGCGCGTGGTAATGGGCCTTCGTCGGGGGGGCGGCGAGTTTCCGATCGACGCATCGATATCGCAGGTCCAGCAGGGAGCGCATAAGCTCTACACCGTGATCCTGCGCGATGTGTCCGAGCGTGTCGCGCAGGAGGCGCTGCTCCGGCAGTCGCGCGAGCAGCTTCGCGAGCTCGCCACGGCAGCGCACCACACCCGCGAACAGGAGCAGCGCCGCATCGCGCGCGAGTTGCACGATGAGCTTGGCCAGTCGCTGACGGCGCTCAAAATGATGGTCGTCGCGGTGGAGGGCGCCGACCCCACGGTGATGGAAAAATTGCGACGCATGCAGCATGTCATCGACGATACACTGGGGGCCACGCGCCGGCTGGCATCGGAACTTCGCCCGCTCATCCTCGATGATCTGGGACTGTTCCCCGCGATCGAGTGGCTGCTCGACAATTTCCGCGGGCTGACGGGCGTCGCCTGCGCGTTCACGGTCCATGGCGGCGACGTCGAGCTCGACGATACGCGCGCCACGGCGGTGTTTCGCATCCTCCAGGAGGCACTGACCAACATCACCCGACACGCCCGCGCGAGCCAGGTCGACATCGCGATCCGTCATAGCGATGCCGACGTGACGATCGCGGTGGTCGACAACGGAATCGGATTTTCCATGCAAGAAGGATTACCGACCAAGTCGAGGGGACTGCTCGGAATGCGCGAGCGCGCCTACCTTCTGGGAGGTCAGCTCGAGATCGTCAGCGCTCCGGGCAAGGGAACCGCGCTGGAGGTACGTCTGCCGCTGACCACCGCGGAGTCGTGGCCATGATTCGCGTTGTGCTCGCTGACGACCACACCATCGTGCGCGAAGGCTTGAAACACCTGCTGTCGAGCACGCCGGACATCGGCGTCGTCGGGGAAGCCGTCGATGGCTTCGAGGCGCTGCAACGGGTGCGCGAGCTCGACTTCGACGTCCTCGTGCTCGATCTCTCCATGCCCGGCAAGAGCGGCATGGACCTGATCAAGCAGGCTAGGTCCGAGCGTCCCGGCGTTCGCATCGTCGTCTTGAGCATGCATCAGGAGCACCAGTATGCCGTGCGCGCGATCCGCGCCGGCGCCTCGGGCTACCTCACCAAGGAAAGTGCCTCGGCGCAACTGGTGTCGGCTATTCGCAAGGTCGCCGCAGGCGGCGCATTCATCAGCGCCGAGGTTGCGGAGCGCCTTGCCCACGAGGCGCACGGCGTGCAGCCAGCAGCGGCGTACAGCCGCCTGTCGGACCGCGAGTACGAAGTGCTCACGCTGCTGGTGTCGGGAGAGAGCCTGACCGCCATTGCCGCGCGTCTCAATCTCTCGGTGAAGACGATCAGCACGCACAAGGCACGCTTGATGCAGAAAATCGGCGTCGACAACCAGGCCGACTTGATCCGCTACGCGATCGCACAGGGTATCGATGCGGATCCCGGGGCGGAGCGCCCCGTTTAGGAATATTCCTACCCCTTCCGCTTCGCGATTTCCCACCCGCCGAATCGGAATGCATTGACGGCCCGAATCAGCGCC
>DASXBS010000152.1:0-6284 GCA_036491555.1 Casimicrobiaceae bacterium
TGCGGGTGCGAAGCTATTCGATACGGAGTGATCATGAACCCCAACTTTTCACCATGTACGCTTGCACTGGCGCTCGGCCTCGGTGTCGGCCTGGGCACGTCATCGCTGGCGCTGGCGGCCGGGACCGGCAATGCCGCGAACCCCGACAATGCTGCTGTCTCGAGCGCGACCTCGACAAACGCCGACAAGGCTTCCGCTTCGACCGCAGCGAGCAGTATCACGCGGGCGAGCGCTGGTAGCGATACATCGCATGCAAGCAGCGCCGATCGCAAGTTCGTCGCCACTGCGACCGAGGCCGGGCTGGCAGAGGTCGAAATGGCCAAGATCGCACACGATCATGCGGCCTCGAGCGAGGTGTCGCAATTCGCAGCGCACATGATCGAGGACCATCAAAAGGCCAACGAAGACCTGGTCAAGATCGCGGATGCCAAAGGGCTGCCGCACACGACCACACTCAGCGCCAAGGATCAGAGCGAGTTCCGCAAGCTGCAGTCGTTGAGCGGCGGGGCGTTTGATCGCGAGTACGTCCGCGTACAGCTCGCGGCGCACAAAGACGCGGTGGCACTGTTCCAGGACGAATCGCGCAACGGCAAGGACGCCGAGCTGAAGCAGTTCGCAAGCTCGACGCTGCCGACGTTGCAATCGCACCTCCAGCAGGTCACCACGCTGACGGCGTCGACCTCCGGAACCCAGAAGACGGCGAGCGCGCACTAAGCCGGGGAACAGCGGGCGTGGGGGTCAGTCGAAGGTTTTGCGGTAGTAGATCCCGACACTGGCCACGGTGCCCGCTTCGGCGCGCAGCGTGATCGTGCGCGTGAGGGTGTATTCGATGCGCAGCGCATTGGTGGCGATCGTGAGTCCTTGCTCGTAGACCAGCGACAGGCGATCGGAAATGCGCTTGCCGAAGGAGACGACCTGACCCGCGGCAGCCCCCGTCGCCGTAGTAACGCTGGATTGGTGTACCGAGATATCGTCGAGTCCTATGCTGTTGGCGATGGTCTGCGTCACCGGCTTACCCTTGCCCAGCAGCGACGCCGAAGCCGACGCAAGCAGAGCCACATCGGCGTGCGAAGCGCGGTCGAGAGGCTGGCCGCTCACCAGCCACGAAAGTTTTTCGTTGTCGGGCACCGGCGGGTTCGACACCAGTTGCACCCGCGGCACCCGTACGGTGCCTGTGATCTGCAGACCGGCTTCCACCGCGAGGTTCTTGCGCAGCGCGACGACATCGAGCGCGGGATTGTCCACCGGGCCGTCAAAGATCAGCGCGCCACGATCGATGGTCAGTTTCTGGCCGAGCGCGGTATACGTGCCATAAACCGCGCGTATGGTGCCTTTCGCGTTCAGCCTGCCGTCGGCGAGCGTGATGAGGTGTACGCTGCCCGCGAGCCGGGTGTCGAGACCTTCGCCTACGAACGTCACGCCGGACTCGGTCTCGACTTCGAGGTCGAGCTTCAGCGGCAGATCGCCGACTCCGGCCCCTGACGACGCCGGACGCAGCGCGGCGCCTACGACGACGACATCGTCGGCAAGCTGTCCGGCGGTCGTCGGTTCGTAAGCGATGTTCCCCTCGTCGATGCGTAGCTTGCCCGCGAGCACCAGCTTCCCGGTTTCGAAGCGCAGCGTTCCATCACCGCCGACGACCAGACGCAGGTCGGGCCGATTGACCACGCGAAAGCGCTCCGCGTGCCAGGTGACGTCGGGTGCCACGCCGCTCCTGGGCGAGGCCGCGATGGTGCCTTTCGCGGAGAACTGACCGTCGCCGGCGTGGATCGACAAGTCATCGAGGACGATGCGATCCCCGGCGAAGTGTGCTCGCACAGTGCCTTCCTTGAGTTGCACTCCGTACTGCGCAAGATCGATGCGGACCTCGTCGGCGCTCGCCTCGCCGGTCAGCACGGGCTCCGCGAGCGTTCCCCTGGCAGCGACATCGACGTGGGCGCGCCCGTCGAGCGCGGCCAGCGTGCCCAGCCATGCCTGCAGTGGTCGCAGCGAGGCAAGATCCGCGCGGAGCGTGGCCTCGAGCGGTGCGCTCGCGGCGATGCGTCCGGGCGGTGTTCCGGCCACGGTGCCCAGAGATAGCGTCGCGTCGGCGGTGCCCCCGCGTGTCGAGCGCAGCGTCCCGGTCGCGCTGACGCTGTCGGCGACGAAGCGCGCCGATGCGTCGAAAACGCTGATGCCAAGCCCGCGCGCGGCATCGATCGTCTCGGCACTGCTGGCGAAGACATCGCCGGCATCGCGCGCTATGTGAACTGTTCCGTCGAGCCGCGGCGAGGCAGCGACCGACCAGTCCCCCTTCAGCGTAAGCGTTGAGCGCACCGTCAAGGGACGGCCCGCTACACGCGCCAGCGCGCCAAGCGGCACGCCGCCGAAGCTGCCGCGCGAAGTGATCCGCCCATCGTCCCACACGAACTCGTCGATGTCGGCGGACCCCTCGGCGATACGCACGCGTGCCTGCGAAACATGGACGCGACGCTGGGCAATTTCCAGCTTCGCCGGCGCCAGCAACGCAATGGGGTACTCGCCGCGGTTATCCGCGATGCCGATGCTGCCGCTCCACGGCCACGGCACTTGCGTGAGGTCGGGCCCGGTCGCTCCCTGGAAGCCTCCGGTGAGGGCGACGTGCGCGTCGAGCGACTCGCCGCGCAGCGTCATGTCGACGACGTGATGCGCCAGTGTTCCGGAGACCTCGATGCCCGCCGACGAAAACACTCCCTGCGGCAGGGTGAGCGCGCTCGCTTTCGCGCTTAGCGAGACCGTGCGTGCGTTGATTGGCGTGCCCGCCGCCGCGGCAGGCAATGTCGCGCGCAGATCGGCGCTGGCGACGCCGAAGGAAGCGTTCCACGCGATGTTCCTGGTATGCGCCTCGATATCGAAGCCGCTGCCTTCGGGTTGGATCGAGGCCGATCCCGACGCCTTCAGCGCGCCGCGCAGCGTATCGGGCAGAGGACTCGCCGACCCTGTGCCGGTGCCATGGATCAGCGTCGCCAATGGGCGCAGCGCGGCGACATCGGGCAGGTCGAGCGAGAAATTCAGCTTGTCGCCGGTGTGTCCCGCGTTTCCGGAAGCGCTGATCGTCCCGCCGGCCACCTTGAGCTGCAGCTCCGCGTTGCGCACCTGATGGACATCGATGTCGCCGTGCGCACGCCCTGAAAGCGCGAGGTGCGCAAGCTCGCTGCCGGGTGCCAGCACGACCTCGCCCGACGCGCGCCATGGCGCCAGCTCGCCGCTGAGCTTGAACGATGCGTCGAGCGCTCCCGTTGGAAAGTCGCCCAGCCGGTGCGGGTCGAAGCGACGCGTGGTTCCTTCGACGCTGTAGGCGCGCGGTGCATCGAGCGCGACGCGGCCGCGCGCGTTGACCTCGCCCGGACCCACGCTCGCGCGCAGCCGACTCACCTCGAGCAATCGATTGGCGAGCGAGGCTTCGAACGCAAGACGAAGATCGGACTGCGCAAGCTCGCCGCGCAGCGACTGTCGCGCGCCGTCGAGCTCTCCGGCGATGCTCCCGTCGAGCCGGGTAGACACCAGCGTCGACTGGATCCGGCGCAGGTCCACAGCGCGCAGCGTCGCGTCTATGTGCGCTCCCTTGCGCGCTAGATCGTAGCGCGCGCTGCCGCTGACGCTTCCGCCGCCGCCGAGCGTCGCGGCCAGCCCCGACAGGTCGATCGCGGCGCTCGTCCAGGCGAAGTGCGAGTGCAGCGCCTGCACCGGAATGCGCGCGGCGTCGATCGGTCCCGGCTGCGTATTGGTGGCGTCGATATCGCCTGCGAAGCCGTCCGGTGCCGGCGCGGCATCGAGCCGGACGTCGAGCCGCGTCGCCGGGAGCGCTGCCACGAAACGCTGCAGGTCGACTTCGGCGAGCGCGACCTTCGCGGCGACCACGGGGACCGTCGCAAACGGCGCCAGCCGCGCCGTGCCGGTGCCGCGCGCGCCGCGCATCGTCACCTTCGCGTCGAGGTCGAGCAGTTCCAGTGTTCCCGTCACGTTGCCTTCGATGCTGGTATCGCGCATCTCGCCGTCGCCGCGGAAGACCACGTTGCCCGTGAGTGCGAACGGCGCGCTGGCTGCGATGCCGAGATTGCCGCTCAAGGTTCCGGATTCGGTCACGACTTCCAGATTGCTGATGCGATGCTGCGTCGCTCCTCCGGCGTAGCCCAACTTGAGTCCGGCGACGGTTCCGTTGCGGTCCTTCGCATGCCAGTCGATGCGGCCGATGCCCGCCTGCGCGATGGTGACTTCCAGCGGCAATGCGAGGCTCGCGGGAAGCGTCGTCGTGGCGTTCGAATTGGACAGCGTCACGTCGAGGTGCTGCGCGGCGAAGCCCTGGGCGTGGAATCGCCGCGAGAGCAGATCGAAGGGTGTCCACGTCAGCGCGACGCCGCTCGCCTCCAGCGCGACTTCATCGCCACGCCAGCGCAGGCGCTCGATGTGGACCGTCGACAGCAGCGAGCCGGTGGCGCCTTCGACGTCCAGGCGTCCTTCGCTGCGCGCCACGGCGCGCGCAAGCAGCCAATCGAGCGCGCTTTGGGTGGAAAGCCAATAACCTCCCGCAGCCACTACGGCGACCACGGCGACCAGCGCGACCAGCATAGCGCCCACCGCGCGCACCCAGCGCCGGCGGCGGGGGGACGTCTGTCCGGATGCGGGCCCGGCGGCGAGTGGCGGCGGGATCAAAATGAAAGTCCCACCGAAAAATGCACGCGCACCTCGTGGGTGTGCTCACCATAGGCGAGATCGAGGCGGAACGGCCCGATGGGCGTGCGTAGCCGCGCGCCCACGCCGTAACCGAGACGAAACGGAAAAGACTGCAACGAGTCGGTCGCGTTTCCGGCGTCGACGAAGGCGGCCATCCCCCAGGTCGGATTGAACCAGTGCGTCACTTCGGCGCTGCCGACGGCGTAGTAGCGTCCACCGACCACCGCATTGTCCTGCTGCACGCCGAGACTGTCGAAGGCGTAGCCGCGCACCGTCGTGTCGCCCCCGGTGCGAAAAACGAACACCGAAGGTACACCGTCGCGCGAATCCGCGAGTACCGCGCCGCCTTCCGCGCGCAAGTAGAGTGAATCGTCGCGGGCCAGCGGCCACCAGTACGCCGCCTTGACGACGACGCGCCCGAAGCCCTTGGTCGATGCCCCCGGAATTCCCGCGCCCCCCTGGACGTTGGCCATCCAGCCGCGCGTCGGCGACAGCAAGTTATCGGTTCGCCGCCAGGTATATTGCGCGTCGGCATAGAGCGCGTGCGAAGTCTCCTGCTCGCCCCCGCTGGGTTGCTGCTCGTCGAGATAGTAGCCGATGCCGAACGCGGGCGTGTTGCGCTCATCCACCGCCTGGCGCATCGTGGAGACGCTTGCGGTGCTCGTGACCAGCCCTTCGATGTCGGTGTGCACGATAGACGTGGAATACGAGTTTATCCACCCGCGATCGGTGGGAGGCTGCACCAGCCGCAGGTCGACGCTCGTCAATTTCGATTCAAGCCGCACATTGGCCGAGAACTGCAGCCCTTTGCCGTCGATGTCGACATCGCTGTAGTTGGCGCTCGCCCGAAACTGCGTGTCCGACGAGTATCCGAGCCCGAATTCGAGTCGCTTGGGTGGCGCCTCGATAAGCGACAGCGTGAGTGTCGCATCGTCCGCATTCCCGGGATTTGTGTCCAGTCGCGCCTGCACGCTCGCGAAGTATCCCGAGGCCAGCAATCTGCGCACGTAATCGTCGACCGCAGATTCGCTGAACGGAGTGCCGGGCGGCAGCGTGCCGAAGTTTCGCACCAGCTCCGGCGTATATCGCGACAAGCCCTGGACGTCGATCGCGCCGATGAAAAAGGGTGGCCCGCTCTCGAGCGTCACCTGGAGCTCGGCACTGGCGCTATCGGGATCGACGCGCGCTTCGCTGCGGGCGAGTCGCGCGGCCGCGTACGGACTGGCCGCCAGCGTGGCCACCGCGAGCTGCTTCGCCGCGGCCCACGCGCTCTGCGTGAAGACGTCCCCGACGCGCAGATTCCATCCGCTTTGCACCGACGCGATCGTGCTCGCGCCCAACGTGGCGTCGGAGGCCGCTGGTCCGTCGACGCCTATGCGCACGCTGGTCACGCGCGTCGGCGCGCCTGCGACGATGCGCAGCGTGACCGTCAGTGGAGTCTGCGCGCGATCGATGCTCACCGTGACCGCCGCGGAAAAGTATCCGACCGCGGCGGCCGCTTCCTTGGCCTGCGCGGACGTTTCGCGCGTCAGGGCGTCGAGAAGATCCTCGGTCATTTCCCCGTAATCCTGCCAGCGGATGAGATCGACGCT
>DASXBS010000153.1:0-11085 GCA_036491555.1 Casimicrobiaceae bacterium
AATGGCGGCGATGCCATGTGGCTGTTGATCTCGCCTTTGCCCGAGAGCAGCACCGTCAGCGCGTCCGGGTGCGGCAGCCCTACCGTGATCGGATCGAGCTTCGCGTAGTTGGCATCGCCGAATTCCTTGGCGACCGCCATGTGCAGGATGACCGCGGGCAGCGAGGTCTTGATGCCGGGCACCGCGATGCGGTCCTTGTCGGTGAAATCCTTGAGCGATTTGACGTCGGGGTTGCGCGTCATCAGGTACAGCGACGACGAGCTCATCCCCGACAGGCCGCGGATCTCGATCGCCGGATTGTCCCTGGCTTTCGCCCACAGCGTGAGGAAGCCAGCGACACCGATCGATGCGATGTCGAGCGCGCCCGAGAGCATCGCGTCGTTGATCACGTTGCCGCCGTCGAGCACGAGATAGGTCGCCTTGACGTCGCCCAGACCAGCGCCGCGCGCCTGCTTCTCGAGCAGCTTCTCGCTTTCCATCACCATCAGCGGGAGGTAGAGCACGCCGAAGCCGCGCGAAATGCGGACTTCGGTGACGTCGGCACGCGCGCTGGTGACGCAGAACGCGGTCAGGACGGCGACGACAAAGGCGCGCACGCTGCGATTGCGCATGGCGATTGCTCCGTTCGGGCTAGGCCGACGCTTCGAGCACGCCGTGTGCCTGCGTATCGGCGTGATACGACGACCGCACCAACGCGCCGACGGCGGCGTGGCGGAATCCGAGCGCGTAGGCTTCGCGCTCGAACATCGCGAAGGTGTCGGGGTGGACGTAGCGAAGCACCGGCAGGTGTCCGGCGGTCGGCTGCAGGTACTGCCCGATGGTCAGCATGTCGATGCGGTGATCGCGCATGTCGCGCATGACCTGCAGTATCTCCTCGTCGGTCTCGCCGAGCCCGACCATCAGCCCGGATTTGGTCGGCACGCCGGGAAAACGCGCCTTGAACGACGAGAGCAGCGCGAGCGAGTTCGCGTAATCCGATCCGGGTCGCGCCTGTTTGTAGAGTCGGGGTACGGTCTCGAGGTTGTGGTTCATGACGTCCGGCGGCGCCGCCTCGAGGACGTCGAGCGCGCGCTCCAGACGGCCGCGAAAGTCGGGCACCAGCACCTCGATCTGCGTCGACGGCGAGTGCGTGCGCACCGCGCGGATGCAATCGACGAAATGCTGCGCGCCGCCGTCGCGCAGGTCATCGCGATCGACGCTGGTGACCACGACGTATTTCAGTCCCAGCGCCGCGATGGTGCGCGCGAGATTTTCCGGCTCCGCCGGATCGAGCGGCAACGGGCGTCCATGCCCGACGTCGCAGAACGGGCAGCGGCGCGTGCAAATGTCGCCCATGATCATGAACGTCGCGGTGCCCTTTCCGAAGCACTCGCCGATGTTGGGGCACGACGCTTCCTCGCACACCGTGTGCAGGTTGTGCTCGCGAAGGATTTTCTTGATCTCGTAGAAGCGCGGCGACGACGGCGCGCGCACGCGAATCCAGTCGGGCTTCTTGAGCCGCTCGGCCGCGACAACCTTGATGGGGATGCGCGAGGTCTTGTCCACGCCCTTGTGCTTGACGCCGGCAGCGTTGCCCGGCGCTGCGACGTTCGGTGGCTGGGGGGCGCTCCTGCTCTCGTGGCTCATGCGCCGATCGCCATCGTGCCGGGCTCGCCGACCTTGTGTTCGAAGCACTCGATGATCTGCGAAGCCAGACCCGCGCCCGCCTCGGCCACTGTGCAGGCGACGCCGAGATCGACTAGCTGGGTGACCTCAAGCCCGCGAAAGCCGCAGGGATCGATGTCTGAAAAAGGCGTGAGGTCCATGTCGACGTTGAGCGAGAGGCCGTGATACGTGCAGCCGCGGCTGACCTTCAGACCGAGCGCCGCGATCTTGGCATCGGCGGTGCGCCGGGTCACGTAAACGCCGGGTGCACCCGGCCGGACATGTGCTGCGATGTCATGCTCGGAAAGCCATCGTATCACGGCGCGCTCGAGGCGACGCACCGTGTCGCGAATGCCCAGCTGCGCGCGTCCGAGGTCGAGCATCGTGTACACGACCAGCTGCCCGGGTCCGTGGTAGGTCACCTGTCCGCCGCGATCGACTTTCTGCACCGCGATGCCGTTGTCGCGAAGCAGGTGCTCGCGACGGCCAGCGAGCCCCAGCGTGTAGATCGGCGGATGCTCGGTGAGCCAGAGCTCATCGGGCGTCGACGGCATGCGCGCGGCGGTGAACGCCTGCATCGCACGCCAGGTTGCTCCGTAGGCGGTCGGACCGAGCTGCCGGACGCGCGCCGTCATGCCGGCTCGCGCCGCATCGGCATCAGAGCACCATGACGACTTGGGGATGCGCCGACAGCTCTCGATAGAGCGCGTCGAGCTGCTCACGCGAGGTCGCGTTGATGGTGCAGGTGAGCGACAGGTAATTTCCCTGACGCGAGGCGCGCATTTCCATCGACGCGCTGTCGAAGTCGGGAACGTGGCGCAGAACGACGTCGAGCACCGCCTGCGCGAATCCGTCCTGCGTGCGGCCCATGATCTTGAGCGGGAACGCGCAGGGGAACTCGAGCAAGGTCTCGGTCACGTGTTGGGTCTCCATCGATTGCGTCTCCATCGCTCGCATATGGGGTCGCGCGATGGTCGTTCAACCCGAGCGTGGGGGCGCGTAAATGTAGTCGCGCGTCGCGGGGTGCGGCATCCTTCCGTCCGCAAACGGCTTGCCCGCGAGGAGCTGGAAAATGGACAGCCAGCCGCGGTCGAAGGCGTGCGCCGATCCTGCCAGATAGATCCGCCATGTTCGGAATCGTTCCTCGCCCGACTCCCTGCGCGCCGCATCGGCGTTGCGCTCGAGGCGGTCGACCCAGTGCCAAAGCGTCCGCCCGTAGTGCTCGCGCAGCGGCTCGGCGTCGAGCAGCTCGAGCCCCTGTGCGGACAGACCCTCGATCACTCGCGACACGTGCGCGAGCTGGCCCCCCGGGAAAACGAACTCCTCGACGAAGTCACTGATCCCGCTCCCCAGCGCCGCGACCCCGACCTGGTTCTGCGTGATGCCGTGGTTCATGACCAGCCCGCCCGGCTTCAGGATCGCGTGGATCTTCCCGAAATAGCGCGGATAGTTGCGAATCCCGACGTGCTCGAACATGCCGATGCTGGCGATCTTGTCGTAGAGCTTCGAGTGCGGAAGGTCGAGATAGTCGAGCAGCTGGACGTCGACGCGCCCACCGAGCGCCCGCGCCGTGATCCGCTCGCGCACGTGCTCGTACTGATTGCGCGAAAGCGTGATGCCGGTGGCCTTGACCCCGTACTCCTCGGCGGCACGAAAAATCAGCCCGCCCCAGCCGCAGCCGATGTCGAGAAATTCCTCGCCCGGCGCGAGCATGAGCTTGCGGCAGATGTGGTCCAGCTTCTGCGTCTGCGCCTGGTCGAGTGTATCGGTGGCGGTGCGAAAGTACGCGCACGAGTACACCATGCGCTCGTCGAGCCACAGCTTGTAGAACGCGTTGGAGACATCGTAGTGATGCGCGATGTTGGCGGGGTTGCCGCGATGCTGGTGCCACCACTGCAGCATCCTTGCGCGTGCGCGCTCGCGACCATGGCTGACGCTGCCGACCAGCGCCTCGGCGATGCCGAGGATGCGACGCGATCCGCCGGAGAAGTCGAGGTCACCGCGTACGTACGCCCGGGCGAGCCTGCCGAGCTCGGGCGCAGCGAGCGCGCGCAACCCATTCCAGGTGCGCGCGTAGATGTCGACCTCGGTCGGCTGCGACAGCGCGACGCGTCCACCGTCGGGCAGCACCAGCGCCACCGGAATGTTTCGCCCGCCGTAGCGGCTGGCAACAATCTTCGAGAGCGAGTCGTTCATATTCGAAGCGCGCGCTGCGAATGGTCGATCCCCGGGCTGCGATCGCCCTCGCCGATCTCGCAGGCCAGGATGGCGCTAGTCTAGCGCGACCGCGCAGTTTTGACACCCCGCCACCCGGAAGATGCCTTTCGCACCACGTACTCCCGCCGCCGTCTGGCGCGACAGCAAGTATTCGCTGACCGGGCCGTGCCCGCGGAGTCGAACGCTGTCCGCCGTTAGGAGCGCTTGGGCTTGCTCGCCTGGAACAGCGCGTACACCCGACGAAAGACCGGTCCCGGCATTCCGCCGGCGAAGGGCCGGCCGTCGACCTTGGTCACCGCGAGCACTTCCTTCGACGACGACGAGAGCCACATTTCGTCAGCGCCAAGCGCTTCTTCGCGCGACACCGGCCGGATGGCGACCTCCAGCCCGCCCTTACGGGCGAGATCGAAGGTCGCGTCGTAGGTGATGCCGGGCAGAATGAGGTTGTCCTTGGGCGGCGCGACGATGAGCCCGCCCTTGACGATGAGCACATTGGACGCAGACGCCTCGGTCAGGTAGCCGTCGCGAAACAGGACCGACTCGACCGCGCCGGCGTCGACCGCAGCCTGGCGCGCGAGCACGTTGCCCAGCAGCGATGTGGTCTTCAGATCGCAATGCAGCCAGCGCTCGTCGGGTCCCGTGATCACCGCCACGCCGCGCTCGACCTGCTCGGCGCTGGGCAGCGCCAGGGGGTTGCTCATCATGAACACCGTGGGGGCGACACCCGCCGGAAAGGCGTGGTCGCGGCGGGCCACGCCTCGGGTCACCTGGAAGTACACGGCTTGGTCGTCGAAGGGCATGCGTGCGATCAGGTCGCGGATGATCGATTCCCACGCGGCGGCATCGTGCGGATTTGCGAGCCCGATGCCGGCGCAGCTGCGATTAAGCCGCGCGAGGTGCTCGCGCATGCGATACGGCTGGCGGCGGTAGACGGGAACGAGCTCGTAGACGCCGTCGCCGTAGATGAAGCCGCGATCGAGCACCGAAACCTTGGCCTGCTCGATGGGAAGGAATTCGCCGTTCAGGTAGACCGTCATGCGGCCTCGCTTGGTGTGCAATGCATCGTCATTTGAACCACAGCCGGGCGGTATCCCACGCCCGCACCCAGAAGCTGGCCTGCGGCACCTCGCCGAGCGCCTGCAGCGGGTATTCCCCCACGACCTTGCCGTCGAGCGTGACGCGGACCGTGCCCACGCGCTGGCCGAGTGCCACCGGTGCGATCAGCGGCTCGACCGCTTCCATCGAGAGCTTCAGCTTCTGCGCCTGGCCCTTGGGAAGCGTCAGGTACTGATCGGCGACGAAGCCGGCCGCGACGTTCTCGCTCGCGCCTTTCCACACACGCAGCGTATTCACCGTCTGGCCGTTCTGGTACATCTGCACCGTGTCGTAGAACTGAAAGCCGTAGTTGAGCAGCTTCTGCGACTCGCTCGCGCGCGCGGCGTCGGAACCCGCACCCAGCATCACCGACAGCAGGCGCCGTGGCCCGCGCTTGGCTGAGGCGACCAGACAATAGCCGGCGGTGTCGGTGTTGCCGGTCTTCATCCCGTCGACGTACGGATCGCTCCATAGCAGGCGGTTGCGGTTCGGCTGCGTGATGTTGTTGTAGCGGTATTCCTTGATCGAGTAAAGCGGGTAGTACTCGGGAAAGTCGCGGATGATCGCCGAGGCGAGCAGCGCGAGGTCGCTCGCGGTGGACACCTGCTGCGGCGCGGGCAGTCCGGTCGCGGTCGCGAAGCGCGTGTTTTTCATGCCGAGCCGCGCCGCTTCCTTGTTCATGCGCTCGACAAAGGCCTGTTCGGATCCGGCGATGGCTTCGGCGAGCGCGATCGCGGCGTCGTTGCCGGATTGCACGATCACGCCGTGCAGCAGCTCATCGACACTGACCGCTTTTTTCGGCTCGATGAACATGCGCGAACCCTCGGCGCGCCAGGCCTTGGACGACACCGTCACCATCTGTGAAGGCAGCAGCTCCTTGTCCTTGAGCGCGCGGAACACGAGATACGCCGTCATCAGCTTCGTGAGCGATGCGGGTTCGCGCGGCTCGTCGGCATTTTGCGCGACCAGCGTCTGTCCGCTCAGCACGTCGAGCAGGAAATACGCTCTGGCGGCGAGCACGGGCGGTGGAACCGGCGCCGGCGCGACGGCTTCCGCTGCATCGGCGGTGATCGCGAAGCACGCCGCCAGGCAAAACACGGCGGTGAGGAAACGTTGCGACAAGCGCGCGATTATACCGCCTGCGGCAAGCACGCCTGCCGGACGGCCGTCGAGCGCGTCAGCGAGCGCCGTAGGGGTCGGGCGCGAAGCGCTCCAGGAAACGACCCGGGTTGGCCAGCGGCGCAAAGCCGAATCGCGCGTACAGTCCGTGCGCATCGCGCGTGGCGAGGATGAAGCGGCGCAGCCCCTGCAGGTCGGGATGATTCACGATGGTGCCCAGCATCCATTTGGCAATGCCCGACCCACGATATGCAGGCTGCACGAAGACGTCGGCGAGATAGGCGAAGGTGGCGTGGTCGGTGACCACGCGTGCGAAGGCGACTTGCGTCCCCTGGCGGTAGACGCCGAAGCACAGCGAATGCTCGATTGCGCGCTCGATCACCGCGCGCGGCACGCCGGTCGCCCAGTACGACTGCTCGCTCAGGAATTCGTGTATCAGCGTGCGGTCGAGCCGCGCCGGGTCGGTCGACAGCTCGAGCGCGCCGTCGATCTCCGTGTATGGCGCGCCGGCGCCCACGCTACGAGCCCTGCTGGAAATCGAAGGCGACCTGCGGTTTCGACCCGGACACGATGTCCGCCACTGCCTTCGCCGAGCCGGCGGCCATCGTCCATCCCAGCGTGCCGTGACCGGTGTTGAGATAAAGGTTCGCCAGCCGGGTCTTGCCGATCAGCGGAACTCCCGACGGCGTGGCCGGACGCAGGCCGGTCCAATACTCGACCTTGGTGACATCGATCGCGTCGCCGAACCAATCGCCGGCGCGTCGCGTCAGCGCCTCGCAGCGAACGCGGTTGAGATCGAGCTTGTAACCGGACAGTTCCGCGGTGCCGGCGACGCGAAGACGGTCGCCGAGCCTCGTGAACACGATCTTCTTGGCATCGTCGGTAATGCTGCCCTGCGGCGCCGCCGCCAAGTCGAGAATCGGCAGCGTAGCGGAATAGCCCTTCGCCGGATACACCGATGCGCTCAGCCCGACGGTGGACAGCAGCAGCGGCGTATAGCTGCCCATGCAGACGACGTAGGCGTCGGCGGAGAACGTTTCGCGAATGCCTTTGTCGTCGGTGGCGACTACGCCGCTCACCCGGTCGCCGTCCATGGCCATCTCGGCGACCGTCTCACCGTAGCGGAACACGACGCCGCGCGCGGCGGCGAGGGACGCGAGCGACTGCGTGAACTTGCGCGCGTCGCCGGTCTCGTCGGTTGACGTGAAGGTCCCTCCGGCGATCCAGTCGCGACGGCGTGCCAGCGCGGGCTCGATCGCCACGCACTCGTCGGCGGACTTCACTTCGCGCGAGATCCCGTAGCGACGCACGAGCGCGGCGGCCTTGGCGGCGGACGCGAAGCCGGCGTCGTCGGTGTAGATCTGCAGGATGCCTCGCTGCAGATCGTCATAGCGGATGCCGGTCGTGCTGCGCAGCTCGCGCAGCACCTCGCCCGAATACTTGCTGATGGCGAGGATCTGTCGCATGTTCCTGCGCGTGCGGGCGGGCAGGCATTCGAGCAAGAACTCGATGCCCCACAGCCACTGGCGCGGATCGAGCGTCGGCCGGAATAACAACGGCGCATCCGGACGCGAAAGCCACTTGAGGATCTGCCAGGGCGCCTTTGGGGCCGCCCACGGCTCGACATGCGACACCGAAATCTGGCCGCCGTTGGCATACGACGTCTCCAGTGCGGCGGCGCTTTGGCGGTCGATTACAGTGACGTCATGTCCGTGCTCGCGAAGGAACCAGGCGCTGGTGGTGCCGATCACACCGGCGCCGATCACGATCACCTTCATAGCGCGTTCATCGAGTGTTCCCCATGCGGTAGTGCGCGCCACGTTCCTCGAGGTGGCCCAGCGCCTTGAATCGGCCTGCAGTCCTCATTCGCCACTCATCGCGTAGCTTTCGAGAGGCGGGCACGCGCAAACGAGATTCCGGTCGCCGTGGACGTTGTCGGCGCGGCGCACCGGTGGCCAATATTTGCTCTCGCGCTGGCCCTTCATCGGGAAAGCGGCGTGCTCGCGCGTATAAGGATGCGTCCACGCCGTCGCGAGTAGCGCTTCCGCGGTATGCGGAGCATTCTTGAGCGCGTTGTCGATACGATCCATGCGCCCCTGCTCGACGGCGCGAATCTCGTCGCGGATGCCGATCATCGCGTCGATGAATCGGTCGAGTTCGGCCTTCGATTCGCTTTCGGTAGGCTCGATCATGAGCGTACCCGCCACCGGAAAGCTCATTGTAGGCGCATGAAAGCCGTAGTCGACCAGCCGTTTGGCCACGTCGTCGACGCTCACGTCGCTCGTTTCCTTGAGCGGACGCAGATCGACGATGCATTCGTGCGCGACCAGACCGCCCGGACCCGAGTACAGTACCGGGTAATGCGGCGCGAGCCTTCGCGCGATGTAGTTCGCGGCGAGGATCGCGGACTCGGTCGCGGCCTTGAGACCGTCACCGCCCATCATCGTGATGTACATCCACGAAATGGGGAGGATGCTCGCGCTGCCGTAAGGCGCAGCGCACACCGGACCGATGGCACGCGCATCGGGCGTAGGCTTGAGCGCTCGATGTCCGGGCAAAAAGCGCGCGAGGTGCGCGCCGACCGCGACGGGTCCGACGCCCGGGCCACCGCCACCATGCGGAATGCAGAATGTCTTGTGCAGGTTGAGATGCGAGACATCGGCACCGAATTCGCCCGGCGCCGCCAACCCAACGAGCGCATTCAAATTCGCGCCATCCACATAGACCTGTCCGCCGTGCGCATGCACGACATCGCAGATCTCGCGGATCCCCGCCTCGAACACGCCGTGCGTCGACGGGTAGGTCACCATGATCGCGGCGAGATCGCTCGCGTGCGCCTGCGCCTTGGATTTGAGATCGGCGATGTCAACGTTACCGTCGTCGTCGCACGCCACAACGACCACTCGCATGCCCGCCATGTGCGCCGAGGCAGGATTGGTGCCGTGCGCCGACGCTGGAATGAGACAGACGTCGCGATGCGATTCGCCGCGCCAGGCGTGGTACGCGCGAATGATCAACAGCCCGGCATACTCGCCCTGCGAGCCCGCATTGGGCTGCAGCGACACCGCTGCGTAGCCGGTCGCCGCGCACAGCATGGCCTCGAGCTGACCGACCATCTCGCGGTAGCCGACCGTCTGGTTTGCGGGGGCGAAAGGATGCACCTGTCCGAACTCGCGCCAGGTCACCGGGAACATCTCGCTGGCCGCGTTGAGCTTCATCGTGCACGAGCCCAGCGGGATCATGGTGCGGTCGAGCGCGAGATCCTTGTCCGCGAGCGCGCGCAGGTAACGCATCATCTGTGTTTCCGAATGATGGCGATTGAAGGTGGGATGAGTGAGAAACGGCGAGCTGCGCAGCAGCGCTGCGTCGAAGCCCATGGCGTCGGCTACCACGCTGCGCTCGAGGCTCGTGAAATCGGGCAGCGCCGCGCCTTCGGGAGCGCAGATCGCCCACAGCAGCTCGACATCCTCGCGGGTGGTGGTCTCGTCGAGCGACATGCCCAGCCGGGTAGAATCGATGCGACGCAGATTGACGTCGTGCGCAAGCGCGCGCTCGTGGATCGCCGGCGTACGCTCGCCGGTGACGAGCGTGAGCGTATCGAAAAACGTTGCGTTGGCGCGCGCGGCCCCGAGCCTGGCGAGTCCCGCCGCGAGCACCGCGGCCAGGCGATGCACGCGCAGGGCGATGGTGGAGAGTCCGCGCGCGCCGTGATAGACCGCGTACATGCTGGCCATCACCGCGAGCAGCACCTGCGCGGTGCAGATATTCGAGGTCGCCTTCTCGCGGCGAATGTGCTGCTCGCGCGTCTGCAGTGCCAGTCGGTACGCGGGATGTCCCGCCGCATCGATCGTGACGCCGACCAGGCGCCCGGGCAGGCTGCGCTTGAATTCATCGCGCGTGGCGAGAAATGCGGCGTGCGGACCCCCGAAGCCGATTGGAACGCCGAAGCGCTGACTCGACCCGACGGCGACATCGGCGCCCCATTCGCCGGGAGGCGCGATCAGCGTCAGCGCCAGCAAATCGCTCGCGCAAATGAGCATCGCGCCGCGCGCATGCAACGCGTCGGCGAGCGCGCGATAGTCGCGCACGTCGCCGTCCGCTCCCGGATACTGCACCAGCGCCGCGAAGCATTCGGCCGCGGCAGCGGAAAGCGCAGGTCCCACGACCACTTCGATGCCCAGCGGGGCGGCACGCGTGCGCACCACGTCCAGTGTCTGCGGCAGCACATCGTCGGCGACGTGAAAAGTACGGCTGCTTCTGCGCCCGACGCGCAGGCACAGCGTCATCGCCTCGGCGGCGGCGGTCGCCTCGTCGAGCATCGACGCGTTGGAAACGGCAAGTCCGGTGAGGTCTCCGATCATCGTCTGGAAGTTGAGCATCGCCTCCAGCCGCCCCTGCGAGATCTCCGGCTGGTACGGTGTGTACGCGGTGTACCACGCAGGGTTCTCCAGGACGTTGCGCTGGATCACGGCGGGTGTGTGCGTGCCGTAGTAGCCCTGCCCGATGAACGATCGCGGTACGCGATTCTTGCGCGCCATCACCTTCAACGCCGCGAGCGCTTCCTGCTCGCCCTGCGCGCGCGCAAGCGCGAGCGGCGTGCGCCGCCGGATCGACGCCGGGACGATGGCGTCGATCAGCTCGGCGCGCGAGGCGAAACCCAGCGTTGCGAGCATCTCACGCTGCTCGTCTTCAGTGGTGCCGATGTGGCGATGGACGAAATCGCCGTGCTGCTCCAGCGCTTCCAGCGAGCGGTTTTCCGGGGAAGGCAGCGATTCCATTTTCATGCGCGATCCTCAGGCGTCGCCGACGCTGGTGGTGTACCCGGCGGCATCGAGCAGCGCATCCACATCGCCCATGCTTGCCGGCTTGAGCTTGTAGAGCCAGTGGCTGTAGGCGTCGGCGTTGATCAGCTCGGGCGAAGTCACGACCTGATCGTTGGCGGCGACGATGCTTCCGGCCACAGGCGCGTAGATGTCCGAGGCCGCCTTCACGGACTCGACCACCGCGCAG
>DASXBS010000154.1:0-13533 GCA_036491555.1 Casimicrobiaceae bacterium
CCGCTTCGCGGGGCCCCTCGCCCGGAGGCTCGCGTCGCGGGCTCACAATCCGCGTAGGCAAGCGATCCACCTCGTTTCGCCGCGGCGCCGACTCGCAATTCCCGGTCGATCCCCGCTTCGCGGGGCCCCTCGCCCGGAGGCTCGCGTCGCTACCAGCGGCACAACCCGGCACTGGCGGCGCGTGCGAGCGCGCGCATGCGAATTTCGAGGTCGGCGTGATCGGTTGCTTGCGCGAGGTAGCGTTCGCGATAGAGGCGCTCGGCTTCGTCGGCGCTTTTGCCCAGCCAGGTGAAAAATCGGGTGATAGCGATCATGCGGGTTCCTTTGGAGTTCGGTTAGAAGTGGCAGGCGAGGCGGCGGCGGATCGGGCGACCCGACTGAGACGCCTATGTGCGATCCACCTCGACAGGCGCCCGCCTCGCGCGGTGCGTACAGCGGCCTTGTCGGCGTCTGCTTGGGCGCGCGCAGCGGCCTCGTCCGGGTGTAAGTGGGCGCCCACACCAAACAGTGCATCTGCGGTCATCGATGCCAAGAGATCTGGGATCACATACTGTCGTTTCATGCTGTGGCCTTGGGTGTCTATTGCGTTGCACCATAACAACCTATGGGGTTTGCGCTAGGATATCCAATAGTTTAAGCAGATCAGCGGGATAGGTTATCTCTATGGCGACGGGTATCTTGCTGCAGCGCAGCATATAAGCTATAATGCGGTTCGATCAGCAGCCATCGAAAGCCATGGAAATCAATCGTCTACGCAGTTTCGCCGCGGTTGCGGACGCCGGCCACCTGACGCGGGCGGCCGAAAAACTGCACATCAGCCAGCCAGCCCTGTCGGCGCAGATCAAGTCGCTGGAGGATGAGTTCGACCTTCCGCTATTCGAGCGAACGTCCGCAGGCATGGTGCTGACGCCGGCCGGCCGCCGACTACTGGCTCAAGCGGAAAAGGTCCTGTCGGCCACCGAGGTCCTCAAAGCGGAAGCGCGCGCGCTTAAGGGGGAAGCCTCCGGCCGGGCGACCGTCGGATCGCTGTCCGACCCGGAATTCATCCGCCTGGGCGACTTCATGACCCGTGCGGTCGAGCGCTACCCGCTGCTCGAAATCGAGTTCAAGCACGAGATCACCGGCGTCGCGCTCGCCGAGGTGCGCTCGGGAACGCTCGACGGCAGCTTCTATTATGGGGACCTGCACGGCTCGAACGTTGCCGGAATCGCGTTGCGCGAAATCGGCTATCGCGTGGCCGCCCCCGCAGAGTGGCGCGACCGCATGCGCAACGCGCAATGGGCCGACATCGCTGCTGAGCCATGGATCATGCCTCCCGAGGTGAGCACGCATCGCCAGCTTGCCGCTTCGCTGTTCCGTACGCACGCCGTCCAGCCGACGCGCCTGATCGGTGCGGACCACGAGGCAGTGGTGAGTTCGTTGGTGACCTCCGGCCTGGGCATGGCGCTGATCCGCGACGAAGTCGCGCTGCGCATGGAGGCCGCCGGCGAGATCTGCCTGTGGCGCGATGCGCGCGTCGCCACCACGCTATGGTTCATCTACCTGCAGGAGCGCGCGAACGACCCGGTGGTGCGGGCGCTTCTCGACTTGATTGGCGATCTCTGGGCGCCGGACTCCGGTTCGCCGACGCTCGCCGCCGGGTTTGCCTCACCCCCCGAATTGTCGAGGGCTGTCAGCTGAAAATCGCTGGCGGGGGCAGGCGCGATACCCCTACAATGCGGCTGCGCGGCTCGCGCCCTGCCCGGGCGGCCTGCTCCATAGGCCGCGGCCCGTGCCGGACCTAAGCCTACAAAGGGTGATGCGTTGGCAAAACCGAATTTCCAGTTCCAGAAGCGCCAGAAAGAGCTCGAGAAGAAAAAGAAGCAGGAGGAAAAGCGTCTGCGCAAGCTGGAACGCCATGCCCCGCCGACGGCGGACCCGCTCGCGCCGCAGGATACTCCCGCCCCGGACGAAACGCCCACCGGATAACCGCCCCTCGCGGACCGTGTCACCGGTTTTCGATTTTCTCCGGCCCGATCTTTCCCGGAACCTGCGTCGCGTCGTGATGCCCGTCGTCGACGCGTGCGACCAGGCGCTCGCGGGGTTCGGAGCGATGGTCGACGATCCGGCCGCCTGCCGCGTCGAGATCGTCCGCTGGCCTTCGACCGGAACGCGCGTCGTGGACGAGGACACCGGCGACCAGGCTGGCACCACCGAGGGCGTGTTCGTCGCCTGGTGGCAAGGCGACATTCTCTACGGGCGCAACGAGGCGGTCGGCGGGCACTACGTGCTCGCCTACGCCGCGGAACCTGCCGACGCCGATACGACGCATCAGCGCGACCCGGTACGCATGATGCTGTGGCACGCCAACTACCACCCCGACGGGGGCCAGCTCTTTTTCCCGCTCGACCGCGCGCCGTTCATGGTCCCGCTCGCGCGGCCAGGCGACGACGTGCGCCCGGAGGACTTCGTGTGCTTTCGTTTCGACGGCAGCCGCGGGCTGTACATCCATCCCAACGTCTGGCACGAAGGCGTGTTCACCACCCGCGGGACGCATCGTTTTTTCGACAAGCAGGGCGCGGTGCACGCGCGCGTGTCGGTCGACTTCGCGCGCGAGTTCGGTTGCCTGATCGAGGCGGCGCTTCCCTAAGCTCGCGCTATACCGCGAGGCACGAAGGCCCCAGCGGCTCGAAACTCTTGTAAGTCAGTATGAATTCCTGGTGGCCGAGCGACTCCGAGCGCGTGCGCTCGCCGCCGGCCACGCGAGCGACCAGGTCGAATATCTCGGTGCCGACCTCGCGCAGCGTCGCGCGTCCCTCCAGGATGCGGCCGGCATCGACGTCCATGTCGTCCTGCATGCGCTTGTAGGTCTCGGGATTCGCGCAGACTTTGATCACCGGCGAAATTGCCGATCCGACCACCGAGCCGCGTCCAGTCGAGAACAGGATCAGATGCGAGCCGCACGCGATGAGCTCGGCGATCTCGGCGTTGTCGTTGATGTTGGGAAAACCGAAGCGAACTTCGCCGTCGGGCACGACGTCGAGCAGGTAGAGTCCCTTGCGTGGCGGCGCGATCCCCGGCTTCACGATGCCGTCGATCGCCGCCTGGCCCGACTTGGCGTAGGCGCCCAGCGATTTTTCCTCGATGGTAGTCAGCCCGCCGTCGGCGTTCCCCGGCGCGAAGCTCGCGTAGCCCAGCGTCGCGTAGTAGCGCGCGGCCTTGGCAACGCTTTCCTTGAGCGCCGGCCCGAGCTCCGGACGCGCCGCGCGCGACGCCATCAGGTTTTCCATGCCGATGAGCTCGCCGGTCTCCTCGAAAATGGTCGCAGCCCCCGCGCCGATGAGCATGTCGAAGGCCACGCCCATCGCTGGATTGGCGGTGAGGCCCGAGGTCGCGTCGGACCCTCCGCAGATCGTTCCTATGACCAGCTCCGAATAATCCATCGGCACGCTCGTCTGCTCGGCAAGCCACGGCAGCGTCGCATCGATCCATGCTATCCCGGCGTCGATGGTCTTGCGTGTGCCGCCCGAGGCCTGGATCCCGAGCGTCGATACCGGACGTCCGCTGTCCTCGATCGCTCGCGCGAGAGCGTGACGGTTGAATCCCTCACATCCCAGCGACACCAGCAGTGCGGCACCGACGTTGGGATGCGTGCAGAGCTTTTGCATCATGTCCAGCGAATAGTCGTTCGGATAGCAGCCCGGAAATCCGATCAGGTGGACGTCGCGATCCCGGTAGGCGAACGCAATCTCGCGCGCAACGTGGTGAGCGCACTCGACCAGGTACGCGACCACGAGGATATTGCGCACGCCCTTCCGACCGTCGCCGCGAAGGTAGCCGCGCAGCCGGGTTGCATCGTCGGACGTCATGTTGGCAGCGTATAAGTCGGAAGGTAGTTGCTCTCGATGTTGTGCGTGTGCACATATTCGCCGGGC
The DNA here is from genome assembly GCA_036491555.1 of Casimicrobiaceae bacterium. Classification (GTDB taxonomy): domain Bacteria; phylum Pseudomonadota; class Gammaproteobacteria; order Burkholderiales; family Casimicrobiaceae; genus PALSA-1003. The sequence continues at coordinate 3,915 of DASXBS010000154.1, forward strand.
GAGATCGCGCGCGTCGCCGAGCCGATCGGACAGCTGTATTTGAGAATGACCTCTCCGCGTGCAATGGGCGCCACCGCGAGCTTGTGACCCACCGCGATGTCGCGCTCGATGCAAAGCGCGTTGCCATCGACGCGGATGGTTTCGCCGGCATGCAATTCGCGTAGCGCCACCGCCACGTTGTCCAGCGCGGAGAGCTTCATTGCGTCGCGCGCGGGAAGACGAGAGGGGTGCTCAGAATTTTCCATACTTGTGGTACGCCGCGACCGGATCCATCCCGGCGATCAGTGCCTTGCGCATGTCGCTCTCGGTAGCGACCACTTCCTCGCTGCGCGTGATCACCTCGTCGATGCAGGCGGCGGGGATGACCACCACGCCGTCGCGGTCGCCGAGCAGATAGTCGCCGCTCGCGATGGTGACCGCACCGATGGTCACGGGCTCGCCGTAGCGATCGGGAATCCAGCGCGCAACGATGTCCGCCGGCGTGAGAAAGGCGCAGAACACGGCAAAGCCCTGCGCGAGCACGAGGTCCGTGTCGCGCGAGCCTCCGTCGACGACATAGCCCAGCACGCCGCGCGCGGCCAGCGTCTGCGCAGAGAGCTCGCCCATCAGCGCCACCTCGTGATTGTTGGGTTGGCAGACGACCACGTGTCCCGAAGGTGCGCGTGCGAGCAACGTGCACCACCCGAGCAGCGTATCGTCGCGCGACTTGCTGCGGTCGATGTGGCCGGCAACGGTCCACACCGGTCCGGCGAGCCGTGTGCCTGGCGCGATCGCCTTGATCGAGGACGGCAGGACGACGTTCTCGTGGCCCATCATGCGCAGCACGTCGTGCACGGCGCCGCTGTAGCACCGCGCGAGCCGCGAGGTCAGGTCCCGGTTTGGACTCATCGCGCGTCGCGGTCGGCCTCAGAACAGCGCGAGTTGCGCGTCGTTGCGCGGTGGGTGGAACCGCGAAGTATCGAGACGGGCACTGCGGTCCATGTTGAGGCCGAGGCGCGCGCATGCGAGCTCGAAGCGCCGCTCGAGCAGTGTCGCGAACTGCCCGGTCCCGCGCATGCGCGTGCCGAACGAAGGATCGTAGTCGCGACCTCCGCGCATCTGCTGGATGACGCTCATGATGTGCTCGGCGCGCAGCGGATAGTGCTCGGCGAGCCAGTCCCGGAAGAGCAGCTTCACCTCGTGCGGCAGGCGGACCATCACCCACCCAGCCCAGCGCGCGCCGTTCGCCGCGCCTGCTTCGAGAATCGCCTCGAGATCCCTGTCGTTGAGCTGCGGAATGATCGGCGCAGCCATCACGCCGACTGGAATGCCGGCATCTGAAAGCGTCTTCAGCGCGGCCAGCCGCCGCGGAGGAGCGCTCGCGCGCGGTTCGAGCTTGCGCGCGAGGTCGCGGTCCAGCGTGGTAACCGACACGAACACCCGCGCCAGGTTTTTCGCCGCCATCGGTGCGAGCAGGTCGATGTCGCGCTCGACCAGAGCGGATTTGGTCACGATTGTCAGCGGATGGTCGCACGATGCGAGCAGCTCAATGATCTGGCGCGTGATCTTCCACTCGCGCTCGATCGGCTGATAGGGGTCTGTGTTGGTGCCCAGTGCGATCGGATCGCATACGTAGCCGGGCCGGGCGATCTCGACGGCGAGCAGCTTGGCCGCGTCGGGCTTGGCGAACAGCTTGGTCTCGAAGTCGAGCCCGGGCGATAGGTCTAGATAGGCGTGCGTCGGACGCGCGTAGCAATACACGCAACCGTGCTCGCAGCCCTGGTACGGGTTGATCGACTGCGTGAACGGCACGTCGGGCGAATCGTTTCGCGAGATGATTGTTCGCGCGTGCTGGATCATCACGGTCGTCTTGAGGCGTGGCAGCGCCTCGGACGATTCCTCGGACTCGGGTGTGTTCGACCAGCCGTCGTCGACCGCCTCGCGCTCATCGTGGCGAAAGCGGTTGCCAGGATTGTAGGTCGCGCCGCGGCCATGCACGGCTCCAGCGCCGGCCGCGCGCCGCTGCGGATCGGGCAATCTGGTGCCGTCCTGCGTGGGACGTTGCGTCGGCTTCATGACGACGATTTTACGCCGGTCACCCGGTCACTACGTAGCCGCAGGTTCGAGCGCTTCACCCGCCCAGTTTCGCGTCCATCGTGATGGTGGTGTTGAGCAATCGGGAGATGGGACAGTTGGCCTTGGCATTGGCCGCAATCTCGGCGAACTTGCCGGCATCGATGGAGGGTACCCGCGCGCGCGTCGTCAAGTGGATCGAGGTCACGGTCCAGTTTCCAGCGACCTGTTCCAAAGTGAGCACCGCCTCCGTGTCGATCGCCTCGGCGGTGAAGCCCGCGCCGTTGAGCATGAACGAGAGCGCCATGGTGAAGCACCCCGCGTGCGCGGCAGCGATGAGCTCCTCAGGATTGGTTCCCTTGCCGTCGCCGAAGCGGGCGACGAACGAATACGGGGTGTCCTCCAATGTGGCGCTTTGCGTGCTAAGCGTGCCGCTGCCTTCCTTGGCGGTGCCCTGCCAGCGTGCAGATGCCTTGCGTTGCATGATGTTCTCCGATCGCGATGCCCCCAAGAGACAAAGTGTAGTCCTGCGCCGCTCATGGGCCAAGTGCGCCCGCCGCCGGCCGCGGCGGCCGGGCTGGGACGATGCGATACCATACGACGGCGATCCGCGCAGGAGCGCGACGCGATGACTCGGGGTATCCATTGACCACGCCGAAGACGACGCATTTCGATACGTTGGCGCTGCACGCGGGTGCGCACCCCGATCCCGCAACCGGCGCGCGCGCAACGCCAATCTACCAATCGGCTTCGTTTGTTTTCAGCGATACCGACCACGCCGCGGCGCTGTTCAACATGGAGCGCGCCGGCCACGTCTATTCGCGCATCTCGAACCCGACCTGCGCGGTGCTCGAGGAGCGCGTCAGTGCACTCGAAGGCGGCGTCGGTGCGATCGCAGTCGCGAGTGGTCAGGCGGCGCTGCACCTGGCCATCGTCACTCTGATGGGCGCCGGGTCGCACATCGTGGCGTCGCGCGCGCTTTACGGTGGCTCTCACAACCTGCTCGACTTCACGCTTCCGCGCTTCGGGATCGACACCACCTTTGTCCCCGCGCACGACATCGATGCGTGGCGCGCAGCAATCCGCCCGCAGACGCGGCTGCTGTTCGGGGAGACGCTCGGCAACCCCGGGCTGGACGTGCTCGACATTCCGCGTGTCGCGCAGCTCGCGCACGAGCACGGCTTGCCGCTGCTGGTCGACTCGACGTTCACGACGCCGTATCTGATCCGCCCCTTCGAGCACGGCGCCGACCTGGTTTACCACTCGGCGACCAAATTCCTGTCGGGACATGGCGTCGTGATCGGCGGCGTGCTGATCGATGGGGGCTCGTTCGACTGGTCGCGCTCGGGCAGGTTCCCCACGCTCACCGAGCCCTACGCGGGATTCCACGACATGGTGTTCGCCGAGGAGTCGACAACCGCTGCGTTCCTTCTGCGCGCGCGACGCGAAGGCATTCGCGACTTCGGCGCCTGCATGGCACCCATGACCGCGTTCCAGATCCTGCAGGGCATCGAGACGTTGCCGCTGCGTATGCAGCGCCATGTCGAAAATACGCGCCGGGTCGTGGAATTCCTGTGCGCGCATCCGCTGGTCGAATCGGTCGCGTACCCCGAGCTCGCGTCCCACCGCGACCATGCGCTCGCCAAGAAGCTCCTGCCGCGCGGATGCGGCGCGGTGTTCAGCTTCTCGATCCGCGGAACGCGTGAGCAGGGACGTCGCTTCATCGAGACGCTTCGGGTGTTTTCGCATCTCGCCAACGTGGGTGATGCGAAGTCGCTGGTCATCCATCCCGCGAGCACGACGCACTTCAGGGTCGCCGCGGACGATCTCGCCGCGGCGGGCATCACCGAAGGGACGATCCGTCTGTCTGTCGGGCTTGAGCACGCCGACGATCTGATCGAGGATCTGTCGCGTGCGCTGCACGCGGCGGGCAAGGCCTCCACCAAGCGATGAACTTCGACGTCGGCGGTGAACAGGTCTACGCGTATACCGGTTCGCGCGCGTTCGACGCGTCGCTTCCGACGATCGTGTTCGTGCATGGCGCTGCCGGCGACCATAGCGTCTGGGCGCTGCAGTCGCGCTACTTCGCGCATCATGGGCACAACGTGCTGGCGCTGGACCTGCCCGGACACGGACGAAGCGGCGGGAGCGCTCGGAGGTCGGTGCCGGCGCTCGCCGACTGGCTTGTGACGGTGCTCGATGCGTTGGGCATCGAGCGCGCGGTGCTGGCCGGTCACAGTCTCGGGTCGCTGGTCGTGCTCGACGTTGCTGGACGCCATCCGCAACGCACTTCCCACCTCGCGCTGCTCGCAACGTCTGTGCCGATGCGGGTGTCGGATGCCCTGCTGTCCGCCGCAGCGTCCGACGAGGCGTTCGCCTACGCGATGATCACGCAATGGAGCTTTTCGGACGCGCACCAGCTGGGAGGCAACCAGCAGCCGGGCATGTGGATGATCGGGACGGGGCTGCGCCTCATGGAACGCTGCTCGCCGGGAGTGCTCCACGCCGATCTGTCCGCGTGCAACGAATACGGCGACGGACTGGACCGCGCAGCGAGTCTCAGCCTGCCGGCGCTGCTCATTCTGGGCGAGCGCGATCAGATGGCGCCGCTGCGCAACGCGCGGGCGCTCGCGTCGGCGCTGCGCCACGTGTGCGAGGTGCACCTTCCAGGGTGCGGGCACAGCCTGATGACCGAGGCGCCTGATGCCGTGCTCGACGCACTGCGCGATTTTTTGGCAGCGGAGCATGTGGCGGCCGCGCCGAAGGTCGCTGCTCGGGCACGATGAGCGCCGCGCTCTTCGTGTATGACGATGCGACGCGGTTTCTCGACGAGACGGGCGCATTCCTGAAAAGCTTCCCCGCTGGGAACAGCATGATCGCGATGCCCGCCGCGCGCGTGGTGCGTGCGCCTAACGAGGACGACGCCGGCATCTATTTCGCGGCGGTGAAGATCGATGGCGAAGTGGTCGCGGTCGCTTGCCATGGCAACTCGGGTGGGACGCTCATGAGTGCTGCGCCGGACGAAGCGGTGTCTCTCATCGCACGCGACATGGCCGCGCGAGGACGTCGTCCCGACAGCGTGGTTGCACCGCTTCGCGAATGCGAAACCTTCGCTGGCGTCTGGTCCGATCTGACCGGCGCGGGCTGGTCGCGTCGCTTCCACCTGCGACAATTCGAGCTCACCTCGGTCCCGGCGACGCGCATTTCGCCGGGACGGCTGCGTGCGCCGGATCCTGACGAGTGCGTACAGATCGTCGCATGGCAGCTCGCTTTCATCGACGAGGCCGGGCTCCCCGAGGCGCCGCAACGCATGCAGCGCAATCTTGAGCGACGCATCGCGCGTGGCCTGATCCGCGTCTGGGACGCTGCGGCACCGCAGGCAGGAGACGCTCGCGACATGGTTGCCTTCAGCGGCTTCAACACCAACGAGGACACCGCGCGCATCGCGCCGGTCTACACGCCCCCGCCGCTTCGCGGGCGCGGCTACGCCACCGCGATGGTGACGGAGCTCGCGCGCGAGCTCTTCGCCATGGGGAAAAAGGCGATCTATCTCACCACCGACGTCGCCAACCCGACCAGCAACGGCATCTACCAGCGCATCGGATTTCGTCCAGTGGTGGACCATTTCCACTTCGACCTCGCCTATCCGGACGCATGACCGCGCGACTCTACTGCGGCGTGCCGCTGTCCGCCGGTGCCGAGATCGCTCTGCCCGAGGCCGCGGCGCACCACGCCGCCCGCGTGCTTCGGCTCAAGGCGGGCGACGAAGTGACGCTCTTCAACGGCGAAGGCGGTGAATTCGCGGCGCGCCTCGATCGCATCGAGGGACGCCACGTAATCGCGCGCATCGGCGCGTGGATCGACGTCGAGCGCGAGTCGCCGCTTGCGGTCACCCTGGTGCAGGGCATTGCCGCCGCGGAACGCATGGACGTCGCGATACAAAAGGCGGTCGAGCTGGGTGTCTCGCGCATCCAGCCGGTAACAACCGTCCGCAGCGTGACCCGGCTCGATGCTGCGCGCGCGCAAAAGCGGCTCATGCACTGGCGACAGGTCGCGATCTCGGCGTGCGAGCAATGCGGGCGCAACCGCTTACCCGAGGTGCTGATACCGGTCGACCTCGACGCGTGGCTGCGCGCTCCGTCGGCCGCGTCGCTGCGGCTGCTCTTCGCACCCGCTGCGCCGCGTCCAGTCGCCACGCTGACCCGACCGTCCGGACCCATCGAATGCCTGATCGGTCCCGAGGGCGGCCTCGATGCGCACGAAAGCACGGCCGCGCGCGCCGCCGGCTTCCACGAGGTGAGCATCGGCCCTCGAGTGCTGCGCACCGAGACAGCCGGCATGGCAGCACTCGCGACGCTCAACGCGCTGTGGGGAGACTTCCGGTGAACCGCGCTCATATCTGCCGCGCGTTCTGGATGGCGACGTGGCTGCTCGCAGCCTGCGCGCCGGCGCCCATGCGCGCTGTGTCGCCCGCGGTCGACCCGATTCGAGCTGCCTTCGTGGTGCTTGGCGCGGATGGCGCGCCCACGGCGCGAGTGATCACCGAGTCGCCAGGCTGCCCAAGCGTCGACGCCGATGGCACGCTGCGGCCGATGTCGGTGCGCGCGGCGCAGTCCACCGAGCGACAGCGTCCGACGCTCAACGCGCCGGCGCTTTCCAAACCGTCGGCGTTTCCTGTGCTGGTTTGCGAGCTCGCGCTGCCGGGCGCGCATCGCGCCAGCGTCGACGGCCATCCCTTGCCGCTGCCGGGCGCTGCGCCGCGACGTATCGTGGTCATCGGCGATAGCGGATGCCGGCTCCAGGCGACGAGCGGCACAAACCAGGCGTGCAACGACGCCGATGCGTGGCCGTTCGCGCAGGTTGTCGCGGCGGCGGCCGCGGCGCATCCCGACATGGTCATCCATGTCGGCGACTATCACTACCGCGAGACCCCCTGTCCTGCGGCGGACAGCGGCTGCGCGGGCAGTCCGTGGGGCTATGGATGGGACGCCTGGAATGCCGATCTGTTCGTCCCTGCGCGCGCGCTCTTCGAAGCCGCGCCGTGGATCGTCGTGCGCGGCAACCACGAATCCTGCGATCGCGCCGGCCAGGGCTGGTGGCGCATGCTCGATCCACGCCCACTCGTGGCGCGTCGTGATTGCAACAATCCCGCCGACGACGCCATCGGCGACTTCAGCGATCCCTACGCCGTGCCGCAGGGCAGCTACGCGCGCTGGATCGTGTTCGATTCGTCGAAGGTCGGCGTCGCGCCGCTTAGCGCTGGTGACGCCATGTATGCGACGTACGGCACGCAGCTGCGTACGGCTATCGAGCTCGCATCGCGGTCGCCGGTGAATTTCTTTCTCGATCACCATCCGATCCTGGGTTTCGCGCCCAATCCCACGCGCACGCCCGCGGGACTTTATCCGGGCAACGGGTCGCTGCAATCGGTGCTCCTTCCCATCGAGGGTGAACGCATGTTTCCGGACAATTTCCAGGCACTCGTTTCCGGACACGTGCATCTCTTCGAGGTCGTAAGCTACGCCACTGCACAACCGACTCAGCTCATATCCGGCAATGCGGGCGCGTGGGCTGACGTCCCGCTCCCGCGCGATCTGCCGTCGGGCGCAACGCCGCTGCCCGGCGCGGTGATTGCCAGTATTGTGTCGACGAACCAGTCGGGATTCACCATAATCGAGCGCGATTCCGCAGGAGGGTGGCGTGTGGAAGCCCATGATCGCCACGGACGACTTTTAACAACATGCATATTGCGCGATCGAAAGACGCGCTGCGTACCGGAGACCTTGCCATGAAGAGTTTGTTGTCGGGAATTGCGCTCTGCCTGATCGCGATGCACGCGTCCGCACAGCAGGCACCGGACATTCCGCGTTTCTCGACCATGAAAGCGGGGAGCGCGCCGCAGGGGTGGAAGCCGTTTGCGCTATCGTCGACCAAGAAAAGCACCGAGTATATGCTCGTCACGGAAGATGGCGTGGTCGTGCTGCGCGCAATGGCGCACAACGCAGCGTCGGCGCTCGCCTACAAGGTCGAGTTCGACCCGCGCCAGTTTCCGACGATCTCGTGGCGGTGGAAGGTTGCGCAAGGTATCCCGGACGCCAACAACGCCGACGTCACCAAAGAGGATTCGCCACTTCGCGTCATGATCGCCTTCGAAGGCGATACATCGAAGCTCAATCTCAAGGACAAGATCGCGTCGTCGGTCGCCCAGACCGCATCCGGGCAGCCCCTTCCCTACGCAACGCTGATGTACATCTGGGGCAACAAGGTTCCGGTAAACAAGGTCACCATCAGCGGGCGCAGCTCGCGCATCCGCATGCTCGCGCTCAACGCGGACGAGGAGGGCGTGGGCAAATGGCACAGCTTCACGCGCAACCTTGTCGATGATTTCAAGATGGCCTTCGGCGAGGAGCCGGGGAAGGTCGTCGGGGTAGAGCTGTTGACCGACACCGACAACACCGGCGGCAATACCGAGGCTCTTTACGGAGACATCACGATCGGACCCCCGCGCTAGCGCAGCGCGGCGGCGCCGTCAGACCTTCGGCGCGCCCGCCGCAATCAGGATGCTGCAGCGCACGCGCTCGATCAGGACCGCGTCTACCGATCCGCGCCACCAGCGCAGCGCGAACGAACGCGTGCGCGGATGCCCCAGGATCAGCAGCTCGATGCCGAGCTCGGTGACCAGCTTCGCGAGCACGTCGCCGGGCTCGCCGACGACGAGATGGTCGATGACATTGAGGCCCTTGCCTGCCAGCAGCGCATGCGCATCCTTGAGGTCGGCCTCCATGTGGTCCCGCTCGTCGGCCAGCGCGACTTCCGGCACGTACTCGCCGGCCAGCAGGTACGCAGAAGGGTAGTGCACGACCCCCGCGAGGTGCACTTCGGCCGACGGATCCGGCGCAAAACGCACCAGCTCGTCCAGCGCGGAGCGCGACTCCGGCGTGCCGTTGTACGCGACGAGAATCTTTCGATACATGATTTGCCCTTCGCTTTAGTCGCCAACCGGTCGATAGCGCCGGATCGCCAGCGCCGGGACGATCGCCGCCGCAAACGCGATCGTAACCACCCAGAAGCATTCTTGGAAGGCCGCGATCGGCTTGCCCTGGACACCGTAGACGCCCAGCCTCCATTCCAGCAAGACTGCAAGCAGGTTTACGCCGATCGCACCTCCGAGCTGGCGGGCGAAATTCACCGAAGCCGCGGCGTGCGCGATGTGCTCGGCCGGCAAGGTCGATACCGCCCCGACGTTGAGCGCGGGAATGATCATGCCCAGCCCGACGCGTCCGATGATGAGCCAAAGCGTGGTCATCGCGAATCCGGTTCGCGCATCGGTGAAGGCAAGCAGCAAGCTCGATAGCGCGAAAAAAGCAAGTCCGACCGCAACGATGCCGCGCGGATCGATCTTGTCGGTGAGGCGTCCGGCGAGCACGATGGTCACCCCGAGGATCAGCCCCGGCCATAACAGCAGATAGCCCGCGTGCGATGGAGAATAGCCGGCGATGTCCTGCACGAACACGGGGATCAGGTACGTGGAGCCGAACAACCCCACTCCATAGGCGAACGAGACGAT
>DASXBS010000155.1:0-19803 GCA_036491555.1 Casimicrobiaceae bacterium
TGCGAGGTCCGCGGCGATGCGCGTGACCACGCCGCTCCAGTCGTGCGCGGTGGTCTGACGGAACAGCCTCAGCGTCGGGTACCACGGAGTGTCGTCGCGATCGAGCAGCCACCGCCAGTCGGGAGCGTAGGGCAGCATTACCCAGCAGGGTCGTGCAAGCGCACCCGCGAGATGGGCGATGCTAGTGTCGACACTGATGATCAGGTCGAGCTCGGCGATGAGCGCAGCTGTGTCGTCGAGCGTGAATTGCGCCGGCAAGGGTGCGATCTGCGCGGTCGCGTGCTGCTGCCCAAGTTGCGCCGCAGTCTCGCCGTGCTGCAGGGAAAACCAGGCAACGTCAGGCACCTCGAACAGCGGCGCCAGGTTGGCGAGCGACATCGAGCGGCGGCGGTCGTTGCTGTGGGTTTTATTACCCGCCCAGGCGATGCCTACCGTGAGTCGCTCGCCGTGCGCCGCGAGCGTTGCACGTGACATTGCACGACGCTGGGAATCGACACGGATATAGGGGACCGGCGCCGGAATGGAATCGACGCTGACGCGCAGTGCACCGGGAAGCGACAGCAGGGCGATATGTGCATCGTAAGCCGGAAGTCGGCTGCCCTCCCGAACAACTTCGGCCACGCCAGGCACGGTCGACAGCAGCGAGTGCAACGGCGAAGGACAGGTGACAATGACACGTGCACCTTCCGCCGCCAGCGGCGCCGCGAATCGCGCGAACTGCACTGCATCGCCGAGGCCCTGCTCCGCATAAACGAGCAAGGTCTTGCCCTGAACGTCGCCCCCATCCCAGCTCGGGCCGGCGAAGGCGTGGCGGTTCTTGCCGAGCTCGGGCAGTTTCAGTCGCCAGTCGTATTCGACGAAGCCCTCGGCGAATCGTCCCGCCACGAGGAGCGCCAGCGACAGATTCCAGTGCGCGTGCGCGAAGGCGGGATCGAGTGCCACAGCGCGCCGGAAAGCTTCGGTCGCCGCGTCGATCTGATTGAGCGCCTGCAGCGCCAGACCGAGATTGTTCCAAGCGACCGCGTGCCGGGGATTTAGCTCGAGCGTCGCCTGGTACTGTGCGATCGCATCTGTCTCGCGATCCGCCGCCGCGTACGCGAGCCCGAGATTGTTGTGGAACTCGGGCTCGGCAGGCAGCGCGGCAACGGAGGCCTCCAGCAAGGGTAGCGCCGACACCAGCGCTCCACGTTGGTATTCGATCACTCCAAGATAGTGCTGTGCGACCGGATGCGCGGGTTCCCGCTCAAGAACCTGGCGATAGACGTGCGCTGCTGCATGCATCGATCCGTGCTGGTGTGCGGACAACGCGGTGCGCATGCGCTCTGCGGTCGAGGGTACGAGCATTGGAGTCGACGCCGGGGTTGCGCCCGCTACGCCGCCGCCACCAGCAGTCCCGTGGCAATGCTTGTAGCGCTTGCCGCTGCCGCAGGGGCATGGATCGTTGCGGCCCACTGCGGGCATCGCATGATCATTGGCCTGCGCTGACTGCAGACCGGCGGCGGCGCCCACATCGTCGGGCGACGCATCGAGAATGCAGCGAAAAATGGCAGCGGCTGCTTTCCACTGGCCCATCGCCAGGCAATTTCGTCCAAGCTGCGCGAGTTGCGGCGAGCGCGCGATTGTGGGGCTGAACAGGCGAACCAGGTCGACGATCTCTTCCTGCGCGACGACGCGGCAGAAATTGAACAGTCCGTGAAAACCGAAAGGCATCCCGATGGGATACGCGGCTTCGAAGGCGAAGGCGTCGGCCAGTTTTTCACTCGCAAAGCGAATGCCGTGCTCGCGCTCGAGCAATGGCCGCGCACTGCGCCCGATGGTGACATCCTCCGCCTCGCTGAGCACGATGCGCGGGTCCTGCAGCGCTTCCAGCAGCTTGCGCGAGCGCAGTGAAAAGCCGCCATTGCCCACGCGCATCTCGTCGGTATGCCAGAACCATTTGGCGCCGATGTAGTCGACCTCGAGAAACTCCGCGCGCCACGCGTCGGGATTGACCACGTAACCGTCCCACTGCATCACGAGTACGTGCGGCGTATCGATGTGCGCGAGCAGCGATTTGAGGACGAACTGCGAATACGCGGCGCGCGAGCCGAGTGGTGCGATCACGTGAGTATCGATGCCCGGCTCGTCATGCGCGCGGTCGGTAATGAAGCGAATTGCGCCGAACCGGATCGCCGTCGACGAACGTCGCAGCGCACGCAGCGCCAACGCGTGGTTGACGGTGTCGATACAGCACAGCGTGACGCCAGCAAGATCAAGCATCGGCATTCGGTCAGGGTGGTGCGCGGGCGCTGCCCGCGCTCACGCAGGATCGGGCGCGAGATCGGCTGTCGACGCGGACTGGTTCAGCTGATTCCAGATCAGCATCCCCGAAGTGATGAGCAGTGGCGCCAGGTGAAGCGTCGCCCGGTTGGCGGTGGTGAGATCCGCCATCCACACGGCGGCTTCGGTGATCGAGAATACGATGAACAGGAACGCGAGTCCGGTCGCGACGATGACCGAGAGCGGGAGCAGTGGAGGCTTGAACAGGCGGCGCGCCGCCACGACCCAGAGCACGATTAGCCCGTACCAGAGCAGATTCCAGTTGCCCATGAGGAAGTACGTGCGCACCAGCTCGCGCCACGCCGGCGCGAAATCCAGGCGCAACGGATAGCCGAGGACGGTCCATTGGGTGCGCGCGAGCACGAACGCGACGACGATCGCAATCGTAGCGCCGGTGGCCAGCGCGCGCAGGCCATGGCGTGGCAGCAGCGTGACGACGACCGCGGGCAGAAGCGTCAGCGCCCAGACCAGACCCGGATTCTTGATCAGCGGGCACGCGCAGGCGAGCGCCAGCGCGACGATCGCGTCGCGCGCATCGCGGCGCAGGCACCAGCGGTACGTCGCCAGCGCCGCGAGCGTGTAGACCACCGCCTGAGGCAGGTCCGCGTATCCGGCGAGGGCGGCGTGGACGTCGAGCAGCGGCAGCGTGGCCACGAGGCAGGCGCCGATCATCGCCGTCAGTGGCGCGACTTTTTCACCGCGCAGCACCCCGTATACGGCCAAAGTGAGCGCGATCAGCATCGCCAGCCACGGCCAGTTCATCGCCGAATCGTCCCACTGCCCGATCATCACGCAGGTCCACACCTGCAGCAGCGGCATCGTCCCGGGATAGCCCGGAGACGCGTCGAAGTAGAGTCCCGGCGTGCCGGCGAGCCACTGCTCGGGAGTGCCGAATGGCGCGATGCGCCCCAACTCGTACCAGACCCGTGCCTTGGTCGCCCACTGCACCCACGCATCCCATGGGTAAAGCGGACGCCATGCGATCTCCGCGCCGACCAGCGCGAAGCGCAGCGCGATCCACGCCGTCAGCACCATCCATATCATGCGCTGCCAGCGCGGCAACGCAGGCGGCGTGATCGCGATGCGCAACGCTTCGGCGCTCGGGACGTTCAGGTATCGTGTGCGCCATGCCCACCACACCGTACCTGCGATCATCGCGAGCAGCGGCAGCGCGATCGAGGCACGACTGAAACCGACGCCGGCAACGCTGAGCACGCGCATCCACAGCGTCAGCAGGATCGCGCCTGCCGGATAGCCGTAGCCCACGCCGAGCCATGGCGACGAACCCTCGTCGCGACGTGGCCACCCGAGCGCTGCCAGCACCGCAACACCGAGCAGCCACGGAAGCGCGACCGACACTACGATCTGCACGCTTTCCATCAAAGCACCTTGAACATCGCTGCGCCACCTTCGACGAGCAGGAGCTCCGCTTGCACCGGCGGTTGTCCTTCCCATCGCAGGCTCCGGGTGGCGGCGTTGAACTGCACGCCACGCCGCTGGAACACCACGACGTAGTCTCCCGGCCGCAACGCCGACGCTGGCGGCATAGCATTCACCCACGGCGAGAAGTAGACGTTGTACGGATAGAGGTGATACGCGGCGCGGTCGCGGAAATAGTGCTCATCGGCCACCATGAACACGCGCGCCGGCGGTGGCGGCAGCTTGGCGCGCACCTTTTCGATGAATGCGAAAACCATGCCGTCTTCGGCGGCAAGGTGCCGCTCGCGCCACGACTTGCCCGCGTAGGTCTGCGCGGTGACGCTGGCTTGGCGCGCGAGATTCCATTGCAGACGCGCATCGAGGGCGAACCAGCCAGCGGCGAACAAGCCTCCGACGATCAGCGCACCGGCAGGTCCCACCCACTGAGGGCGCCAGCGCGCGAGCAATGCGTAGAGCAGCGCGGCGACGCCGATGATCACCGCGAAAATGAATGGCATCGGCAGCTCCTGCACGTCAGCGCCGCCGATGATGAGGTTGATCGACGAACCCGTCCACGGTTCGAAGGTGAACCATTCGCGAACGCGGTCGGACAAGACTTCGGCGGCGCTCATCGTCTTGGCGGTCGCGCCGACGATCACGATAGGCTGGATATAGGCTCCCTTGAAACCGATGGCGAGGCCAGTGATCGTTCCGTTCCAGTTTGGATCGCCTTCAAGCGTGAATGGCTGGATGCGCCCGCTCTCGACCGCCAGGCGACGGTTGAACACTCGGGTGGGCTCGTAGTCGTTGTGCCACAGCAGCGCGACCTCGACGCTGTCGGGAACGCCGATGCTTTGCCACGCGATCACAGGGTACTGCGACGAGCGCAGCGACGTGACGACGCTCACTAACGTCGCGTCGCTCGCATCGGGCGACGTCAGCTGCAGCCCTTCCGGACGAAGCTGTCCCGTGCCGCGCGCAACCGCCATCTGCGCGGGCGTCCAGTGCTGCGCCTGCGCGCTCGTGAACCAAGCGCCCTGCACGGCAATACCGAGATAAACCAGAAGGCATATCGAAGCACTGGCGACGAAGAGCCACAGCGCAACGGCCAGCGGACGCGGACCGACGCGCACAGGCACTGCTGCGGGCGCGGAAGCGACGGTATCCGGTGGAGTTCCCGGTCCGGCCGCCGGCGTTTCGGCAAGATCGCTCACGAAGGAGGGTGAACAGGCCCTAGTACGCGTTGCGGCTCTTGAGCACGTGCCACACGGTGAGCGCGAGGATGCGCAAATCGAACCACAGTGACCAGTTCTCGATGTAATACAGGTCGTATTGTATCCGCTTGGCGAGGTCGCTGCTCCCGCGCAGGTCGTTGACCTGCGCCCAGCCGGTGATGCCGGCCTTGACCATATGCTTTTGCATGTAGCCCGGGATTTCCTGGCGGAAACGCGCGACGAATTCGGGGCGCTCGGGACGCGGCCCGACCAGCGACATGTCGCCGCGAAGCACGTTGAACAGCTGCGGCAGCTCGTCGAGGCTGAAGCGGCGAAGCAGCGCTCCGATCGCGGTGGTGCGAGGATCGCTCTGGCGCGACCACACCGGACCGCTCGCGGTCTCGGCACCTGTGTGCATCGAGCGGAACTTGAGCATCGTGAAGTGCCTGCCGTTCCAGGTCACGCGCTGCTGACGGTAAAGCACGGGCCCCTGCGAACTGAGCTTGATGACCACTGCGACGATCAGCAGCACCGGTGAAAGGACCAGCAGCGCGACGCCCGCGCCGATGTAGTCCTCTATCGCCTTGAGGAAGCGCTGAGCACCCTGCATCGGTGTGTCGGTGAGACCGATGACGGGCATGCCCGCGATTTCGGAGAAACTGTGCCGCAGCAGCTGGAAACCGAAAATGTCCGGAACGTAACGCACCTGAACGGGATGGTCGCGCAGGTCGGACACCAAGCTGCGGATGCGCTCCTCGGCGCGCAGCGGCAGCGCTATCCAAACCTGGTCGAGCTCGCCGCGATCGAGGTCGCCAGGCAGCCGATCGATGCTTCCGAGTACCGGCACACCGTCGACCTGCATACCCGCTAGGCCGGGCGTGTCGTCGTAGAAGCCATGCAGATGCAGCCCGCTCCACGGCGCGCGGCGCAGACGAAGCGCCACCTCCCTGCCGAGCTCTCCGGCGCCAACGATGCAGATGTGGCGCAGGTTATAGCCGCGCTGCCGCAGCGAGCGCAGGATAAGGCGCAATGCAACGCGTACGGTGGTCTGCAGAACGAATCCGCTGGCGACCCAGATCGCCACCCAGACCCGCGAATACACGGTGCCGCTCTTGGTGACGAAGACGACAAACACACCAAGCGCGAGGAGGATCAGCCAGCCGGAGACGAGCGCGCGAACGTCCTCGACGATGCTGGCTCCGCGCTGTGGGCGATAAAGCCCAACCGCTGGAAACACGATCATGCTCGTAAGCGCTACAGCGCCGATCGCCAGCCAGTAGGCGGGTGCGATGGCCAGCTCGGGGAGATAGGCCAGATGCGCGCCGATCCCGGCGAGCGCGATGATAAGCGGATCCGCTGCGCGCGCGAGCTCGTCGAGCGTCGATGCGTTGGTCTTGATCAGGTTTCGCGGTGTGTTCAACACGGTGTGGCGGGACTGATCGAGACGGCGCTGTGCGCCGCAAGACGCGTGTGAGCACACTCTACCTGAGCAGCAAATCGCTCACGGAACAGCGCTCGCGAAAAGCGCAAGGCGTTCCTACGGCAAGCGTCGTGGTCGATCGGGCAGGCACGCGCTTCGAAGGCCGTGATTGCCGATCTGATCGCAGCGGCGCTTTGTTCGGCGAAGAACACACCGGTAGGCTCAAGGCCGTTGTCGCCGCCGCTTATCGTTTCCAGCGCGCCTCCGCCCGCGTAAGCGATCACCGGCGTGCCGCACGCCTGCGCCTCCAGCGGCGCGATGCCGAAGTCCTCCTCGGCGGCGAAAACGAAGGCGCACGCTTCGCGCATCATGTCGCGCATGCGCTCGCGCGAGACTTCGCCAGCGAATTCCACATTGGCGCTTGCGCGATCGCGCACGCGTGCGAGCTCCGGGCCGTCGCCCGCGACCAGCAGGCGGCGCTCTGGCATTGACGCGAACGCCTCCACGATGGCGTCGAGCCGTTTGTAGGCGACCCAGCGCGAGGCCGTGAAGAAGTCGCGTCGCGACGGCCGGACCGGGGCGGGCGTGAAGAACTCGACGTCGACCGGCGGATAGACAACGCTTGCATCGCGTCCGTAGCAACGGCGAACGCGCTCGCGGATGAAGCTGGAGATGGCAATGAAATCGTCGACGCGCTCGCTCGCGGTGACGTCCCATCGCCGCAGCCGGTCGAGGATTGCGGTGGCGAGCGCGCGCTTTGGACCGCGCAGCGCGTCAGCCGCGTCGAGATAGGTTTCGCGGAGGTCCCATGCGTAGCGCATCGGAGTGAGACAGTAGCAGACATGCACTTGCCCACGCTGTGTCTTCACGCCCTTGGCGACAGCATGCGAAATCGATATCACCAGCGGATAGCCGGAGACGTCGAGCGACTCGATGGCCCGTGGGAATAGCGGCAAGAAGGCGCGGAAGTGCCGCGCCGCGCCCGGCATGCGCTGCAGGAAGCTCACGCGGGCGTGCTTGCCGAGAATATGCCGGCGCATTGCATCGGGCAGGAAGTCGACCAAAGAGAAAAGATCGGCCTGCGGATAAAGTTCCAGGACCTCGGCGAGCACTTGCTCGCCGCCTCGCCATGTGTCGAGCCAGTCGTGGACGAGCGCGACGCGCTGGAGGGCAGGGGATTGGAGCGCTGTCATCGGGGATGAGTCGGGCATGCACATGCCGCGCCGGCCTGCGTCGCCCGAAACGAAGGATGATACTATTCGCGGTGTCCATGGCGCGACACGATGCGACACGAGACGCTGGCCATTGGTGCATTTTCGCGAGCGCGACAAAGAGCGCTGAAACGAGCGCCCAATGGGTGCGTCGCCCCTGCGCGGGTTCTGCGGCGCGCTGAATGATCGATTCCGGCCGACGGGCACCCGATGACGGTGACTCCGGCGAGGACTATTCCGCTTGATAGCCCCCAATCTGGCCAGCGCCTGGCGCTATCGCAACTTCATTGCATCGTCGATCCGTTCCGAGATACGCGCGCGCTTTGCGCGCAGCAAGCTCGGCGGCCTGTGGATGATCATTCATCCCCTGGCGCAGGCAGCCATCTTCGCACTGGTGCTGGCGGGGATCATGTCCGCGAAGCTGCCGGGCATGGCCAACGACAGGTCTGCGTACGCGCTCTACCTGCTCTCCGGCATGCTCGGATGGTCGCTGTTCGCCGACATCGTCAATCGCAGCCTCACACTGTTCGTCGACAACGCGAACCTGCTCAAGAAGATGAGCTTTCCGCGCATATGCCTGCCGATCATCGCCGCCGGCTCCGCGCTGCTCAACAACATTCTGCTATTCATCGCCGTGCTGGCCGCCTTCGCGGCGTTCGGTCGTTTCCCGGGCATGACCGCCGCGTGGGTGCCCCTGCTCATGCTGCTCACGCTGTCGATGGGCCTTGCCGTCGGGCTGCTGCTCGGCGTGGTCAATGTGTTCGTGCGTGACGTCGGCCAGATCGTGCCGGTGGCGCTGCAGTTCGGGTTCTGGCTGGCGCCGATTGCCTATACGCCGGACATCGTGCCAGGCGGGCTGCGGCGTCTCGTCCAAGTCAACCCGATGACACCGATCGTCGAGGGTTATCAAAGCGCTCTATTGTTCGATCGCGCGCCCGACGTATCCGCGCTCGCGTGGCTGGCGCTGACGTGCGTGCTGCTGCTGGTCGCGGCGCTGACGATGTTTCGGCGGGCGAGTCCCGAAATGGTCGACGTGCTATGAGTGCTGCCGGGCCGCTTCAGGGCGCTCGCCTCCTGGGGGAAGCGGCGCGCAGCGACGCTGGGGGGAAACATACGAGCTCGCCGGTACTTGCCGTGTCCGGGCTGGGCAAGGCGTTCCGCCAATACCGCTCCGAGTGGCAGCGCGTCGTCTCATGGTTCGGCGCGCCGGTCACCCCGAGCAGCGAGCAATGGGCGTTGCGCGAAGTGAGCTTCGACGTCGCGGCAGGTAGCGCGGTCGGCATCGTCGGCCAGAACGGCGCCGGTAAGAGCACGCTGCTGAAGCTTATCGCTGGAACCCAGCGGGCGACCGAGGGCAGCGTGCAGGTGTCCGGGCGGATCGCGGCGATCCTGGAGCTGGGGATGGGCTTCAACCAGGAATTCACGGGACGGCAGAACGCGATCCACGCCGCCGGCTTGATGGGATTGAGCGCCGACGCTATCGCGCAGGCGATGCCCGACATCGAAGCTTTCGCCGAGATCGGCGGGTACTTCGATCAGCCGGTGCGCACCTATTCGAGCGGCATGCAGATGCGGGTGGCGTTCGCGGTCGCCACCGCCTTTCGCCCCGATGTACTGATCGTCGACGAGGCGCTGTCGGTCGGCGACGCGTATTTCCAGCACAAGAGCTTCGGGCGCATCCGCGCGTTCAAAGAGCAAGGCACCGCGCTGCTGTTCGTTACCCACGGCATGGCCGACGTCCGTGCGCTATGCGATCGCGTGATCCTGCTCGACCGCGGGCGCATCCTGCGCGACGGTGTGCCCGACGAGGTGGTCGACTTTTACAACGCACTGATCGCGCGCAAGGACAACGAGCGCATTGCCGTCGAACAATCGCGCGGGGCCGACGGCTGGTTACGTACACGCTCGGGGACCGGTGAAGCGGCGCTCATCGAGCTTTCGCTCGCCGATGCCGATTCGGGGCTGCCGGTGCGCTCCGTCCGCGTAGGACAGCGCCTGGCGCTCACCGCACGAGTGCGAGCCCACGCGCCAATTCCGCGCCTTGTACTGGGATACATGCTGCGCGACCGCCTGGGCCACGTAGCATGGGGTACCAACACTTGGCATACCGGTCAGGTGGTCGACGACGTGCGCGGCGACCAGCTCGTCGTGTACACGCTGCGCTTCACCTGCACGCTCGGACCCGGATCGTATTCGTTTTCGCCCGCGCTCGTGAGTTCGGACACGCATCTCGTCGACAATTACGAGTGGACCGACAATGCGCTCGTGTTCGACGTCGTCAACCCGGACCAGTCGTACTTCATCGGATCGAACGCACTCGACGCGAAGTTCGAGATCAGGCGCGAGGAATGTCGCTGAATGTTCACGTCGTACGCCCAGAACTTCGAGGACGTGATGCTGTGGCGTGCGCTGAGGCATGTCGACTGCGGCTTCTACGTCGATATCGGGGCGCAGGACGCGATCGTCGACTCGGTAAGCATGGGCTTCTACGAACAGGGCTGGCGCGGTGTCCACGTCGAGCCGGTCGAAGGCTACGCGCAGCAATTGCGCGAGCTTCGACCGGACGAACGCGTGATTCAGGCCGCCGTCGGCGCGCAGCCCGGCGCCCTTACGCTGTATCAGTTCGAAGGCACCGGGCTCACCACGGCGCTGCGCGACGTCGCGGCGCGACACGTCGCATCGGGTTTCGCCATGCGCGAGGTGAGCGTTCCCTGCACGACGCTCGAGCAGATCCTCGCGTCGTGTGCCGGGCGCGACATCCACTGGATGAAAATCGACGTCGAAGGCTTCGAGCGCCAGGCGCTCGAGGGCTGGCGCGGCGAGGTAAGGCCATGGGTCGTCGTCGTCGAGAGCACCGTACCCGGAACCGAGGCTCCGGCGTACGGAGCGTGGGAGCCGATGCTGATGGCGCGCGGCTATCGCTTCGTATGGTTTGACGGGCTCAATCGCTTCTACGTCTGCGAGCGTCATCCCGAGCTCGAGCGCGCGTTCGATCATGGCGCGGCGGTGTTCGATGATTTTGCGTTGAGTGGTATGGCGAGCGCCAGCTTCTGCTCGATCGTCAACGCGCGCGCAGACGCTGCGCGCCGGGAAGCCGCCGCGTCCGCCGCCCGCGCAAGTGAAGTCGAAGCGCAACTCGAACGCTCGTCCGCCGAAGCCCGCGAGCTGCGTTCGGGACTCGACGCCGCCGAAGCTCACGCCGCCGCGATGCAGGCGCATGTCGAGGCGATGGTCAACACGCTGTCGTGGCGGATGACCTCTCCGCTACGAAGGCTGCGCGAGGTTCTCGGACCCGCGCCGGCTGCAGACGGCATGCCGGCGCGTGGGCTCGCGCGCCGATTGGTGGACCTCGCGAAGCGCTCCGGAATCTATTCGCGCGTCGCGCCGTGGATGCGCGAGCGCTACCCCGGTCACTGGTCACGCGCCAAACGCTGGCTGCTGGAAGGCGCGCCTTCGCGCATCGAGTCGTCCACCGACGACTCGACGGGTGCGGGGCGCGCACTCTTGGGCACGTCGATCCCTCACTCGGCCGATGCCATCTATCGCGCGGTTGCCGACTCGAACTCGCTAAGTGTCGACGCGCTGTCGGCTCTGCTCGAGCAGGAAATCGCCCGGCAGCGCAAGGCATGAGTCGCGCCCTAGGCGACCCCGGTCGCGACGCGGCGTGCGCAGGCTTGCGGGACGTTCCCGCGATCGCGCGCGGCTTGACCGCCCGCCGCGGCCCACGCGTCCAAAGCCGCTGAATCGACGTGCGTGTGCTCGCGGATCTGCAGGCGTGTCAGTCCGAGGCTTCGGCTGGACGGGGTGTGGGCCGGTATGCGCAAAGCCTCGCGCTCGCGATGGCAGCGCGCACGGGGGAGGATGAGCTTCGCCTGTGCTTCAACGCAGCCTACGCTGCCAATCTCGCACAAACGATGGCGCCGTTCGAGCTTGCGGTCGGCCGTGGCCGGCTGAGCGCGTATCGATATCCGCATCTGGCCGAGCACGATCCGGCCCAGCGTGCCGAGGACGCTCTCGTCGCGGCCACGCTGGTGAGGCGGCATTGGATGAGCCTGCAGCCCGACGTCGTGCACGTGGCGCACGTGTTCGAGGGATTTCAAGGGAGGGCGACCGTTCCAAAGCGCTGGCCGGCGGTTGCCGGGGTGCTGCGCGCAGCGACGCTCTATGACCTCATTCCGTTGCGCATGCCGCACCATTATCTTGCGGACACGGCGCATGCAAACTGGTATCGGAGCAAGCTCGATACCCTTCGCGAGTGCGACCTTCTGCTGGCTATCTCGCAATCGACCCGCGCCGATGCCGTTGACCTGCTGGGTATCGACGCGCGGCGTATCAGCATCATCTGGGCTGGCGTGGACGCCGTGTTCCGTGCCGCGCCTCGCGGGGAGCCTCCACCGCAGGCGGTGCTCGGGCGGCATGGCATCAGCAAGCGCTTCGTGCTCTACACCGGAGGCGACGATCCACGCAAGAATCTCGAAGGCGCCATCGCCGGATTCGCGGCACTTCCCGGCGCGGTGCGCGAACACCTGCAATTCGTGATCGTCTGCTCGATGTCGGAGGAGACGCGCGTACGTCTCGTCAAGACGGCGCGCCGACTAGGCGTCGGCGATGCGCTCGTGCTGGCCGGATTCGTCGACGAGCACGACCTGGTAGCGTTGTACAACCATTGCGCCACATTCGTCTTTCCCTCTCTCTACGAGGGCTTCGGTCTGCCGGTGCTCGAAGCGATGGCATGCGGCGCGCCGGTGATCGGCGCCGACAATTCCGGCATCGGCGAAATCATTGCGCGTCGCGATGCCGTGTTCGACGCGGCTAACCCGGCAGCGCTCGCTCAGCGGTTGCATGCTGTGCTCGGCGACGCAGATTTCCGCGCGGATCTGCGCGATTACGGGCTGCGCCGCGCGCGCGAATTCACGTGGGAGCGCTCCGCCGACCTCGCCTTGGACGCGATGCGCGACGCGCGCTCGCGCGGGATCGCAGGGGCGGGAAGTCGCACGGTCGTCGCGGTCGCAAAGCCTCGCATCGCGCTGTTCACGCCGTTGCCGCCTTGCAAGTCGGGGATCGCCGACTACAACGCTGCGTTTATGCCTCATCTCGCCCGCCATTTCGATATCGACGTCTACGTCGACGATTACGAAGTGCGCGACCCGGCCTTGAGCGAACGCTTCGCCATCCTTCCGCACACGCGGTTCGAGGAGCGACGCGGCCGTTACGACGCAATCGTCTATGAGATGGGAAACTCCGAGTTCCACGCGTACATGCTCGATTACCTCGCGCGCTATCCCGGCGTTGTCGTGCTGCACGATGCTTTCCTGAGCGGACTTTACGGCTACGTGGACTTCAACCTCGGCCGCGCGGGAAGTTATCAGCGCGCGGTACTTGGATCGCACGGGCCCCGCGGCCGTCGCTACCTCGCGCCAGTGCAAGGCCACCCGGACCCCATCGGCGCGAGCATGGTCAACCTGCCGGTCAGCAAGATGGTGATCGATGCCGCGATCGGCGTCATCTCGCACACACCATTTAACCTGGACGTGGCAACGTCGAATTATCCCGAAGGCTGGGCGGCGCCGTACCGGATCATCAAGCAGATGGTGCGCCTGCCGCCGTTGGTCTGCGACGCTATGCGCGTGGCTCTCAGGGCCGAGCTAGGCTTCGGGACCGACGACTTTCTCGTATGTACCTTCGGACACGTCACATGGACGAAGAGCGGCGACGTGCTGCTCGATGCGTTCACGCGCTCCGCTTTGGAGACGGCTTCGGCGGCGAAGCTCGTGTTCGTGGGAGAAATGGCGCGCGATGCCTTTGGTCATCGACTTACACGCGCAATCGAAGCCAGCGAATTCGCCTCCCGCGTTCGAGTCACCGGCTATATCGACGAATCGACCTATGCGAAGTATCTCGCAGTTGCCGATCTCGCCGTACAGTTGCGCACGCACACGCGCGGCGGAACGTCGAAGGCCATCCTGGATTGCCTCGCGCACGGCGTCGCACTGATCGCCAACGAGGCGGGGAGCTTCGCCGACTACCCTGAAGGCGTCATCCGAAAGATCGGTACCGTACCCGATGCGGCCGAGCTCGCCGACGCATTGACGCACCTTCGACAGGACTCTGACGGGCGCGCCGCTCTGCGCGCCGCAGGCCGCAACTATGTCATCCGCGAGCACGATGTCGAGCGCATCGCCGCGCAGTACGCCGAAGCTATCCCTGAGATGATCGCGCGCGCCGAGGCCGCATCGCTGCCGGCGGCGCTGCACGAAATCGGCGCAACTCTGGTCCCGAGCGGGGCGCACCATTCGGTGAAAACGATTGCATCGGCACTGCACGAAGATCTACTGCAGCCGCGATTCGCGCGTCGGCGCATCGTAGTCGACGTCTCGCATATCGCTGAGAAGGATCACCAGACCGGCATTCAGAGGGTCGTGCGCAACACGGTTCGCTGGCTCTATTGCGCCGAACGCGCGGGATTCGACGTCGTCGCAGTGCGATTGGAAGGAAATCGCCTGGTCCAAGCCGTGCCATGGCTGGTGTCGCAGGGACTGGTCGCAGCAGAGGGGCCGTCCGCCCACGGGGGAATGGCGATCGAATGGCGTGCCGGCGACATCCTCCTGATGCTCGATTCGTCGTGGGCGAAGATCGACGCGTACCTGCCACTGTTCGAAAAGGTACGCGTCCACCTGGGCCGCATCTACTGTGTCGTGTACGACCTGCTGCCGATTCGTTTTCCGCATCTCTTCGTCGAGGGCGGGGCCCAATGGTTCACCGGATGGCTCGACAAGGCATTGCGCCACAGCGATGGGTGCGTTTGCATCTCGCGCGCGGTCGCCGACGAAGTGCTCGCATATCTGCGCGTGAGGAGCGAGCCGCCTCCTGCCCGGCTGGGATTCTGGCACCTCGGATCTGACTTCCTTGCTTCCCCCGGCGGCGTGGAAAGCGAGCGCGTGCGACGCGCGCTTCGCGGACGCTGTGTGCTCATGGTGGGCACGCTCGAGCCGCGAAAGAATCACGCTCTGGCGCTGGAGGCTTTCGAGCGACTCTGGAGCCGCCGGGTCGATGTCACCCTTTGCATCGCGGGCAAGCCGGGGTGGAACGTCGACGTGCTGCTCACGCGTCTGCGTACGCATCCCGAAATCGGTGGCCGCCTGCACCTGCTCGAGGATCCGAGCGATCCGGAGCTCGCATATGCGTACGCTCACAGCGCAGGCGTGCTGCTCGCCTCCGCGGGCGAGGGATTCGGCCTGCCTCTGGTCGAGGCCGCGCAATTTGGCACGCCAATCCTGGCATCGGACATCGCGGTGTTCCGCGAGATCGCTGGCGAGCATGCGAGTTATTTCGCGCTCGGCAGCGCCGACGACCTTGCCGCGGCGATCGAGCAGTGGCTGGCGCTGCCATCATCGAAGCGACCCGACGCCGGCGCCATGCCGCGGCTGAGCTGGGAGCAAAGCGCGCTCGGGCTGCTCGATGTGTTGCTGGACGATCGCTGGTATAAGCTTCGGCGCGACGCATGATAACAGCCGATCCGAAGCGACGACTCCTGGTCACTGGCCTTTCCGGCTTCGTGGGGGCAACCATTGCTCGCGTGCTGCAAACAACAGCGCATGGGCAGCGCTGGACGCTCGCCAACATCGCCGCGACACTCGATCTTCGTGAGCAAGGCGCGGTGTCTCAACTCATCGCGCAGCAACGACCTGATGCGGTGATCCATCTCGCCGCCCAGAGCGCCGTGCCGGAGTCGTTTCGCGATCCGGAGACCACGCTGCAGGTCAATATCATCGGCACGCTGCATCTTTTGCGGGCGCTCGAGGCGGCGCAGTTTCGCGGGCGCATGCTCTACGTGGGCACTGGAGAAGTCTACGGGTTGGTGCCGGAAGCCGAGCTCCCAGTGAGCGAAACGCGGCTGCCGCGTCCGCGCAACCCGTACGCAGTCAGCAAGCTCGCCGCCGAGGCGCTGTGCTGGCAATATCATGTGAGTCGCGGAATGGACATCGTGCTCGCGCGGCCCTTCAATCACATCGGCGCGGGACAGAGCGATCGATTCGCGGTTTCGGACTTCGCGCGGCAGGTCGCCGATATCGCGCAGGGCCGCCAGCCGCCGGTGCTTCGAGTCGGCGATCTCGACGTCACGAGAGACTTCACCGACGTGCGCGATGTGGTCGAAGCATATCTCGCGCTGCTCGAGCGCGGGCACGCTGGGGAGATCTACAACGTGTGCTCGGGCGCGGAGCACAGCTTGTCCTCGATACTGCAGGCGCTCATGGATCTGGCCGGTGTCGAGGCCAAAATAGAGACGCAGGTCGAGCGCATGCGTCCTTCCGAACAGAGGCGCATGTGCGGTGATGCTTCCAAGATTTTCGCGGCGACCGGCTGGAAGGCGTCGACGCCGATCTCCGTATCGCTGCGCGCAGCGCTACAATCGTGGCAAAGGGGAAAAGATGAATAAGAGTGCACTCATTACCGGCATCAGCGGACAGGACGGGGCATATCTCGCAGCGCTGCTGCTGAACAAAGGCTATCGCGTCCACGGGCTGCTGGCGCGGCGCAGCTCGGATTCGATGTGGCGGCTGCGCGCGCTCGGCATCGTCGACGATGTCGCGATCATCGAAGGCGATCTGACCGATGTGAGCTCGATCGATCGCGCGCTCGCCGCGAGCGAAGCGCACGAGGTCTACAACCTGGGCGCGCAGAGCTTCGTGGCGACGTCGTGGCAGCAGCCCCTCCTCACCGCCGGGGTGACCGGCATTGGCGCCATGAACGTGCTCGAAGCGGTGCGCCGACATGACCAGAAGATACGCTTCTACCAGGCGTCGACTAGCGAGATGTTCGGCCTCATCCAGCGCGAGCGCCAGGACGAATCGACGCCGTTCCATCCGCGCAGCCCTTACGGAGTCGCCAAGCTGTTCGCGCACTGGACTACGGTGAATTACCGCGAGAGCTTCGGCCTGCACGCCTCGAGTGGCATCCTGTTCAACCACGAGTCGCCATTGCGCGGCATAGAGTTCGTCACCCGCAAGGTGACCGACGCAGTGGCGCGTATCAAGCTCGGAAAGCAGCGCGAGCTCCGGTTGGGCAACATCGACGCCAAACGCGACTGGGGGTTCGCGGGCGATTATGTCGAAGCGATGTGGTTAATGTTGCAACAGGACGCCCCCGGCGACTACGTCATCGCGACCGGCAAGACCACCACGGTGCGCGACATGTGCAAGATCGCATTCGATCATGTGGGGCTTGATCACCGCGACCACGTCGTCGTCGATCCCAAGTTCTTCAGGCCAGCCGAAGTCGACGTTCTGCTCGGCAACCCTGCCAAGGCGCACTCGGTGCTCGGATGGCAGGCGAAGACCGATATCAGCGCGTTGATCGCGATGATGGTCGACGCCGATCTGGCGCGCGTGAAGCGCGAGTGATACCGCTGACGCATCGCGCCATCTTTCCGCCAGTCAGGCGGCAACGATTCTCACCAAGCCATTGACCGATCCCTCGGCCGTATCGTCGCGCAGCGCGGACCTTCCGGTAAGTCCCGCCCCAGGCGCGCGACGCGTCTATCTGGAATGCACTTCGACCTACGCGAGTAGGTATCACACCGGCATACAGCGGGCGAGTCGAAATCTTGTCGAAGCACTGCTCGAGGTGCGGGGTCCGTCCGTCGTCACCCCGATGATCCATGATGGGCGCCGGCTGATTGCGATCGACGCATTGCCGCGTGCTGCCGGTCCGCGAAGCGATCGCAATGCGACCGACCGCCTGCGTAGCGGTTTCCATCGCGCGCGCGCGGCCACGCTGCGCATCATTCCGTCGCGCGCACTACGCAACCTGCTGCATTCGCAACGCCTCGAATTCGGGTTGCGCAGTCTTGTTCACGGCGCACACAATCTGCGGCGCCGACTGAAATCGACGATGCGTCCGTCGGCACGCGTCGAGTTCCACGCATGCGACGTGCTCATCCTCCTCGACCCGTCGTGGAGCGTCAACCTGTCGCGTGAGCTGGTTCGCGCACGCGCGGCAGGTGCCAAGATTTGGGTGGTGGTCTACGATCTCATTCCGCTGCTGCGTCCAGATCTCGCGCCGGAAGGTTCGCCGATGCTCATGGACAAATGGCTGCGCCGCGTTTTGCGCTACGCCGATGGCTTGCTCGGCATTTCGCGCAGCGTCGCGGATGACCTGAAGACACACCTCGCTCATCTGGGGTTCGCTGCACCGCTCGTGATCGATCACTTCTACCTCGGCGCGGATCTGGACGCACCGGCGAAGTCCGTACCGTTCGGTGCGGTGTCGCGTGCGTGCGACGGACCGCCGAGCAGCGTCTTTCTGGTAGTCGGCACGGTCGAGCCGCGCAAGAATCACGCGCGGGTCCTCGACGCGTTCGATCGTCTGTGGGCGCAGGGGCTCGACGTGCGCCTGGTGATTTTCGGGCGACTCGGATGGCGGTCGGAGGAGCTCGCACGACGCTTGCGCGAGCACGGCGAGTTCGGTCGCCGTCTGTTCTGGCTCGACTCCGGAACCGATGCGGAACTCGACTATGCATATCGTCACGCCTCGGCGCTGATCTTCGCGTCGCTAGCGGAGGGATTCGGCCTCCCGCTCGTCGAGGCGATGCGTCACGGATTGCCGGTGATCGCCAGCGACATTTCGGTGTTTCGCGAAATAGGTCTCGACTATCCGGCGTACTTCGATCCCGAGGACGTCCTATCGCTCGAGAACGCCATTCGCGCGCACATCGCAATGAGCACAGGCGCCGGGAACGACCGCGTGACGCCGCACCGCTGGCTGACGTGGTCCGAGAGCGCGCAAATGCTGCTTGCGAAACTCAACCGCGATGCCCATATGCTTGCCTCGACGCCGTCCGGCGTAACTGTGCAACAGTCCTGAGGCACAGGGGACTGTTGACCGAACCACTTTATGCGGTATAATCGCGTCTCTCGGCACCTATATTTTCTGTGCCGCGCTCTTTAACAATCTGAACAACCGATAAGTGTGGGTACTTGGGGCCTAGGGACGCCCTGGGCCACCGCGCGTCGCCACGGGCAACCGGAGCGCAAGCGGAGTGGCTACAGGGACTCAAGGAAACAGAAATGGTACTCACACTGAAGGAAGCGGGCTTGGGGCTTTCACGGCGCCAGGCCCGTGGCCAATGACGAATTGCCGGCCACGACGGGTTACCCGCAAGGGCAGCCTGGATGGCCGGTGGTAAGGAGTTGGTCAACGTCAGTATTGAGTATCTTGCAGAGATTAAACTGAAGAGTTTGATCCTGGCTCAGATTGAACGCTGGCGGCATGCTTTACACATGCAAGTCGAACGGCAGCGCGGGGGCAACCCTGGCGGCGAGTGGCGAACGGGTGAGTAATACATCGGAACGTATCCCGTAGAGGGGGATAGCTCGGCGAAAGCCGGATTAATACCGCATATGCTCTACGGAGGAAAGCAGGGGACCCGCAAGGGCCTTGCGCTATGGGAGCGGCCGATGTCCGATTAGCTTGTTGGTGGGGTAAAGGCTTACCAAGGCGACGATCGGTAGCTGGTCTGAGAGGATGATCAGCCACACTGGGACTGAGACACGGCCCAGACTCCTACGGGAGGCAGCAGTGGGGAATTTTGGACAATGGGGGAAACCCTGATCCAGCCATGCCGCGTGAGTGAAGAAGGCCTTCGGGTTGTAAAGCTCTTTTGGCCGGAAAGAAAGGGTTCGGGTGAATACCCCGGATCTCTGACGGTACCGGCAGAATAAGCACCGGCTAACTACGTGCCAGCAGCCGCGGTAATACGTAGGGTGCGAGCGTTAATCGGAATTACTGGGCGTAAAGAGTGCGTAGGCGGTTCTTTGTGTCCGCTGTGAAAGCCCCGGGCTTAACCTGGGAATGGCAGTGGAAACTAGAGAACTTGAATCTGGCAGAGGGGGGTGGAATGCCACGTGTAGCAGTGAAATGCGTAGATATGTGGCGGAACACCGATGGCGAAGGCAGCCCCCTGGGCTGAGATTGACGCTCAGGCACGAAAGCGTGGGGAGCAAACAGGATTAGATACCCTGGTAGTCCACGCCCTAAACGATGTCAACTAGGTGTTGGGGAAGCGATTTCCTAGTACCGCAGCTAACGCGTGAAGTTGACCGCCTGGGGAGTACGGTCGCAAGATTAAAACTCAAAGGAATTGACGGGGACCCGCACAAGCGGTGGATGATGTGGATTAATTCGATGCAACGCGAAAAACCTTACCTACCCTTGACATGTA